>JAODNN010000009.1 GCA_025465355.1 Blastococcus sp. | reverse complement strand
GTTCCTCCGTCGTGTCCGGGTCAGTTGGCTGTGCCGTTGAGGCGTGGCACTTGAGTTCGAGGTTGTTTCCGGCTGGGTCGCGGATGAAGACCGCGTAGTAGTCCGGTGCGTACTCCGGCCACAGCCGAGGCTCGTGGAGGATCTCGGCACCGGCCGCGGTGGCGAACTCGTGGCCACGTCGGACGGTGACCTCGTCCTCGACCCTGAGCGCAAGGTGGGTCTGGCGACCACCCGGTTCGGTCGCCAGGGAGAAGAACAGTTGGGCTGGCTCGCCAGGTAGGGCGTACCCGATCAGGTTCGGTGTGTCGAAGGTTCGCGTACCCCCGGCCAGGCCGACGACCTGGTCGTACCAGTCGCCGATGGCGTTCAGGTCGTCGACCTGGAGGACGACGTGGTCGAGCAGCGTCATGACTGACTCCCTGAGACGTGAGGTTGATGTATCAACCATAGAGGCCTGATGGTTGACGCGTCAACGTCGCGCTAGGGTGGCGCATGCCGATGGACCCGAAGTGGCTCGACCCCCGCGAGGACCGGGCCTGGCGCGCCTTCAAGCACGCGTCCCACCGGCTGCCCGTGCGGCTGCAGCGACACCTGCTCCGGGACTCCGGACTGAGCGAGGCCGACTACGAGATCCTCGCGGTGCTCTCGGAACACCCCGCGGGTCGTATGCCCGCCCAGGAGATGTCCGTCCTCCTGCAATGGGAGAAGAGCCGGCTCTCCCATCAGGTGCGGCGTATGCAGGAACGAGAACTGATCCTCCGCGAGCCCAATCCCGCCGACGCCCGCAGCGCCATGATCCGTCTCCTCCCCGCCGGCCGCCGCGCCGTCGAGGCCGCTGCGCCGCTGCACGTGGACGCGGTCCGCCGACATCTGATCGACCTGTTTACCCCCGACGAGCTCGACACCCTCGCCGCCCTGAACGAGCGGATCCTGCGTCACCTCGCCGACGAACCGTTTCCCGAGCACTGCGCCCCCCAGGGCCTCTCGCACTGAGCAGCCCGACCGGTCCTGGGCGCTCCGCGGCCGGTGCGCGATCGTCGGGCGAGATCCCGCCGCGTCGAGTCGGGCTACAGGGGCTGGCTGATCACGTTGTCGTCTGACGCGTCGGTCCGGGGGCCGATGACCGTTCGCAGCACCGGTGGTGCGCCGCGGGGCCAGGAATGGGCGTTGAGCGCGGTGCGCATGGTGTCGAGGCTGCTGCTCGCCCACGCAACGGTGGTCGGGCCACCACGACTTCATCCGCGCCGAGCGCGTGGGCCAAGACGGCGTGCTTGGGCTTTGTAGGGGGCACGTAGGTACTCTGCGCGGGAACGGTGATCATGAGGTGGTCCCGTCCTGGGCCCCGCCTTCATCGAGAGGAAAGGGCGTGACCACGCAGGACCGGCAGGTGCCTCGCAGGAAGCTGTCCGACGCCGTGGCCACGGAACTCAAGTCCCTCATCTCCTCCGGTGACTACCCGGTGGGTTCCAGGCTCCCCAACGAGAAGGACCTGGCAAAGCAACTCGGAGTCGGTCGCAGCTCGATGCGTGAGGCCGTCCGGACGCTGGAAGCGGCCGGCTACCTGCGTAGTGCGCACGGGAGCGGGGTCTTCGTCATCAGCGACCGCCCGAGCAGCATCGGGCCCCTGGACATGACCTTGGCCGGCGGGTTCACCGTGAGCGATCTGTGCGAGGTTCGGGTGGCCATCGAGACGCAGACCGCTGAGCTGGCCGCACGCAGGCTGACCGACCACCACCGGGAACTCCTCCAGGCCATCGTGGCCGCCGCTGCGGACGCGAGCGTCACCCAGCAGGAGTTCGTCAGGCTGGACGGTCTGTTCCATCGTGCGGTCGCCGAAGCGAGCGGGAACCCGCTGCTGCTCACGATGTGGGACTCCATCGCCGCACAGTTCGAGGAGTACTCGATGAAGGTGATCGGCATGCCGGGCCGGCTGCGGCGCGCTCACGCCGATCACGAGAACATCGCCGACGCGATCATCGGTGGCGATGCCGAACGCGCGAGCGCTCTCGCCGGCGAGCACGTGAAGACGGTGCAGCGCGAGCTGAACCAGCGTCAGGCGGAGCTCCGGCGGCCGCCCTCGGCGAGCTGAGTCCGGGGCGACCGCAGCCTGCGCGGGCGCCACCGGACGCGCGGAAGCCGTCAGACGAAGATGTCGGCGACGAGGACGATGGCCAGGACCACGACCGAGAGCAACGACTGGGACAGCGTGTAGGTCTTCAGCGTGCCCCTGGTCGACAGCCCGAACAGGCTGCGCAGCATCCAGAAGGCGTTGTCGCTGAACTGACCGCCGAAGCAGCCACCGGCACCGGCGGCGAGCGAGACCAGGATCGGCGAGAGCCCGATCGAGCCGATGAGCGGGGCGATGATGCCGATGGCGGTCAGCCCCGAGACGGTCTGCCCACCGATGGCCATCCGCAGCACCGCGGCGACGAGCCAGACCAGCAGGAGCGGGATCGCCTCGTTTGCCTGGAAGAGTTCGGCGAGGACGTCCTTCATCCCTGTCCCGGCGATGACCTGCCCCAGGGAACCCGCCACCGCGGTGACGACGAGGATCGTCCCGACCATCTCGAGGGCCTTGTCCACCGTGGCCGCTTGGCCGTCCAGACCGTGCCGCGCGACCGTGATCCCCAGGGCGGTCAGGACGCCGGCGAGCAGGGCGACAACGGGGCTGCCGAGGAAGTTCAGGGCGGCGAGGTCGATGCCTACCTTCGGCGCCACGATCCCGACCACGATGAGCACCAGAACGATCAGGACGGGCGCGAGGGCGAGACCGATGGGGGGAAGCGCGGAGGATCCCACCGCCTCCTCCTCCGTCGGCTCCTCCGCATCCTCGGGGAGGAGCTCCTCGTCCCGCTCCGGATTCCACCAGCGCAGCCGCTCCATCAGGAACAGGTAGATGGCCGTCGTCAGCGCGACCGCCGGCAGGGCCACGGCGAATCCGGGCAGGAGCATGTCGCTGGCGTCGACGCCAACCGCGCCGAGGTAGGCGAGCATGGCCGCGCCGGGGATGACCAGGGCGTTGCCGGCGGCCAGCCCCAGCGCCACCGGCCCGGCCAGTGACGCGACGGGACGCCCGGTGCGGCGCGCCACGCGTCGCGCGATGGGGGCTACCAGAACCAGCAGGACGTCGAAGTAGATCGCCGGGGTGATGCTGGACAGCGTCAGGCCGAAGGCGAACGGCGCGCCCCTGTTCCCGAAGAGCCGGAGAATGGCCTCCACGATCCGCTGAACGGCGCCGAAACTCGACATCAGGAAGCCCATGATCACGCCGAGGCTGATGAGCAGACCCACCTCGGCCATCAGTGAGCCGAAGCCCTCGTTGACCCCGTCGACCACGTCCTTGGCAGAGACGCCCGTGGTCAGGCCGAGGACCAGCGTGCCGATGAGGAGCGCCAGTGCAGGGTTGATCTTGAGACGCACGATCGCGAGCGCGATCGCCACGAAGACCAGCACGAAGTCACAGATCAGCCAGGCTGTCGACATCGTTGTCACCCTGCTTCCGTTGTCGGACCGATGGCACGGCGCGGTGCCGAATGCCGAGCTGAGGAGTGCAACCCGAGGAGGGGTCACGGGACGCGCGCAGCCACCATGGAGGCGCTAGTCCTCAGATGTCCTGGAGATTAATCATCTGCGGGGCTAGACGTCAACAACGCCGCTGACCAGGTCTTTTATGGTGCAGGCGGCCAGTCGACCCGTATCTGCGCCTCTTCTTCCTCAAGGTCCTCAGATCTCCTGCTACCTTCGATGCGTTCTCGCCCGGGGTGCCGCCGATCGCCCGGGTTGATCGGAGGTCATGGTGAAGATCGATCGCGTGGAGACGTTCGTGCTGAAGGTGCCCTTGGGCGCCGGGCGGTTCTACTCCTCACAGGCAGAGTTCCCCGAGCGGAACAGCCTCCTGGTGCGGCTGACGACCGCCGACGGGCTCGTCGGTTGGGGCGAGGGCGGTCAGTACGGCCCGGCCGAGCCGGTCGAGGCGTGCATCGAGTCGGTCCTCGGACCAGTGCTCATGGCGATGCCGGACGCGTCCCCGGCCGTCGTCTGGGAGCGCCTCTACACCCTCAGCCGGGACTTCGGCCAGAAGGGCTCCTACATCGAGGCCATCAGCGCGATCGACATCGCACTGTGGGACCTGCTGGGCAAGGAGCTCGGCGTCCCCGTGTCGACGCTCATGGGGGGCGGTTCCGGGAGCGGGTCAAGGCCTACGGGACCGGCGGGTACTACTCGCACACCGAGTTCGACCCGACACGTGACCTGGGGGCCCTGGCCGAGGAGGTCACCCGGTACGCGGCCGACGGGTTCTCGATGCTGAAGATGAAGGTGGGCCTGCTCCCGGTGCGCGAGGACGGCGCGCGCGTGGCGGCCGTCCGGGAAGCCCTGGGCGACGGCTTCCAGCTGCTGGCCGACGCCAACCACGCCTACACGTCCAGCACGGCGATCGCGATGGGGCGGGTGCTGGAGTCGGCGGGCTTCGAGTGTTTCGAGGAGCCGGTACCGCCGGAGGACCGCAGCGGCTACGCCCGGGTGCGCGCTGCGCTGGACGTCCCGATCTCGGGCGGTGAGGCCGAGTACACCCGGTACGGGTTCCGTGACTTCATCAACGGCGGATGCGTCGACATCGTCCAACCGGACATCTGCGTCTGCGGCGGCATCTCGGAGGTGCAACGAATCGTCGCGCTGGCCACCGCACAGAACCTCCGGACGATCCCGCACGTGTGGGGGTCCGGCATCGCGCTGAGCGCGGGGCTGCACGTCTGCAGCGCACTCCCGCTCGCACCGCACGCCCACCGCGCCGTCCCGCTCCAGAACGAGCCGGTCATCGAGTTCGACCGGACGCACAACCCGTTGCGGGATGACCTCCTCGTGCAGCCCTTCGTCCTGCAGGACGGCTACGTCAACGTCCCGACCGGCCCCGGTCTGGGGGTCGAGGTGAACATGGAGGTCGTCGAGCGCTACCGCGTGGCATAAGCGGTACTGCGTGGCAGAGCAGTCACGAGGTACCCCGCCGGTCGGTGGGGCGCCGCCAACGCGTTCGGTACGTCCGAGATCAGCACCGACAGGAGTGACAGATCATAACCAGCCCTCAGCTCGCCGGACGCACGGCTCTCGTCACCGGAGGCGGCGTGGGCATCGGGGCGGCGATCGCCCTCGCCCTTGCCGAGGCCGGCGCGAGGATCGCACTGACCTACCGCACCCACGCCCCCGACGACGCATTCCTCGAGCAGCTGGTGACGCCGTCCGGGCAGTCGCCGCTGGCGCTGGCGGTCGAGGCCACGTCGGAGCCGGACGTGGTCCCGGCCGTGGAGCGCACCCTCGAGCAGTTCGGTCAGCTCGACGTCCTGGTGAACAACGTGGGTGGCCTCGTGCAGCGGGCCACACTGGCCACGCTGGACCTGGCTGCCTGGCGCTCCATCCTGTCGGTGAACCTCGACAGCATGTTCCTGTTCACCCATCACGCCGTGCCGCACCTGCCGACGCACGGCACCGGACGGGTCATCAACGTCGCATCACTGGCCGGCCACACCGGGGGCCACCCCGGAGCACTCGGCTACGCGACCTCGAAGGCGGGTGTCTTCGGCTTCACCCGGGCCCTCGCCACCGAGCTGGGCCCGCAGGGCATCACCGTCAATGCGCTCGCGCCCGGCTTCATCGAAGCGACGCCGTTCCATGACACGTTCACCTCGGCGGAGTCCAAGCAGCGCACCCTCGCAGGCATCCCGGTAGGTCGCCCTGGTCGCCCTGGCGACGTGGCGGGCGCCGCCAGGTGGCTGGCCTCCGACGATGCCGCGTTCGTCAGCGGTGCGGTCATCGACGTCAACGGTGCGCAGTACTTCCACTGACCAGCACCGTCGTCCGGTTGCGGACGCCGTGCGCCGGACCCCCGCCCGCGACGTCGCGGGCGGGAACCAGCCAAGGATTACGAAGGAGTCCATGCGTGAAGAGCCAGTCGATCGCAGACGTGCTGGGCAGCAACCGCGTCATCGCCGTGCTCCGTGCTCCCGACGCGACCCATTACCTGCCCGTCCTGGAGGCCCTCGTCGCCGGAGGCGTGGGCGCCCTGGAACTGACGCTCACCACCCCCGGCACCATCGCTGAGCTCCCGCGCATCATCGAAGCGCTCGGTGACGGTGCCGTCGTCGGTGTCGGTACCGTCCTCACACCGGACGACGCCGCTGCCGCGCTCGACGCCGGGGCCCGGTTCATCGTGTCGCCGAACACCGACGTCGATGTGATCAGTGCGGTCGTCCAGCGGGGTGGGGTGATGCTGCCCGGTGCAATGACGCCTACCGAGGTCCGTGCCGCGATCGCCGCCGGGGCCGGGGCGGTCAAGCTCTTCCCGGCCCAGACACTCGGCGTCGGCTATCTGGGCCATCTACGGGGGCCCTTTCCGAACCTGGCAGCGGTGCCCTCCGGAGGTGTCGACGTTGCCGCCGCGGTGGAGTGGGCCAAGGCCGGAGCGGTGGCCGTCAGCGTGGGAGGCCCCCTGCTCGGTGATGCTCTCCGCGGCGGGGACCTTGGCGCGCTCACCAAGCGGGCGCACGAGCTGTCCAGCGTCGTGCGGGACGCAGCTGCATGAACGGCGGCGTGGTCACGCTGGGCGAGACGATGGGGCTCGTGCGGGCCGATGAAGTCGGCGCACTGCACACGAGGCCGGTCATGCGCCTGGGCATCGGCGGCGCCGAGTCCAACGTCGCGATCGGGTTGTCCCGCCTCGGGGTCCCCGCGACCTGGATCGGCTGTCTGGGCGCCGACAGCATCGGTGACCTCGTCGTCCGTGAGCTGCGTGCCGAGGGGGTGACACTGCAGGTCCGCCGCTCAGCCACCGTGGCGACCGGCCTGATGCTCAAGGAGCGGCCGACCTCGGTGAACCAGGTCGTCACGTACTACCGGGCCGGCAGCGCCGGATCGCAGCTCACACCCGACGACGTCGGCCCGGCGGTCATCGCGGGAGCCGATCTGCTCCACGTCACCGGCATCACCATGGCGTTGTCCGACACCGCCCGGCAGGCCGTACTGCACGCCGTCGACATCGCCGACGACCACGACGTCCCGGTCTCCTTCGACGTGAACCACCGGAGCAAGCTCTGGTCCGCAGACGCGGCGCGGCCCCATTACCGGGCTGTCGCCGCGCGGGCCACGTACCTCTTCGCCGGTGTCGAGGAAGCTCTCCTGCTCATGGGGCGGGAGGTCCCTCCGAGGCCTGAGTCGGGGGATGAGCGGGCCGCCCTCGTCGCCGACGTCGCAGCCGATGTGGCGGCTCTCGGCTGCACCGAGGTCGTCCTCAAGGACGGCGCGTCGGGGGCCTTCGCCATCAGTGACGGCGCGCTGCTCCGGCAGCCGGCGTTCCCGGTCGTCGCCCTGGACACCGTCGGCGCCGGGGACGGCTTCGTCGCCGGCTACCTCGCTGCCCGGCTGAGCGGCCAGAACACGACCGCCGCGTTGGAGGCGGGGGCCAGGGCGGGTGCCTTCGCCTGTCTGTCCCCCGGGGATTGGGAGGGGCTGCCGTCGAGGGCGGACCTGGAGCTGCTCGGCGTCGCGGAAACCGTCGCGCGGTAGGCCCCCCGGGCCCGAGGAATCGATGGTGACCAAGTCAGGACACGGAGTCGGCGAATCCGCCGACTCATGTCTCGCTACCGGCGGCTGATCGACCTACGTGATGACTCTCAGCCCTCCACCACCGAAGAGGTGGCCGCCCCGGGCACGGGCACGATCTGCCGTTCGGGTCTTTCAGCTCTGCGCAGCCGGGCCACGCAGGGTGCGCTGGGCGGCAAGGGCCAAGCCGATGCCCACCACGGCGGCTGCTGACGGCTTCGGCGACCATCGCAGCGCGGCGACGGCCCAGCCGGGGGGTGCGTCGTGCTGCGGATCGGACTCACGACGCGGTGCTGTCGTCGCCGGCTCCGGCGACGTCTTCGCGAAGGCATCGAGCATTCCGGGGACGAAGGCGGCCATGTCCTGGGGCCCTCTGCTCGTGGTGAGGTTCCCGTCCCGGACGAGCTCCTGATCGAGCCAGGTGGCACCCGCGTTCACCAGATCGTCGCGGATCCCGGGCCAGGAGGTGAGGGTCCGTCCGCCCACAAGTCCCGCCGATGCGAGTACCCACGGTCCATGACAGAGGGTGGCGATGGGCTTGTCACCTGCGGCGAACGCGCGCACGAACTCCCGTGCTGCGGCGGACTGCCGGAGCAGGTCGGGATTGATGAACCCGCCGGGCAACAGCAGGCCGTCGTAGTCGCCGGGATCGGCTTCGCCGATCGTCTTGTCCACGCGGACCCGACTGGCCGGCATGTGCAGGTTCACCCCGCGGATCCGTCCGCGCCGTAGGGATACGACATCGACCTTGGCGCCGGCCGTCTTCAGGGCTCGCAGCGGAACGGTCAGCTCGACCTTCTCGAAGCCGTCGGCCGCCAGGGCGGCGATCGTGCGGCCCTTGAGTCGGCGTCGGGTGGGCATGCCGTCCCCCTGTCGCTCGACGACCCAGAGATGGCGGAACCGCCCCGGGGAGCGGAAGCCTCGGTCAGGGCGCCGAAGAGCTGTTCGTCCCTGGCTGGCTGCTCAGCGGTGAGCGGGGTACCCCGGAGCCGAAGGCCGGACACGCTCCTGGGCGAACTGGAGCGTGACCACCCCGTTGTCTGGCTGGTCCTTCCGAACTCACCGCTGGCGACGATGGGCACGACCTCCGACACACGCCTGCCACCCTGCTCCTCGTGGACGGCGTGCCGGTGACGGTGGCCTCAGGACATGGAGTGGTGGGTGTCGGCGAAGCCGGTGCCGGCGGTGGGTGACCCGGACAACACGCATATGGGTGAAGCCAGGCCGGGGGTCCGCTCCGATCCGCGGAACACCCCTGAGCGCGCGTACATAATGCCGGGGTGATCGCTTCACCCAAGGCGCCCAGTCTTGACGGCCGCGAGTTCGTCATGGAGTCCTCGACGGCCAGCACGGTAGATCCGGAGTCCCCGTCGAGGTTCCGCTACTCCGAGCGCGACGGCGTGGTCTGGGGTGACTACGACGGTGACACGGTGACCTTCGGCCGCTTCGTCGGCACCCGGTCGGGAGATGTGCTGGACGTGTCGTTCGCCCACGTACTGGTCGAGGGCGGCGCCGTCGTTTCCGGGTCGAGCCGGAGCGTCGTCCAGGCCCCTGATCCGGAGGGCCGGCTGCGTCTGGTGGAGGACTTCCGCATCGGGGACGCCGACCACGTGAGCGTCTGCGTGGAGGTCCATAGCGACCCCGAATCGACCCTTGCCGGGTAGCTCCATGCCATCTCGCTCGCGCGAGAGCTGCGCCTTTCCGCCGGAGCGGCCGCGGTCGCTGCGACGGTCGGTCCGGAGGCCGGGCCGCAGCTGCTAGACGCAGCGTGATAGGCATATCACCGACTGTCTTCAACGTTCAGCGGCGACCTCACCTGCGGTGAGGTCGCCTTTGTGGCGGCGAAAAGTTGTCATCCCGTCACGGACCGTCATGGTCCTGCCGATTCATCACCCTGGAGGCCCCCTGTGGTTCACAGCCGCCGCAAAAGACCCCTGGCTGTCGGCGTAGCCGCCATAGCCCTGTCCATGCTGGCTGCCGGATGCAGCTCCGGCAAGTCCGACAGCGGCGCCGGCGCGGCCCCGAAGACGCTCGTCATCGACAAGGCCTTCGACCTGAAGACGGCCGACCCCGCGCGGATGTTCGAGCCGACGGGCGAGCTGGTCGACAAGGCGCTGTACGAGACGCTGCTGACGTTCAAGGGCGGTGACGTCTCGAAGGTGGTGCCGGGCGTGGCCACCCTTGACGAGTCCTCCGACGCCAAGACCTTCACCCTGACCCTGACGGGCACGCACACCTTCTCCGACGGCACGAAGATGACCGCCGACGACGTGGTCTTCTCCCTCCAGCGCGTCATCGGCGTCAAGGGAAACCCGTCGTTCCTCCTCGACGGCGTCACCGTGACCAAGAAGGACGACAAGACCGTCGTGCTGACGACGGCCACGCCCACGCCGGCATTGCCCTCGATCCTCGCCAACCCGGCCCTCGGCATCCTGAACTCCAAGGTCCTCAAGGCCAACGGTGGCTCCACCGATGCGAAGGACGGCGCCGAGAAGTACCTCAACACGCACTCGGCGGGGTCCGGACCGTACGTGCTGGAATCGCTGAACCTCGCCTCGCAGGTCGTGCTGACGAAGAACGCGAAGTACGACGGCGCCGCCACGCCGACCTACACCCGCGTCGTCATCCGCAACGTCGAAGGGGCGACGCAGAAGATCAACGTCCAGGGAGGCGACGCGCAGATCGCGCTCGACCTCTCCGGCGACCAGGTCAACGGCCTCGGCAGCGGCGTGAAGGTCACCAGTGACCCGTCGGCGAACGTGATCTTCCTGATGCTGAACCAGAGCCCGGCCGTCTCCCGGATCACGAGCAACCCGGACTTCGTGAAGGCGGTCAAGGCGTCCATCGACTACCAGGACCTGGTCTCGATGGCCGGGGCCGGCACGTCGCAGGCGGCCGGTGTCGTGCCGAGCATGTTCCTCGGGGCGCTCGACAAGTCGGATGCGCTCCGCACCGATCCCGCCGCCGCCAAGGCCGCCCTCGCGAAGAGCGGCTACGCCGGTGAGAAGGTCACGCTGAGCTTCCCGAGCGATGTCACGCTGAACGGCATCCAGTTCCCGACCATCGCCCAGCGTCTGCAGGCACAGCTCAAGAAGACCGGTATCAACGTCGACCTGGCTCCCGCGCCCGTGGCTACCGAGTTGGACGCGTACCGCGGCGGCAAGGAGACCATGGGCCTCTGGTACTGGGGGCCGGACTACCCGGACCCCAGCGACTACCTCGTCTTCACGCCGGGGAACGTGCTCGGTCTCCGCGCCGGATGGCCGAAGGGCGCCGACACCACCGTCTCGGCGCTGGCCACCGCCGCCGCCGCCGGGGGCAGCGACGAGGAGCGCACGTCGCAGTTCCAGGACCTGCAGCGGGCCCTGAACAACTCCGGGCCGTTCGTCCCGCTGCTGCAGCCGGGCAACAACATCGCGGCCAAGTCGAGTGTCACCGGAGTCGTCTACAACGCGGTCTGGACCCTCGACATCGCGGCCCTCGGTGGCAAGTAGTCGGCTGACGTGTCCATGACCCGCACGGCCGGGGACACGGGCACCACGGCAGGGCCCCGGCGCAACATGCGCCGGGGCCCTGCCCGGGTCCGTGGCACCGGTCATCCCTTCGCGCGATACGTGCTCCGCAGAGTCGTCACCTCGCTCCTGCTGCTCGTCGGCGTGACGCTCGTGACCTTCGTGCTGACCAATCTCGTTCCCGGCGACCCGGTGGCGGCCAGCCTCGGTCAGCGGGCGGCGGAGGACCCGGCGATCGTCGCGCAGTTCCGCGCCGAGTACGGCCTCGACAAGCCCCTCGTCGTCCAGTACGTCACCTATCTCGGGAACCTGCTGCACGGGAACCTGGGTACCTCCACCACGACGCACAACGCGGTCTCCTCCGACCTTGCCGCCGCCGTGCCGGCGACCCTGGAGATCGCGCTCGGCGCCATCGTCCTGAGCGTCCTCATCGGTGTGCTGTTCGGAACGCTGGCGGCCTACCGCCGCGGCAAGACCACCGACCACGTGCTCCGAGTGGTGTCCCTCGCCGGGCTCAGCGTCCCCACGTTCTGGCTGGCGCTGGTGCTGTACTACGCCTTCTACTTCCAGCTGCACATCGCGCCCGGCTCCGGTCGGCTCTCGTCCGACTTCAACGTGCCGCCCACGATCACCGGGCTCTACACGGTGGACGCGCTGCTGGCAGGGCAGCTCGACACGTTCCTCGACGCGTTGTCGCACCTCTTCCTGCCGGTGCTGGTGCTGACCCTCTACACGGTCGGACTGCTGACCCGGTTCGTCCGCACGGCGGTGCTCGAGATCCTCGACCAGGACTACGTCCGGGCCGCGCGGGCGAAGGGTCTCCCGACCCGGACCGTCGTCCGCGCCTACGTGCTCCGCGGAGCGAGTGTCCCCATCCTGACCGTTGTCGGGCTCGCCTTCGGCAGCCTGCTCAGCGGCACCGTGCTGGTCGAGTCCGTGTTCTCCTGGCCCGGTATCGGCAGCTACGCCTACCAGTCCGCGTCCCACCTCGACCTCCCCGGCGTCATGGGTGTCGGGCTCGTGATCGGGGCGACGTACCTCCTGGTCAACCTGGTCGTCGACATCCTGTACGGCGTGATCGACCCGAGGGTGAGGCTCGCGTGACGCGCACGGTGCTGCCGGCCACTCAGCCCGGGCCCGCTGCCGACCTGCCGGGCCGGCGGCGGCCCCGGATGCGTCTGGGTCGCTGGTCGGCCCCCCTGGGGATCGTCGGCGCGGTCGTCGTCCTGCTCTGGCTCGTCGTCGCCGTCGTAGCGCCCTTCGTCGTACCGCACGATCCGCTCGCGCAGGACCTGCCCCGGCTGCAGGCGCCCGGCTCCGGGACGATCTTCGGTACGGACGCCCTCGGCCGCGACGTCTTCTCCCGCGTCCTGAGCGGAGCGACCGTCACGATCCCGCTGGCACTCCTGCTCGTCGTGATGTCGGTGCTCATCGGCGCTGTCCTGGGCGCGGCCTCCGGCTTCTTCGGCCGCTGGGTGGACGAGTTGGTCATGCGCGTCACCGACCTCGTGATGGCCTTCCCGACCGTCATCCTCGCCATGGTGATCGCGGCGGCCCTGGGTGCCTCGCTGCTCAACGCGGTCCTGGCCGCGCTGATCGTGTCCTGGCCCTCGTACGCCCGCCTCACCCGTGGCCTGGTCCTGGGGCTGCGGACGTCGAACTACGTCGTCTCGGTGAAGCTGCTCGGCTTCTCCTCGTGGCGGTTGCTGCTGCGGGACATCGCGCCGAACGTCGTCGGCCCGATCCTGGTCCTGGCCAGCCTCGACATCGGGACGGCGATCCTGCTGCTGTCGGGTCTGTCCTTCCTGGGTCTCGGCGCGAAGCCACCGACCGCGGAATGGGGATCGATGGTCTCCGACGCGGTGCAGAACTTCGACTCGTGGTGGCTCGGGTTGTTCCCCGGCTTGGCCATCCTGACGATCGTCATCGCCTTCAACTTCGTCGGTGACGCCCTGCGCGACGCCCTCGATCCGAAGTCCGTGACGGTTCGCGGGGGAGGGGCGACCCTGTGACGCGCACACCGTCCGGCGAGGTCGCCCTCGACATCCGCGACCTGCGCATCGACCTCGCGACCGCCGAGGGTCCCCGGCCCATCGTCAACGGTCTCGACCTGCGGGTCGGCCGTGGCAGCATCCACGGGCTGGCCGGTGAATCCGGTTCCGGCAAGACGATCACGGCACTGGCGGTCCTGGGCCTGCTACCCGCCTCCATGAGCGTGTCGGGGAGCATCGTCCTCGGTGCGGCGGCTGCAGGCGGGGAGCCGATCGAGCTCGTCGGCTCCTCGGCCGCCGTGCTCGGTGGCGTGCGCGGCCGGCGCGTGGCCATGGTGTTCCAGGACCCCTCGACGAGCCTGCATCCGCAGCTGGCCGTCGGCCGTCAGCTCACCGACCACGTCCGGCACCATCTCGGGTTGCGCGAGGCCGAGGCCCGCGCTCGGGCGGCCGCCCTGCTCACCCGCGTGCACGTGCCCGACGCCGAGACCGCGCTGGGGAAGTACCCGCACCAGTTCTCCGGTGGCCAGCGCCAGCGCATCGCCATCGCGGTCGCCCTGGCCTGCGGCCCGGACGTGTTGCTGGCCGACGAGCCGACGACCGCGCTCGACGTCACCGTCCAGGCCGGCGTGCTGCAGCTGCTCCGCGAGCTGGTCGACGACATGGGTCTCAGCGTCCTGCTCGTCACCCACGACCTCGGCGTGATGAGCTCCGTCGCGGACGAGGTGACGGTCATGCGCGCCGGCGCCGTCGTCGAGTCAGGGCCGCGTTCCCAGCTGTTCACCGCACCCCGGCACGAGTACACCAAGTCGCTGCTCGCGGCGCTGCCGGGCTCCACCTTCGAGGAGGACCCCGCGGAACTCGCCGCCGAGCTGGTCGCCGGGCACGAGGCTCCGGCCGTACCGACCGTCCTGCCGGACGGGAACGACGCCCCGCAGGAGCGCGACGATGTCTGAGCACACGATCTCCGGCCGCCGGCTGTCCGGATCGGCCGTGCCGCGGCCGGCCGGGGTGCTCACCGTCGACGACGTGGTCGTCGACTACCGGGGACGACCGCCCCTTCGAGCAGTCGACGGTGCCTCGCTGGCGATCGGCGCCGGTGAGGTGGTGGCCCTCGTCGGGGAGAGCGGCTGCGGCAAATCGAGCCTGGCTCGCGCCATCGTCGGGATCGAGCGCCGCACCTCGGGGACCGTCCGCCTCGCCGGCGAGGAGGTGCCGGTCCTGGGCCTCCGTCGGCGCGCGGCGGCGATGACGGGGATCCAGATGGTCTTCCAGGATCCGAACTCCTCGCTCAATCCCCGCCGCCCGGTCGGTGACCAGATCCAGGACGGCGTGCGGGCGGCCGTGGCGCGCGGGGAGGAGCCGTCCGAGCCGCACGAGTGGCTGATGCGGGTCGGCCTCGATCCGCAGGCGGTGCGCCGGTATCCGCACGAGTTCTCCGGTGGTCAGAAGCAGCGCATCGCCATCGCGCGGGCCCTCGCCGCCCGGCCGCGGATGCTGGTCGCCGATGAGCCGATCTCGGCGCTGGACGCATCGACCCAGACGAGCGTCGCGGCGCTGATGCGGTCGCTGGTCGTCGATGCGGCAGCCGGCATGCTGTTCATCTCCCACGACCTGTCCGTCGTCCGGCGGATCGCCGACCGGACCCTGGTCATGTACCGCGGTCGCATCGTGGAGTCGGGCCACACGGAGACGATCTGGCGCGACCCCCTGCACCCGTACACACGTGCGCTGCTGGCGGCGATCCCCGTCCCCGACGGTGCCGGGCGGCTGCCCCTGGCTCCGCAGGAGGCCGATCGCGACGCGTGGACCGAGGTCGTGCCGGCCGCCCTGGGCAGGATGGCTCCCGGCGAGGGGGCGTGATGTCCCGGACCGTGACCTCGCCGCTGTTGCGGGCCACCATTCCGGGGACCGGATTTCGGCCGTGCGCACGAACTGTTGGGCACCCGTCCGGGCGAGGATCGAACGGCCGCCCGCATCGAGGAGGAGGAACCCGCCCGTGCCCCGACGACGTGACCTCCGGCGTTCGTGCCACTCCGAAGGAGTCGTGACGTGACCCGGCCCGTGTTCGAGTCGGCGCTCCCGGCGATGCTGGCAGACATCGAGCGGCTGGTGCGCTGCGAATCGCCGTCCGCGGACCTCGCGGCCGTGGCCGCCGGTGCCGAGGTGGTCGCGCAGGTCGGCGCGGAGCTACTGGGGGCCGAAGCCGAGCGGATCGACATCGACGGCCGGGTACACCTGCGCTGGCGCTTCGGGAACGGCCCGCGGCGGGTGCTGCTGCTCGGGCATCAGGACACGGTCTGGCCGATCGGGTCGCTGGCCACCCATCCGTTCGACATCCGGGACGGCGTGCTGCGCGGTCCGGGCTGCCTCGACATGAAGGCGGGTCTGGTCATGGCGTTCCGGGCGTTGGGCGCGCTCGACGACCGCGACGGCGTGACGCTGCTCGTGACCGGCGACGAGGAGCTCGGCTCGCCGTCCTCCCGGGGGCTGATCGAGGACGAAGCCCGTGGTTGCCGCGCCGCCCTCGTGCTGGAGGCGGCGGACGACAGCGGCGCGCTCAAGACGCAGCGCAAGGGCGTGTCGCTCTACGAGGTGCTGCTGCACGGTCGGGCCGCGCATGCCGGGCTTGCGCCCGAGCAGGGGGTCAACGCGAGCGTGGAGGCCGCGCACCAGGTCCTCGCCGTCACGCGCCTGGCCGATCCGCCGGCCGGCACCACGGTGACACCGACCCGGATGGAGTCGGGGACGACGGCGAACACCGTCCCCGCGAGCGGACGGTTCGCGGTCGACGTCCGGGTGACCGACGGCGCCGAACAGGCCCGGGTGGATGCCGCGATGCGCGGGCTCCGCCCTCTGCTCGACGGCGCCCGGATCGAGGTCACGGGTGGGCCGAACCGGCCGCCGCTGTCGGCCGATGCCTCCGCGGCCCTCCTGGACCGGACCGTCCGATTGGCGGCTCGGCTCGGTCTGGGGCCGGTGACCGCGACCTCCGTGGGCGGGGCCTCCGACGGCAACTTCACCGCCGGCGTCGGGACGCCGACCCTCGACGGGCTGGGCGCCGTCGGAGGCGGCGCACACGCCGATGACGAGCACGTGCGCATCGCCGAGTTGCCGCGGCGCACCGCGCTGCTCGGCGCCCTCGTCGCGGACCTCCTGGCGGAGCCGGGGGAGGCGCCGGGGCCGCGCCCTGCCCTCGCCGAGGCGGGGCCGTCATGACGCCGGCCGACATCACCGCCACTCCGGCCGGTGGCTCCGCGCACGGCCCGGTGGCCATGACCGACCTCCGGCACCGGCCCCCTTCCGGCCCGTCCGACATCGACGAGGCGGTGGACTCCGCCGAGGCCGCGGCACGCGCCTCCGGAACGCACGTGCGCTCGCTCGAGGCACTGGCCGACCTCGCGGCGGTCCAGCGGCTGTACGAGCGGATCTGGCGCCCGGACGGACAGAACGCCCCGGTGACGACCGAGCTGCTGCGGGCGATGGCCAAGGCCGGCAACTACGTCGGCGGCGCCTTCGCCGGAGAGGAACTCGTGGGCGCCTGCGTCGGGTTCTTCGGCGCGCCGGCGAGCGAGGCGCTGCACAGCCACATCGCCGGCGTCTCGGCAGCTGCCCGTGGCCGCAACGTGGGGTTCGTCATCAAGGCGCACCAGCGGGCCTGGGCGCTGCTCCGCGGGGTTCGCGAGATCTCCTGGACCTTCGATCCGCTCGTCGCCCGGAACGCCTACTTCAACATCGCCAAGCTGGCCGCCGAGCCGGTCGAGTACCTCACCAACTTCTACGGCCCGATGAACGACGGGATCAACGGCGCCGACGACTCCGACCGGTTGTTGATCAGCTGGCCGCTGAACAGCCCTGACGTGGCCGCCGCGTGCCGGGGGACGCACCGGACCGCCGAGCCCGCTGCGCTGCGCGCCGCCGTGCCGGCACTGGCACGGTCCGCCTCCGGTGCACCGGTCGCCGCGACGCCACGCACCGCGCCGACCCTGCTGGTCGCGGTGCCCGCCGACATCGAGGCGATGCGTGCCGCCGACCCGCGGTTGGCCGCCTCGTGGCGCGGCGCCGTCCGTGACGTGCTGGGGGGACTGCTCGCCGAGGGCGCGCGGGTGCGTGGTTTCGACCGCGCCGGCAATTACGTCGTCGAGAGAGAGGAAAAGCCGTGAAGCTGACAGGGGTCGAGCTCCGCACCATCGAGATGCCGCTGGTCGCGCCGTTCCGGACGTCGTTCGGAACCCAGACCGTGCGGGAGATCCTGTTGTTGCGGGCAGTTACCGACGACGGCGAGGGCTGGGGCGAGTGCGCCGCGATGAGCGATCCGCTCTACTCCTCGGAGTACGTGTCAGCCTCCGCCGACGTGCTCCGTACCTTCCTGATCCCCGCGCTGGCTGCCTGCGAGCGGCTCGACGCCCACCAGGTGGCGCCGGCACTGCAGAAGTTCAAGGGGCACCGCATGGCGAAGGCGGCGCTGGAGATGGCGGTGCTCGATGCCGAGCTGCGCACTCGGGGGGTGTCGTTCGCCCGCGAGCTGGGTGCCGTGCACGACCAGGTGCCGTGCGGGGTGTCCGTCGGGATCATGGACACCGTCCCGGAGTTGCTCGAGGCCGTCGGCGGCTACGTCGACGCCGGCTACCTGCGGATCAAGCTGAAGATCCAGCCGGGCTGGGACGTCGAGCCGGTCCGGGCGGTGCGGGAACGGTTCGGGGACGACCTGCTGCTCCAGGTGGACGCCAACACCGCCTACACCGTGGCCGACGCCCGGCACCTGGCTCGGCTCGACCCGTTCGACCTGCTGCTGATCGAGCAGCCGCTCGACGAGGACGACATCCTCGGACATGCCGAGCTGGCGAAAACGGTCCGGACGCCGATCTGTCTCGACGAGTCGATCACCTCGGCGCGGTCCGCGGCCGACGCGATCGCCCTCGGCGCCTGCCAGATCGTCAACGTCAAGCCGGGTCGGGTCGGGGGATACCTCGAGGCGCGGCGCATCCACGACGTGTGTGCCGCGCACGGGATCCCGGTCTGGTGCGGCGGAATGCTCGAGACCGGTCTCGGCCGGGCAGCGAACGTCGCGCTCGCGGCGCTGCCCGGGTTCACGTTGCCCGGTGACACCTCTGCGTCGGACCGCTACTACCGGACCGACATCACCGCGCCGTTCCAGTTGGACGACGGGCACCTCGCCGTGCCCACCGGCCCCGGCCTGGGCGTCGAGCCGATCCCCGACCTGCTGGAGGCGGTCACCGTGCACACGGAGTGGCTACCGCTCTGAGTGTGTCCGAGGCCAATCGTGTGTCCGTGGCGAATCAGCGGCATGCTCGTGTGGTCGGCGACCCAATCGCGCGGAGGGCGGGTGCGGCCGGCCTCCGCCCTGTGTTCATGCCGGTGACCACGCGTCCGCGCGCGAGCCTGCGCAGGGTGCTCGAGGATCTCGGCACGACGCTGCTCGATCTCGTCTGCGGGGATCCCGACCACACCGACGAACTCGGCGGTGTCGTCATCCACGATCCGCTCGACGAGCCGGTGCCGCCGCCGCGGGCGCTCGTGCTCGGCGTCGGCGTGCAGGACCCGGGTGAGATCGCCCGCCTGCTCGACGACCTGGGTGCGCACCGCGCGGCCGGCCTGGTGGTTCGCGCCCCGGTGACGGTGACCGAGGAGGTCGCGGCAGCGGCGCGGCGCTCGGGTCTGGCGCTGCTCGCACTCACCAGAGGCGCGTCCTGGGCACAGCTGGCCGCGATGGTGCGCTCGCTGATCGCCGAGGGCGACATCGGGGAGGACGGCCCGGAGACCCTGGGCGGGATGCATTCCGGAGACCTGTTCGCGGTGGCGAACGCCGTGGCGGCGCTGCTCGACGCGCCGATCACCATCGAGGACCGGAACTCGCGCGTGCTGGCGTTCTCCGGTCGACAGGACGAGGCCGACACGTCGCGGGTCGAGACGATCCTCGGGCGGCAGGTGCCGGGGCGGTTCACCCGCATCCTCGAGGACCGCGGCGTCTTCCAGGCGCTGTACCGCAGCGACCAGCCGGTCTACGTCCAGCCGGTATCGGAGGAGGGGGCCGGGGAATCCGCCCTGCCCCGGGTGGCGCTGGCCGTCCGCGCCGGTGACGAGATCCTCGGCTCCATCTGGGCCGCCGTGCACGGACCGCTCTCCGCCGAGCGCATGCAGGCGCTGTGCGACGGCGGCAAGATCGTGGCGCTGCACATGATGCGGCTGCGCGCCGGGGCCGACGTCGAGCGCCGGCTGCGGGCCGACCTCGTCAGCACCGCGTTGGAGGGCGGCACCGGATCGGGTGAGGCCCTGCGCCGGCTGGGGCTGGCCGACCACGGCGGCGTCGTGCTCGCCCTCGCGCCGGCCGGCGGGAGCGACGAGGAGGTGTCGGGCGTCCCGCACGCGCACCTTGTCGCCGAGCGGCAACGGGTCGCCGACGCGTTCGCCATGCACCTCACCGCCATCCACCCGAACTCGGCGGCTGCTCTCGTCGGCGGCGTGGCCTACGGCATCGTGCCGGTTCCACCCGACCGCGGCGACGGCGAGCAACGGGCGGAGCGGATCGCGACCGACTTCCTCGACCGCATCGGGAACCGCGTCCGGCTCATCGTCGGGGTAGGGCCGCTGGTGACCGACAGCGCGTCGCTGCCCCGGTCGCGGGCCGGCGCCGACCGCGCGCTGCGGGTGCTGGGCGCTGGTCACCACGCCCAGCGCGTCGTGCGGATCAGCGACGTGACGATCGAGGCGCTGCTCCTGGAACTCGGCGATCTGATCGCCGAGCGGGGGGACTCGCCGTCCGGGCCCGTCGCGCGGCTACTCGAGTACGACGTCAAGCACCGCAGTCGCCTGGTCGAGACGCTGCGCGCCTGGCTGGACGCCTTCGGGGACGTGGCCGCCGCCTCCGCTGCGGTGTTCGTGCACCCCAACACGTTCAGGTACCGCTTGCGCCGCCTCGCCGAGGTCGGTGGCCTGGACCTGACCGACGCTGACGCGCGCTTCGCCGCGATGCTCCAGCTGCGACTACTCCCGCCGGCACGACCGGCGTGGCCGACCACTGATTCATCGACGCACCAGGACGGGGACTGAGCCATGCAGACGCTGCTACGTGGGGGACGGGTCATCGACCCCGGCACCGGATGGGACGGGGTCGCCGACGTCCTCGTGCAGGACGGAAGGATCGCCGCGGTCGGCTCGGACCTCGTCGCGCCGGAAGGCGCAACGGTCCTCGACGTGACCGGGCTGGTGGTCGGGCCCGGCTTCGTGGATCTGCACAGCCATGTCCACTCGATCGCGGGGCAGCGGCTGCAGGCGATGGACGGGGTGACCACGGCGCTCGACCTCGAAGCCGGCCTGATGCCGATCGGGCGCGCGTACGAGCGGGCAGCCCAGGACGGGCGGCCGCTGCACTACGGCTTCTCCGCCTCATGGAGCGCCGCCCGGGCGCAGGCGCTGCTCGGCATGGAGCCGGACGCCAGCTTCGACACGAGCATGGCGTTGCTCGGCGACCCCGAATGGCAGCGCTCGTCCACGCCCACCGAACTGGCCGCGTGGCTGGCACTGCTGGAGCGCGAGCTCGCTGACGGCGCCCTGGGCATCGGCGTCCTGCTCGGGTACGCGCCGCGCAGCGACCCGGCCGAGTTCCTCGCCGTCTCCCGGCTCGCCGCGTCGGCAGGGGCGCCGACCTACACGCACGTCCGCGAGCTGGTCGAGGCCGACCCCTCCACGCCGATCGACGGCTCCGAGGAGATCGCGATCGCCGCGGCGGAGACCGGCGCGGCGATGCACCACTGCCACGTGAACAGCACGTCGCGCCGGCACGTCGACCGGGTACTGGCCACCCTCGAGCGCGCCCGGACGGAGGGAGCGCGGGTAACTGTCGAGGCCTACCCGTACGGCGCCGGCAGTACCGGCATCGGCGCTTCGTTCCTCGCGCCGGAGCGGCTGCACCACTGGAACATCGGGCCGTCGAACATCGTGCTCGTGGAGACCGGCGAGCGGATCACCGATGAACGGCGGCTGCGCGAGGTGCGCGCGGCCGACCCCGGCGCGGACTGCATCGTGGAGTTCTTCGACGAGCGCGTCGAGGCCGACCGCGCGTTGCTGCACCGGTCCCTCGCCTTCCCGGACGCGATCGTCGCCAGCGACGCCATGCCGGTGCTCTGCGGGCAGGGGCGCACGGAGAGCCGGCAGTGGCCGCTGCCGCCCGGCGCCAGCACGCACCCACGCACCGCGGGCACGTTCGCCAAGACGCTGCGGCTGATGGTGCGCGAATCGGGCACGTGGACCTGGACGGAGGCATTCCGGCGCTGCTCCTACCTGCCGGCGCGCGTGCTGGACGACGTCGCCCCGGCCGCGCGGGCCAAGGGGCATCTGGGGGTCGGCGCGGACGCCGACATCGTCGTCCTCGATCCGGCCCGGATCACCGACGCTGCCACCTACATCGACTCGGTCCGTCCGTCCGTCGGGGTCCGGCACCTGCTCGTGAGCGGAACGGCCGTCATCCGGGACGGTGAGCTCCAGGCCGAGGCCTACCCCGGCCGCGCCCTGCGGGGCGAGCCTGCCTGAGGTGAAGCGGCACGCCGCCGCCGAAGCGGGGTGATCCGCACGGCTCGCACATGCCCGAGGCGAGGGCTCGGTCAGGTGCTGGGCAGCGTCGGGGGTCAGGACACCGGGCGCGGGCGCTCGGTTCCGGACCGCAGAAGCTCGCGGCGCAAGGTTGCCGCCTCGGTCGGGCGGCCCAACAGGTAGCCCTGGGCGCGTTCACATCCCACGTTCCGCAGCGCCTGCAGCTGGGCGGCGGTCTCGACCCCCTCCGCGACCACCCGGAGCCCGAGCCCGCGGCCCAGCCCGACCACTCCCGCCAACATCGACGATCCGGCGTCGGCCAGCTGAGCGGTGAAGGCACGGTCCACCTTCATCTCGGTGACCGGCAGACGATGCAGCTGGGTCAGTGAGGAGTACCCCGTCCCGAAGTCGTCCATCGAGATGCCGATGCCCAGCCCTCGCAGACGTCGTAGGTGCCCGTACTCGGCGGCGATCTCGGAGACCATCTGGCCCTCGGTCACCTCCAGGGTCAGCAGGCCGGCCGCCAGGCCGGCTTCCGTGAGGACCCGGTGGACGAGTCCGGCGAAGTCGGGATCGGTCAGCTGAACGGCCGAGACGTTCACCGCCAGCTCGAGGTGCAGCCCGTCCTCGCGCCAGGCCGCCACCGTCCGGCAGGCCTCGCGCAGCACGTGTTCGCCGATCCCCCGCATCAGGCCGCCGTCCTCGGCAAGAGGGATGAACACGTCGGGAGGAACCATCCCCAGGGTGGGGTGTTGCCACCGCGCCAGGGCTTCCACGGCGACGATGCAGCCGCTGGCGACGTCGACCTGTGGTTGGAAATGCACGCGGAGCTCGCCGCGAGCGACGGCGCCGTGCAGTTCCGTCTCCAGCCGCAACCGGTCTGCCGACCGCTCGGCGCCTTCCGGGTGGCCCAGCACCTGCGCATGTCGGCGGTTCATGTCCTGCCGTGCCCGTTCGACGAGGTCGCGGGCCATCTCCCAGCGGTCGTCGACTCCGCGAAGTCGCGCCGCTTCGACGACGGCCACCCCGAGCGAGAGGCCGACGAAGATCTCCTCCTCGCCGGCGACCTGCACCGGCGGCGACAGCGCGGCACTGATCCGCGCCAGGACGTCCTCGGCCTCCCGCTCGCCGGCGCCGGGGAGCAGCACGGCGAACTCGTCGCCGCCGTAGCGAGCCACGGTGTCCTGCTCCCGGAGCGCCGACCGCAGCCGACGAGAGACCTCGAGCAGGATCTCGTCACCGGCGGCGTGCCCCAGACTGTCGTTGACCCGCTTGAGTCGGCTGACGTTGCCGAACAGGACGGCTGTCGTTGCATCGCACGACTCCGGTGCGCCCACCATGGCTTGCAGTTGTGCGTGGAACAGGGCCCGGTTCGGCAGCCCGGTGAGCGTGTCGTGCGTCGACTGGTGGCGGATCTCCTCGGCCAGGCGGGTGTTGTCCAGCGCCACGCCGGCCAGCCCGGCAAGTCCCCACAGCCGCTCGGCGAGGGCCTCCCTGAGATCGTCCGGCGGCGGGCTGGTGACCCAGTGGGCGATCACGCAGCCGAGCAGCCGGTCCCCGGCCTTGATCGGGACGAGAGCCGTCGCGGTGATCCCGAAATCGTCCAGCGCCCGTTGTGCCCACTCCGAACAGGAGCGGTCGATGAGCATAGGGCGCCCGAAGGCGATCAGCCGTCGGAGTTCGGGGCTCTCGCTGGGGGTCACCACGAAGGCGGACGCCCGTTCCGCCAGCTCGGGCGATTGCCCGCTCAGCCCGGCCGTCCGGACGCTGCCCGTCGCGGGGTCCCAGAGCGCAACGGCGGCACGATCCGCCCCGCAGAGGCCGGGGACGGCCTCGGCGACGGACTGGCAGATCGCCCGGCCGGTCTTCGGGCCGGCGAGCGAGCGGGCAACGGTGAGAAGCAGCCGGGCGGTCTCCTCCTGCTCCCGGGCCTCGCCGAGCAGGGCCGACATCTCGATGGCGGCCGCTGCGTGTCCGGCGTAGGCGGCGAGCAGCTCCACATCCTCCCGGAAGAATGCCTGCCCCGGCCACGCCGCCAGAGCAAGGACGCCGTAGGTCCTGGTGGCGGTGGCTACCGGCACGGCCACCACCTGCACTCCACCGACCTGTCTGCTTCCCGGTTCCAGTCGGGCGTCGCCGAGCGCCTCGAGGACCAGGTTGCCGAGGCCGCGCGCCCGGACGTGCCGCACGCCGCCCGGCAGACGCACATCGAGCAGGTGTCCCGGCGCGTGCACGGCTCGGTTCGCGTGCTCCGTCACCCGGTCCAGGGTTGCCTCGAGGGCACCGCCGCCGACCAGGTCGCTGACTGCCTGCTGCAGGCTGCGCAGCCGCTCATCGCTCCGGGCCGCCGCGTCCGAGCCGTCGGCAGCTGCCTCGGCGAGGTCGCCGGGCCGGCGACGGATCGGACGGCCCCAGCGCGTGGCAGCTCCCGAATGGCGCCAGGTGATCGTGTACTCGCACTCAGGTGCGCCGTCGACCTGGCATGCCGGGTGCTCGACACGGGCGGGAGGCAGGCCGAACAGCACCGGCGTCTGCGTCAGCAGACTGATGTTGTAGTCGCAGTCGACCCTGTTGGGGTGGTGCGGTGGAAGGAGACTCCGGCGCAACTCGGCGCTGTCGTTTCCGAGGTGCGTGCAGCGGAACACCGTGGTGCTGTCGTTGCGGGTCGACACCAGCGACGCATGGCGGAGCACTGCGGCGGGCGACCCCAGGGCACGGATCAGCGCCCGAATCGGCTCCAGCGCTGGGTCGGTCATCGCGGCCGAGCCCAGGGACAACCCGATCCTCGGGTCGCCGACCTCCTCCGCGACAGCGTCGAACAGTGCGAGCTTGACCGCGTACGACACACGGCCCCGGATGCTGTGCAGCTGCGCCCTGCTGTCCGTGAGACCAACCCGCCCGAGCGCTCGCTCGACCGCGGCCTCACCGCCCCTCTCGGCCGCTGTCCGAAGCAGCAGCCGGGTGGTCACGGTCGATGTCCCGACCAGCACATCCTCGCCGTCCACCGAAGCTCCGCACACGTTCTTCCCGCCTGAACTGCAAGCGCGTCGCCCGGACGGTCCGTCGACTCTGCACATATCGGCCGGAACCGTGCCGGATTGAGTCCGGCGAGCGTCCGCATGACCCGCCTGGGGGATGCCCGGCCACCGGAGCGGGCTGCCCACGGTGTGACGTGCACCCACCCACTAGGTTCGGAACCCGAAACAGTGGTTCGGCGCAGGGGAGTGCACGTGGGCAGGTCGGTACTGGTGACCGGCGGCAATCGGGGTATCGGGCTGGCGATCGCCCGCTCCTTCGCCGAGCAGGACGACCAGGTGGCGGTCACTCATCGGGGCAGCGGTGCGCCCGACGGTCTGTTCGGGGTCGAGTGCGATGTCACCGACGCCGAGGCCGTGGACCGCGCGTTCACCGAGGTGGAGCAGCACCAGGGGCCTGTCGAGATCCTGGTGAGCAACGCCGGCATCACCCGCGACGGCCTGCTGATGCGGATGAAGGAAGAGGACTTCACCGACGTCGTCGATGCCAACCTCACGGCCGCCTACCGGGTGGCCAAGCGGGCCGCCGCGAAGATGGTCCGCGCCCGCTCGGGTCGGATGATCTTCGTGTCTTCCGTCGTGGGGTTGCTCGGGTCGGCCGGCCAGGCGAACTACGCGGCCAGCAAGTCCGGGCTCGTGGGGCTGGCCCGCTCGATCGCCCGGGAGCTGGGCAGCCGCAACATCACCGCGAACGTGGTGGCGCCTGGTTTCGTGGCGACCGACATGACCGCGGAGCTGCCGGAGAAGCGGCAGCAGGAGATCCTGGGACAGGTCCCGCTCGGCCGTTATGCCGACGCGGACGAAATTGCCGGCGTCGTCCGTTTCCTTGCGAGCGACGCGGCGGGTTACATCACCGGGGCGGTCGTCCCGGTCGACGGCGGGCTGGGGATGGGGCACTGATGGGCATCCTGGATGGGAAGAAGATCCTTATCGCGGGGGTGCTGACCGAGGCGTCCATCGCCTTCTCGGCCGCCAGGATCGCGCAGGAGCAGGGCGCCACCGTCGTCCTGTCGAACTTCGGGCGGGCGCTCTCGCTGTGCCAGCGGATCGCCAAGCGGCTGCCGCAGGAGGCGCCGGTCGTCGAGCTCGACGTCACGAACGCCGAGCACCTGAGCACGCTCGCCGACCGGTTGCGCGAGCACGTCGACGGCCTCGACGGCGTCGTCCACTCCATCGGTTTCGCACCCCAGGAGGCGATGGGCGACGATTTCACCGAGGTGCCCTGGGAGTTCGCGGCGACGGCGTTCCAGGTGTCGAGCTGGTCGCTGGCGTCGTTGACCCATGCCTGCCGACCGCTGTTCGGGGAGAAGGCGTCGGTCGTCGGCCTGACCTTCGATGCCACCGTGGCCTGGCCGGTCTACGGCTGGATGGGCGCGGCCAAGGCCGCGCTGGAGTCGACCAGCCGCTATCTCGCCCGCGAGCTGGGGCCGGACGGGATCCGGGTGAACCTCGTGGCCGCCGGGCCGCTCCGGACCATGGCGATGAAGTCGATCCCGGGCAGCAAGCAGTTCGAGGACGCATGGGAGTCCCGCGCCCCCCTGGGCTGGTCGGTCACCGACACAGAGCCCTCCGGCAAGGCGGTCTGTGCGCTGCTCTCGGAGTGGTTCCCCGCCACGACCGGCGAGATCGTGCACGTCGACGGGGGCTTTCATGCCGTGGGCGTCTGACGCCACCGACCAGCGCCCCGACCAGGACCCGTCGCTCGCCGTCCGCAACAACGGCGGCGTCGCGCCATCCGCCGAGCCCGCATTGCTGGGCCGCCGGGAGGCGCTGCTGCTGCTCTCCTTCGGCGGCCCCGAGGGACACGACGACGTGCTGCCGTTCCTCGAGAACGTCACGCGTGGCCGCGGGATCCCGCGGGAGCGGCTCGAGGAGGTCGCCCAGCACTACCACCACTTCGGTGGCGTCAGCCCGATCAACGAGCAGAACAAGGCACTGATCGCGGCCGTCCAGAAGGACCTCGCCGCCGCCGGCGTCGACCTGCCTGTCTACTGGGGCAACCGCAACTGGGCGCCGTTCGTGGAGGACGCCTGGCGGCAGATGGCCGACGACGGCATCGAGCACGTCTACGTGTTCGCCACCTCCGCCTACGCGTCGGCCTCCGGGTGCCGGCAGTACCACGAGGACGTCGCCCGGGCCCGCGCCTCGTTCGGCCCTGATGCCCCCACCGCGGAGAAGCTGCCGCACTACTTCGACGCCCCTGGGTTCGTGCGGGCCAACGCGGATGCCCTGGCCGCGGCGCTGGCCTCACTCCCCGAGGATGTCCGAGCCACCGCCCGCCTGGTGGCCACCGCGCACAGCATCCCGAACGCGATGGCCGCCGTCGCGGGCCCGCTGGGCGGGGCGTACGAGGCCGAGCTGATGGCTGCCGCGCAGGCCGTCGTCGACGCGGCCGCTCCGGGGCGGCCGTTCGACCTGGTGTGGCAGAGCCGGAGCGGTCCGCCGTCCATGCCCTGGCTGGAGCCCGACGTCAACGACCACCTCCGCACGCTCGCTGCGGCGGGGGAGCAGGCCGTCGTCCTCTTCCCGATCGGCTTCGTCAGCGACCACCTCGAGGTGATCTGGGACCTCGACAACGAGGCGCGGGAGACCGCCGCGGAACTCGGGCTCACCTTCGTCCGCGCGGGAACCGCCGGTACGCACCCGGCCTTCGTCGCGATGGTGCGTGAGCAGCTGGCCGAGCGCCGGGCCGGGGGAGAGCCCCGCCTGGGCACCGACTGCCCGGCGTCCTGCTGCTTCGTCGCGCGATCCACCCGCCCGACGAGTTAGCCCGCCCGGGCCCGGCAAGAGAAGAGTCCTGTGGCGTCCCTTCCGGTGACCCTGGCGGAGTTGCGTCAGGTCGCGCCCGGCGCCGCGAGTGGTCGCCTCCGGCGCATGCTCGACGGGGAACTTCAGGACGTGGCGGTGTTTCTCCATCTCGCGCCGGCGCGTTGGCGGGTCCGTCACCAGGACGGGAAGGAGATCGTGGTCGACGGCCCCGACTGGTGGGAGCGCGAGAGTGCCGCGGCGGCATGGCGGCACGACCGGGCGGAGTCCGGAACCACGGTGCATCACAACGGGGCCCTGCAGGCGATGCTCTTCCCGGCTCGGCTGCCGGTGATCGGTGATGTCCGCTCGGCCGTGACCGCCCAGCACGTCCTGGACAACGGTGACCGTCGGCTGACCATCAGGTACCACGAGCCGGTGGAGGGCACGGCAACGGCAGACGTCTCGCCCGACGGTCACCTCGTCCGCCTCGAGGGCTGGGAGGACGGCGCCGTCGTCATCGAGCTGCGGGTCGACTCCTGGGAACCGCCCCGATCCGAGTTGTTCGACCCGGACGTCGAGTGGGAGTCGCCCGTCGACGGCTGAGTCAGCGGGGGACGTAGTTGAAGGCTGCGACGACGGCCTCTCGGACGGCGTCGGCGAGGGGGCGCAGCGCGGAGTCGCGCGCGAGCGCCTGACCGTGGGTGACCGCGCCGCCCGGGGCGTCGGCCATCGCCAGGTCGAGCACCGCCGCAAGCCGTTGCGCCCGACCCAGCACCGAGAGCGCCAGCGAGTCGTGGTCGTCGGGCAGCCCGGGTGCTTTCGTCGTCCTCGCCAGCCCGGCCAGCAGCGCCGGCACCTCGGGGTGCCAGCGGGCCAGGTCGAGCGCGGCGAGGGTGCGCGCGGCGCCGGTGACGGCGAGATCGAGAGTCCCTGAGACGGCGCGCAACGTGCCCTCCGCCGGTGGGGCCACGGGCGGGACGCCGTCCAGCGGGAACGCGGTCCAGGCGATCGCCTCGGGCCCGATCGCCTCCGGCACCAGCGCCAGCCGCTCGCCGACGGCGGCCTGCCCCGCGTCCAGGGCGAGCGCGGCCAGGCCGGGCGCTGCGGGTAGCCCGCGGACGTCGCCGGGCACCGGGAGGACCAGCCGGAACCGGCGCTCGCCGAGGATGCGGAGGGCGGTCAGCGCCCAGCCGAGCGGCACGGCCTCGGTCGTGCCTGGCAGCCCGGCCACGCGGTGCGCGCTGTCGCCCGACAACACATCGAGTGCGTCGTCGTAGGACGTGCGGCCATCGAGCCAGGCGGTCGCCCAGACCGCGAACCGGCCGGCGGGGAAGTCGTGCACCCAGCGAGGCTACGACGGCGGCGTGCCCCGCTCCGCACCGATGACGCCGGGCCGGGAGGACGCGCAGGTCAGCCGTGCGGGTGAGAGCGGGCACCCCGGGGGGCTGTGGTCTGGGACACTGCCCGATATGGCCGCGTGGTTGCTCTGGCTGATCGCCGCTGGCCTCTTCGCCGCCGGCGAGGTGGCCAGCCTCGACCTCGTGCTGCTGATGTTCGCCGGCGGCGCGCTCGGCGGTATGGCGCTGGCCCTGCTCGGCGCGGCCGCGTTCGTCCAGGTGATCGCGTTCATCGTCGTCTCCGGCGTCCTGCTCGCGCTGGTCCGCCCGATCGCCACGAAGCACCTCATCCAGGGCACCCCGCTGCAACTGGACGGCGTGAACACCCTGATCGGCCGTACGGCGCGGGTGACCCGCCCGGTGGACGTCGACGGCGGCCGCATCCGGCTGGGTGCCGACGAGTGGTCGGCGCGGGCACAGCTGCGCGGGGAGAGCTTCGCTGTCGGCGACACGGTGCGCATCCTGCAGGTGGACGGCGCCACCGCGGTCGTCGGCGAGGCATTCGAGTAGGTCTTTCGGGGAGCGCCACGGGGGTGAACCCTGTGGATGGATGGTGACCGCGACGGACGGGACAGTGCAGGATCAGTGGTAGCCGCCCCGAGGAAAGGGAGCACCCGTGACACCCGCACTCATCGCCCTGCTCGTGATCGCCCTCCTGGTGATCATCGTGCTGGCCAAGAGCGTCACCATCGTCCCGCAGGCCCAGGCCAAGGTGATCGAGCGGCTGGGCCGGTACAGCCGCACCCTCTCCCCGGGGCTGTCCATCCTGGTTCCGTTCGTGGACCGCGTCCGCGCGACCATCGACCTGCGCGAACAGGTCATCTCGTTCCCGCCGCAGCCGGTCATCACGTCCGACAACCTGCAGGTCGGGATAGACACCGTCCTCTACTTCCAGGTGACCGATCCCCGGCTGGCCGTCTACGGGATCGCGAACTACATCACCGGTATGGAGCAGCTGACCACCACGACGCTGCGCAACGTGGTCGGCGGGCTCAACCTCGAGGGCGCTCTCACCGGCCGGGACGGCATCAACTCCCAGCTGCGTGAGGTGCTCGACGGCACCACCGGGCCCTGGGGCCTGCGCGTCGCCCGCGTGGAGATCAAGGCCATCGACCCCCCCGCCTCCATCCGCGACTCGATGGAAAAGCAGATGCGTGCCGACCGTGACAAGCGCGCCATCATCCTGACCGCCGAGGGCGCGCGGCAGTCTGCGATCACCACAGCCGAGGGCCAGAAGGCGGCAGCGATCCTCTCCGCCGAGGGCAAGAAGCAGTCGGCGATCCTCGAGGCCGAAGCCGATCGGCAGAGCCGGATCCTGCGGGCCGAGGGTGAGCGAGCGGCACTGTTCCTGCAGGCGCAGGGCCAGGCCAAGTCGATCGAGACGGTCTTCCAGGCGATCCACGACGGCAAGCCTGACCAGGGGCTGCTCGCGTACCAGTACCTGCAGACGCTGCCGAAGATCGCCCAGGGTGACGCCAACAAGATGTGGATCGTGCCGAGCGAGTTCAGCAAGGCGCTCGAGGGGCTGTCCCGACTCGGCGGGGCCGACGGCGACGCCAAGTCGTGGCTCGACGTCGACACGCCGGCCGACGGCGCGCCCCGGACGGCCGACAGCCTCGACACCAGCGACTGGTTCGTGTCGCAGTTGCCGCCCGCGGCCGAACAGCCCGAGGCACACATCGAGCTGACCACGCTGGGAGGCCCGTCCGTGCCCACCCCGCCGTCGATCGCGGAGGCGACCGCGGAAGCGCGCGAGATCAGCACGGGCCCCGACGTCACCCCGCCGCCCGCGGGCCAGTAGCGGGATTCTGGTCCACACGCGCCCGAGCGTGGGTGGACCAGATCCCGGCTCAATCCTTGAGGAGGCCCTCGCGGAGCTTGGCGAGGGTCTGGCTGAGCAGCCGGGACACGTGCATCTGCGAGATGCCGATGTCGGCGGCGATCTGCGACTGGGTCATGTTCCCGAAGAATCGCAGGATCAGGATGCGGCGCTCGCGGGCCGGGATCGTGGCCAGCAGTGGCTGCAGCGACTCGCGGTACTCCACGCCTTCCAGCGCGGCATCCTCCTCGCCCAGGGTGGCGGCGAGGGTGGGGGAATCCTCCTCACCCGAGAGCCGCTCGTCCAACGAGCTGCTGCGGTAGGCGTTGGCGACGGCGAGCCCCTCGAGCACCTCCGCGCGCGGGATGCCGAGGTGCTCGGCCAGCTCGCTGGGCGTCGGTGCCCGGCCGTTCTTCTGCGCCAGCTCGCCGACGGCGGCGTTCAGCGACAGGTGCAGCTCCTGCAGCCTGCGCGGCACGCGCACCGACCAGCCTTGGTCGCGGAAGTGCCGCTTGATCTCACCGGTGATGGTGGGGACGGCGAAGGACAGGAACTCGACGCCCCGGGTGGGGTCGAACCGGTCGATCGCGGCGATGAGCCCGAGGGTGCCCACCTGGAGCAGATCGTCGAAGGGCTCGCCGCGGTTGCTGAACCGCCGGGCGAAATGACGCACGAGCGGCAGGTGCTCCTCGACGAGGATCTCGCGTAGCCGTTCGCGCCGGGGATCGTCCTTCTCGAGGGCGGCCAGCTCGACGAACAGCGGCGCGGTGCGCTCGGCGCGGCGCCGATTGTCCGACACCGGCACAGCGTCCGGCTCGGCCTCGACCGGCTCGGCCTCGACCGGCTCGGCGGCGGCGGACCCGCTGGCGGCGGAGCCGGCCGGGTGCTCCTGTGCTGCGATGTCGTCCTCCGCGTCACGGGGCTGGATGACGGACGGCGTGGCTTTCGCAACCGGCGTCTCGTCGGTGGCTGGCGACCGACTCACTGGGCTACCGGGACGTTCTGACCTGCTTCGCTGCCGACATCGGCGCGGCGCTGGCCAGGAAGGAACTTGTCCATCGAGATGACGGCGACGGGGCTGGGTTCACCGCTTCCACCCGGCACCTCCTGCTCCGTCGAGGGGCGCCCCTCGACCGCGTCCACGAGCGTGGCGAGCACGGTCCAGCCGAAGCCGTCCCGCGGGACGTCGGTGCCCTCCGCGGTCGGTACCCAAGCGTCGATGTGCAGACCCGAACGGGTGGTCTCGAAGACAACGGTCAGCGGCGCGTTCGCGGCGGCGACCGTCGCGAGCGTGGCACACGCCTCGTCCACTGCGAGCCGCAGATCCTCGACCGAGTCGAGGTCGTAGTCCATCCGCATCGCCAGGTCGGCCGCCATCGCCCGCACCGCCGGAAGCTGCGTCGGCGTGGTGGGCACCCGTAGTTCGAGCCTCTCTGCGCGTCGTCCGTCTTGCGCGAGAGTGCCTCTCGAGTCGACCATCCGTCGTCCGCTCCTTCGTTCCCGGCGCGCTCGGCCATCGAGTCGCGGCCGTTCATCCTGCCGGTCCGGTCCGGGGCCTCCGACGGGGCCTCGTCGCCTTCGCCGGGCGGCGGCCCGAAGTAGCGGCCTACCCCAAGCGGCCCAACTGTCAAACGTGGCGCTGAGGTCGGAGTCGTCGCCCCATGCATGCGGTTGCCGTCGCGAAGTAGCTGCTGTTGGCTCACCGGAGATGAGCACCATCGAGGCGACGTCCTATCCGCGTCCGAGCGAGCAACCGGGCGCGGACCTCCTACTCTCGGCCCTAGAGTACGTCCCCGCTGCCATCTACTGCCTGAGCGGCGTGGCCGGCGAGCCCGTGTGGACCAACGCGCGGGCGCGTGCCCTCGGCACGACGCGCGCTGACCTGCCGACGGTCGACGGGGTCCGGGTGGCCGACGCCGTCGACGAGGTCCTGCGCACGGGACGCGCGCTGACCCTGACCAGCCCCGCGGGGGGTTCCGGGCCGGGCGTCACCGCGATGGTCCGCCCGATCCGGGTCGACGGCGGCCCGGGCGTCCTGCTGGTGATCGAGCCTGTGGGCCGGGCCACCGAGGAGTGGCCGCACGCCGATGCGCACATCGTCGAGCAGGTGCAGCTCGCGCTGTTGCCGGATTCCCTGCCCCTGCTCCCGGATCTGGCGCTGTCCGGGAGCTATCACCGGGCCAGTTCGGTACGTGCCGCAGGCGGCGACTGGTACGACGCCGTACCGCTGGGCCGCGGGCGCCTTGCCCTGGTGATCGGCGACGCGGTCGGTCACGGCGTCCCGGCGGCCGGCGCCATGAGTCGCCTGCGCGGGGCGATGCGTTCGAGCGCGCTGCGGGACCCGGCGCCGGAAGCGGTCCTGTCGTCCCTGGACGAGTTCGGTGCCCAGATGAACGACATCGAGGGCGCGTCGATCCTCTACGGGGTCTTCGACACCGCGACGGGGGTGCTCCACTACGCGACCGCAGGCCATCCCGCCCCTCTGGTGGTGCACGCCGACGGCGGGACGTCCTTCCTGCCGGTGAGCCCGCGGCCTCCGCTCGGGACGGTGCCGGGCAGCCCCACGACCGTGCTGGAGTACGAGCTCGAACTGGGGGACACCCTCGTCTTCTACTCGGACGGTGCGCTGGTCACCCCGAGCGGTGCGCCGGCAGGGGGCCCGGCGAGGCTTGCGGAGGTGGCTGCGACCGTGGTCACCCGCCCTGGGGCGCTGGAGGGCGACGGCGCGGCCACGCTCGCGGCGGCGATCGCGTCGGACGTGCACGAAGCCGACGCCCGACCCGACGACGTCGCGGTTCTGGTCGCGCACCGGTGCGCGACCAGGGTGTCGGCCTTGCAGCTGACGCTGCCCGCGACCCCGCCCTCGTTGCCGATCATGCGCCGCAGGGTGAATGCCTGGCTCGGCGAGCTCGGGATGAGCGAGCAGGACCGCGTCGGCGTGATGGTGGCCGTCGGTGAGGCCTGCGCGAACGCTTCGGAGCACGCCTACCGCGACACCCAGCCCGGCGAGATGCATCTGTCGGCCGACGTCGACGTCGACGGCGTGCTCACCATCGTGGTCCGGGACGAGGGATCGTGGCGTCCGCCGAACCGCGACCCCGGGGACCGCGGCCGGGGACTGCTGATCATGCGGCAGCTCGTGGACCGGGTCCTGCTCAAGGGGCAGGACGGGACCACGGTGACCCTCAGTGTTCAGCTGCGCCGCAGCCCGGACGCCGAGGAGGACCCCCCGTCCACCGAGATGGTCGCGGAGGTGGCGATCGACCGTGAGGGGCAGCTCCCCGTGGTCCGCGTCGCCGGCGTCGTGGACCTCGTGGGCGCCGAGCAGATGCGCATCCGGCTGCTGGAGGCCAGCCGCGGGGGGACGACGCCGGTCGAGCTCGATCTGACCGACGTGGGCCTGTTCAGCAGTGCCGCGGTCCGGGTGGTGCTCGCGATGGCGCGGATCGCCCGCGACGAGACCTGGCGGCTGGTGGTGCGTGCCCCCGACGGCGGGGTGACCCGGCACATCCTCGAGATCAGTGGCCTGGCGGGCCTGGTCGACCTCCGCTGAGCCGTTGACCGCGCCCCGGACGGGGGAGATCCCGGGGGCGGGGTTTGTCCGGGCCCCGGAGTGCCCAATCCTCCGGGTGTGAGACTCCGGCGCAGCGACGTGCACGGCCCCGGCTACCGGCGTCGCCGGGCCGGGCGCGGCTTCGCCTACTACGACTCCGACGGTGCGCTGATCCGGGACGAGCGGCTCGACCGCATCCGGGAGCTGGCCATCCCGCCGGCGTGGCGGGACGTGTGGATCTGCCCGTGGCCCAACGGCCACGTCCAGGCCACCGGGATCGACGCGGCCGGCCGCCGCCAGTACCGCTACCACGACGAGTGGCGCGCGCGGCGCGAGGCGGAGAAGCACGAGCGGGTCCTGGAGATCGCCCGGCAGTTGCCCGACGTCCGGGACGCCGTCAGGGCGGCCCTGCGGACTCGCGGGCTCAACCGCGACCGCGTGCTGGCCACCGCCATCCGGCTGCTCGACCTCGGCGCCTTCCGGATCGGTAGCGAGCAGTACGAGGAGGAGAACGGCACCTACGGACTGGCCACGCTCAAGCGAGCACACGTCTCGGTCCGCGGTGAGCGGACCTTCTACTCCTACACGGCCAAGGGCGGCATCGAGCGCGAGGTGGAGATCACCGACCGTCCGACGGCCACCGTCGTCCGGCAATTGCTCGAACGGCCCGACGACGCCGGCGAGGACCTGCTGGCCTACCAGACCGACGACGGCGAGTGGCGGGACGTGACCAGCGTCGAGATCAACGCCTACCTCAAGGAGATCAGCGGAGCGGACATCACCGCGAAGGACTTCCGAACCTGGACGGCCACCGTGCTCATGGCGGCCGCTCTTGCCGAGGCGCCGCCGCCGGCCAGCAGGACGGCGCGCAAAAAGGTGATCAGCGCGGCCTACAAGCAGGTCAGCGAACAGCTCGGCAACACGCCGGCCGTGTGCAAGGCCAGCTACGTCGATCCCCGTGTCGTGGACCGGTTCGAGGACGGGGAGACCGTGGCCGGGGTTCTCCGGGAGGCCGACGAGGCCGAGGCCGACCGCGACACCCAGAAGGTGCTGGAGGCGGCTGTCTGCCGGCTCCTGTCGGCGTGAGGCCCACCGGTGCGACGGAGGGGGCCCGCCGTGGAACGGCGGGGCCCCCTCCTCCTGCGTGCCGGGCGGGACGCCCGGTCGGTCGATCAGCTGCCGGTGCCGTCGGCGATCGTGAACAGATCGATCAGACCGGTCACCTCGAGGGGCCGGGTGACGGCGCGCGTCGTGGCGATCAGGCGGAGCCCAATCTCACGTGAACGTGCCGACTTCTGTGTTTCGACCAGGACGGCGAGGCCGGCGGACCCGAGGAACTGGACACCGGAGAGGTCGATCACGAGGTCACCGGGCTGCTGCTCGAGCTGGCTGTCCAACGTCGAACGGAGCACCGGGGCGGTGAAGGTGTCCACCTCGCCGACGACCGTCACCGTCACCACGCCGTCCCCGTCGGTGGACGTGGAAAGCGTGATCACATCGTCGAAGGGCGCCTCGGTGCCCTCGGTCGACACGTCGGGGTGCCTTTCTGCGGGCAGGTCGGAAGTGGTCACGGGCACTGGCTCCTCTCGGCGGCACCCGGACGGCGGACCGCCCGGTCAATCTACCGCTGTGCGGGAAGGGAGGACTCAGCGTCCCTGATCCCGCAGGTCGTCGAACGTGTCGCGTGCCGGCCCGGAGGGCTCGGCACAGCTGCGGCTACCTGCTGAACCGCGCTGCAAACGTAGACAACCGGCCGGGGACACGCCAACCCGCCCCCGGATGCAGCCTGTGCGGCAACACGCCCCTCCGAGCGCACCCACGCGATGGGCACTCGGCCACCGGCGCGGCAACGATGGGTCAGCCGTCGGTCGGGTGCACGGCTCTCTCCTCGGGGCCCTCGCCGCCGGTGGGCTGGTCCGCGGTCGCCGTGATGTCGTCCGCCGTCCGTTCGGTCCCCGAGTCGTCGCGGGGGTCGGTGTCCACGTCCTGTTCCAGCTGCGGTGCGGTGTGGTCGGGGTCCGCGGACGGACGCACGTCGCGGATGTCGTCGGGGACCTCGCGCGCGAGCCGGGAGTCCAGCGACTCGCCCTCGGCCTGCTCCCGGGCGGTCGTGCCGTAGTCCGCGCTGGCGCCGGGCCGGTCGCCGGGAAGGGGGGCGAACTCCGGTTCCTCGGCGAGGGCCGCCGTGGGGAAGTCGTCCTGCTGCACCTCCGGAAGGCCCTCGTCCTCGGGGAAGATGTCGCGCGCCGTCTGACCCTCGGGCTCCGTCACTGGGTACCTCCGTTTCCTGCGCGGCCGGGTGCCGGCGTCGGACCCCCGCCCTACCCGCGGTGTGGGCGGGCATGCGCAGATGTGTCTTGGCGCACCCGGTGGGCCGGGACGGCATGGCCGCCGGACGGCGCGGGTAGCGCCGGTGGCATGGCGATCGCAGACGAGGTCCAGCGGATCGGCCGCCCGGTGCGCCGGTGGGCCCGAATCCAGCAGCGGGAGTACACCCAGGGCGAGGAGCGACCGCTGGCCGGCGACCTCGGGGCGATGGGCGTCTACGCCGGCCTGGTGGCGGCAGGCGCTGCCGTGGTCCGCGCGCGGGGACGCGAGTTGCCCGACCGTCTTCCGTTCAGCGATGCCGTGCTCATGACGATCGGCACTTTCCGGCTGGCCCGCAGGATCGCGAAGGACCCGGTCACCGCGCCCGTGCGTGCGCCCTTCACCGCCTTCCGGGGCCCGTCGGGGCACGCCGAGATCGCGGAGGAGGTGCGCGAGCACGGAGGGGTGAAGCACGCGATCGGTGAGCTGGTCACCTGTCCGTTCTGTCTGGCCCAGTGGGTGGCGACGGCGTTCGTGTTCGGCTACATCACGGCACCCAGGGCGACTCGCCTGGCCGCCCTCACGATGACCATGGTGGCCGGTTCGGACGTCCTGCAGTTCGCCTACGACGCGGTCCAGAGCGGTTCGGTTCCACCGCCGAGGGAGGACGAGGTCGGCGGGTGACGCCCGGGACCGGCCGCGTGGCCGGTCCTCCGTCCGGGGGAGCGGGGAGGTCCGCCGAGCTGCCGCTGGAGCCCGTCCGCACCTATCCTGTGATCTTGACCCGGTGGACAGGTCCGCGGGCCGGCGAGGGATAGGGGCGACATGCGAGCGATCTGGCGCGGGGCCGTGTCGTTCGGACTCGTCAGCATCGGTGTGAAGCTCTACTCGGCCACCGAGGACCACGACATCCGCTTCCACCAGGTACACGCCACCGACGGCGGCCGGGTGAAGTACAAGCGGGTCTGCTCGATCGACGGCGAGGAGGTCGAGTACAACGACATCGCCAAGGGTTACGAGCTGCCCGACGGGCACGTGGTCATCCTCACCGACGAGGACTTCGAGCAGCTCCCGCTCAGCACCCGGCGGGAGATCGACGTGCTGGAGTTCGTCGACCAGGACGAGATCGACCCCATCCTCTTCGAGAAGACCTACTACCTCGAGCCCGACGGTCCGGCGACCCGCCCGTACGTACTGTTGCGCGAGGCCTTGGAGAACGCCGGCCGGGTCGCGATCACCAAGATCGCCATCCGGCAGCGGGAGTCGCTGGCGGCGCTCCGGGTGCGCGACGGCGTCCTCGTGCTGCACACGATGCGCTGGCCCGACGAGATCCGCCGTCCCGACTTCGCCTTCCTGGACGAGGACATCGCGGTCCGGCAGCAGGAACTGAAGATGGCCGAGTCGCTGATCGAGTCGATGACCGGCGACTTCGACCCCGGCGAGTTCCACGACGACTACCGCGAGGCGTTGCAGGCTCTGCTGGAGGCGAAGCTGAGCGGCGGGGAGGTGCACCAGCCGCCCGAGGTGCCCGACAGCGGCGCCGCGGTCGTCGACCTGATGAGCGCACTGCGCCGCAGCGTCGAGCGTGCCCGTGGCGCGGGCGAGACGCGGGACGAGGCCGATGAGGCGCCGGCGGCCAAGGCGCCGGCCAAGCGCGCTCCCGCCAAGAAATCCGCCCCGGCCAAGGCCCCGGCCAAGAAGGCCGCCCCGGCGAAGACCGGCGGCGCCGATCGGTCCACCGCGCGCAAGACGACGGCGAGCAAGACGACGGCGAGCAAGGCGGCCACCGAGAAGAAGGCGCCCGCGGCGAAGAAGGCAGCCGACAAGCCGCCGGCCAAGCGCGCCCGCCGCAGCGCCTGACGTGCCGCCGCGCCCGCGCGGGCCGCGGGCCGACCCGCTGGCTGAATACCGCGCCAAGCGCGACCCGGGGCGCACGGCCGAGCCGGTGCCCCCGGCAGGGCAACCACTGCCGGCGGGGAACGACGACACGTTCGTCGTCCAGGAGCACCACACGCCCCGTCGAACCGGCGAGCGGGTGCACTGGGACCTGCGCCTGGAGCGTGCGGGCGTCCTGAAGAGCTGGGCGGTGCCCAAGGGGCCGCCGACCGACACCGGGATCAACCGGCTGGCCGTGCCGACCGAGGACCATCCGCTCGACTACGCCTCGTTCGCCGGCACGATCACCGCGGGCGAGTACGGCGGCGGCCAGGTGAGCATCTGGGACGCCGGGCGCTATGCCACCGAGAAGTGGGTCGACGACCACATCACGGTGGTCTTCGACGGGGCCCGGCTGACCGGCCGGTACGTCCTCTTCCGGCTCGCCGACGGCACCTGGAACGTGCGGAAGCTCGATGCCGCCCCGCCCGTCGAGACGACCTCGGATCAGCCGGCCGAGCCCGTCGCCGTCCCCTTGCCGATGCTGGCCACCCCCGGTCCGCTGCCTCCGGCGGAGGAGGACGGCGACTGGGGATACGAGTTCAAGTGGGACGGCGTCCGGGCCGTCGCGGCGGTGCACGACGGCGTCCTGGCGCTGAGCTCGCGGAAGGGCACCGACATCACCGTGCGCTATCCCGAGCTGGGGCGGCTTCCGGAGGTGCTGACCGCCCACGACGCGGTGCTGGACGGCGAGATCGTCGCCATGGACGACGCCGGCCGGCCGGACTTCGGCGCGCTGCAGAACCGCATGCACCGCACCGGGCCGGAGGTGCCCCGGATGGCGGCGGACGAGCCGGTCACCTTCCTCGTGTTCGACCTGCTCGCCTGGGACGGCGAGCCGCTGCTCCGGCTGCCCTACGCCGACCGCCGCGACCGGCTGGATGCGCTCGGTGTAGCCGGACACCGCTGGGTCAGCACCCCGTGGTTCCGGGGTACGGGCGGGGGAGTGGGCGCCGACGTGCAGGCCGCGAGCCTCGAGAACGGGCTGGAGGGCGTCGTCGCCAAGCGGCTCGCGGGCCCCTACCGCCCCGGCATGCGCAGCCCCGAGTGGCGCAAGGTCAAAAATTTCCGGACCCAGTCCGTCGTCGTCGGCGGGTGGCGGCCGGGGCAGGGCCGTCGTGCCGGTGGCATCGGTTCCCTGCTGTTCGGCGTCCCCGACGACGAGGGGCGGTTGATCTACGCGGGTCACGTCGGTACCGGCTTCTCCGATCAGGACCTGCGGGACCTGCTGCGGATGTTCACGCCCCGCCCGACGTCGCCGTTCCACGGCACGCTGCCGCGTGAGGTCACGCGGGACGCCCACTGGATCGAGCCCGACCTGGTGGGCGAGGTCGAGTTCGCGGGCTGGACGTCGGAGGGGCGGCTCCGGCACCCCGTCTGGCGTGGCCTGCGTGACGATCTCGAGCCCGACGATGTCGTGGTGGAGTCGTGAGCGGAGCGCCCCGCGGCAGCGAACGGGGAACCCCGTGACGCGGCAGCAGGTGGAGATCGACGGCCGGCGGTTGAGCGTCTCGAACCTGGAGAAGGTGCTGTTCCCGGAGGTCGGTGTCACCAAGGCCCAGGTCATCGACTACTACGTGCGGGTCGCGCCGGTCCTCCTGCCGCACCTGGCCGGCCGGCCGGTCACCTTCACCCGGTGGCCCGACGGGGTGGAAGGGCAGTCGTTCTTCGAGAAGAACAGCGCCCGGCATGCCCCGGAGTGGGTCCGGCGGGTCACCGTCCCGAGTCCGGGGAGCTCCACCGGCCGCGAGACCCTCGAGATGGTCGTCCTCGAGTCGGTTGCCGACCTCGCCTGGGCGGCCAACCTCGCCGCGCTGGAACTGCACGTGCCGCAGTGGCAGGTCGACGACGACGGCGTGCCGCAGTTGCCCGACCTGCTGGTGCTCGATCTCGACCCGGGCCCGGACACCGGGCTGGCCGAGTGCTGCGCGGTGGCGGAGCGGCTCGGCGCCCGGCTGGAGGCGGACGGTCTGGACCCCGTGGTGAAGACGTCGGGCTCCAAGGGCATGCAGGTCTACGCGCCGATCGAAGCCGCGGATCGCGACCACCCCAGCCGGTACGCGAAGGCCCTGGCCCAGGAACTGTCCGCCGAGACGCCGGAGGAGGTGGTCTGGCGGATGGAGAAGGTGCTTCGCCCGGGCAAGGTGCTCATCGACTGGAGCCAGAACAACCCGGCCAAGACCACGGTGGCGCCCTATTCACTGCGCGCCCGGCCGCTGGCGACGGTATCGACGCCGATCGGCTGGGACGAGGTGGACGCGGTCCGCGCCGGAGCCGACCCGGCGACGTTGCGGTTCACCATGGACGACGTCCTGGCCCGGGTCGAGGAGTACGGCGACCTGTTCGACATCGCCAACGCGCGGCGGGTCCCACTACCCGAGGTCTCGCAACCATCATGAAGTCACGGATGGGACGCGCCGCCGGTGCGCGGCGTGTCGCTTCCCGACCTTCATGATCGTCTCCGTCTGGGAGGATTCCGGTCATGTCCTCCGCCGGCCCCCAGGATCCGCGCTTCACCGACGTCGGCCGGCTCGTCGTCCGGTGCCCTGACCGGCCCGGGATCGTCGCCGCCCTGAGCGGGCTGCTGGCGGAGCTCGACGCGAACATCATCGACTCGCAGCAGCACTCTTCCGACCCCAGCGGCGGGACGTTCACGTTGCGGCTCGAGTTCTTCCTGGCGGACCTGAGCCTGCGCCGTCCGGCCCTGGAGTACCGGCTGACCCAGCTGGCGACGGACCGGCAGATGGTCTGGCGACTGACCGAGGCCGCCCACCGGCCGACGCTGGCCGTGTTCGTGAGCAGGGAGGACCACGGCCTGCAGGAGCTGATCTACCGGGTGCGTGCCGGCGATCTGCGGGCCGACATCCGCGCCGTCGTCTCCAATCACCCCGACGTGGAGCCGGTCGCGCGGAGCGCGGGCATCCCGTTCCACCACGTGCCGGTGACGCCGGAGACGAAGGAGGAGGCGGAGGCGCGCCAGCTGGAGCTCGTCGGGGACGTGGACCTGGTGGTGCTGGCGCGCTACATGCAGATCCTCTCGGCCGACTTCTGCAGCCGCTTCCGCGAGCGCCTGATCAACATCCATCACAGCTTCCTGCCGGCCTTCGTCGGCGCGAACCCGTACCAGGCGGCCTACGAGCGGGGCGTGAAGCTGATCGGCGCCACCGCGCACTACGTGACGCCGGAACTGGACGACGGGCCGATCATCGAGCAGGAGGTCGCCCGGGTCGACCACCGCGCCACCGTCGAGGGGATGCGCCGCGTGGGCCGGTACGTGGAACGCCAGGTGCTGGCCCAGGCGGTGACCTGGCACGTGGAGGACAGGGTGATCGTCGACGGCAAGAAGACGATCGTCTTCGCCTAGGTGTAGTGCAGGGTCCCGCCGCGAGCGTGCGAGTGGTGGGCGCACAGCGTCCTTGATTTGACTGGTTCAAAAGAACACGGTTGAGTGGGCGTGATGGAGACGACGCGGGCGGCCGAGCTGCGGGCGGCCGGGCTGCGCGTGACGCGGCCGCGCCTGTCGGTGCTCAAGGTCCTTGCCGAGCGTCCCCACGCGGACGCCGACGCGATCGTCACCGGAGCCCGCGCCCTGCATCCCTCGCTGTCGTCCCAGGCGGTCTACGGGATCCTCAGAGCGCTGGTCTCGGCGGGTCTCGCCCGGCGGATCGAGCCGGCGGGTGCCCCCGCGCTGTTCGAGCTGCGGGTCGGCGACAACCATCACCACCTGGTCTGCCGCTCGTGCGGCGCAGTCGCCGACGTCGACTGCGCCGTGGGCGCGGCCCCATGCCTGGAGCCTTCGGATGCGGCCGGCTTCGTCGTCGACGAGGCCGAGGTCGTCTTCTGGGGGCTCTGCCTCGAGTGTCAGGGTCGTGACCATCCGGTCGCGGCCGCAGAAGAGTCAGTGCAGATTCCACAGCACGCAACGCGAGGAGGAGTACACGCATGACCGACGTCGCATCGCAGGGCGCAGCCGCCAGCGAGGCCGACCGGGCCGTCCTGACCAACCGTCAGGGTCACCCGATCTACGACAACCAGAACCAGCGGACGGTGGGCGCCCGCGGCCCCGCCACCCTGGAGAACTACCAGTTCCTCGAGAAGATCAGCCACTTCGACCGGGAGCGCATCCCGGAGCGGGTCGTCCACGCCCGCGGTGCCACCGCCTTCGGAGTCTTCGTGGCCGACGGCACCGTCGGGGACGAGCCGATCGCGAAGTACACCCGGGCCAAGCTCTTCCAGGAGAAGGGCAAGGAGACCGAGGTGGCGGTCCGGTTCTCGACCGTCGCCGGTGGCCGCGACTCCTCCGAGGCCGTCCGCGACCCCCGTGGATTCGCGGTGAAGTTCTACACCGAGGACGGCAACTGGGACCTCGTCGGCAACAACCTGGGCGTCTTCTTCATCCGCGACGCGATCAAGTTCCCCGACTTCATCCACTCGCAGAAGCCGGACCCGGTGAACTTCGACCGGCAGGTCCCCAACCGGGTCTTCGACTTCTGGTCGCAGTCGCCGGAGGCGCTGCACATGATCACGCTGGTTCTCGGCCCGCGTGGCATCCCGGCCAGCTACCGCACCCAGCAGGGCTTCGGCGTCAACACCTACAAGTGGGTCAACGCCGCCGGTGAGACGAAGCTGGTCAAGTACCACTGGCTGCCGAAGCAGGGCGTGAAGTCCTGGACCTCAGCCGACGCCGAGGTCGCGCAGGGCAAGGAGCTCGGTGTCCACACCAAGGACCTCTACGAGGCCATCGACCGCGGCGAGCACCCGTCCTGGGACCTGCACGTCCAGCTGATGGACGACCACGAGCACCCCGAGCTCGACTTCGACCCGCTCGACGACACCAAGACGTGGCCGGAGAACGAGTTCCCGCTGCGCAAGGTCGGCACCATGACGCTGAACCGCACCCCGGAGAACTTCTTCCTCGAGAGCGAGCAGATCGCCTTCGGTACCGGCGTCCTGGTCGACGGGCTGGACTTCTCCGACGACAAGATGCTGGTCGGCCGGACGTTCTCCTACTCCGACACCCAGCGCTACCGGGTGGGCCCGAACTACCTGCAGCTGCCGGTGAACCAGGCGAAGAACGCCCGGGTGGCCACCAACCAGCGGGACGGCCAGATGGCCTACTCGGTGGACCTGGGGCATGGTCAGAACCCGCACGTCAACTACGAGCCGTCGATCCTCGGTGGCCTGCGTGAGGCCGAGTACCCGACCCACGACGAGCAGGGCCCCGAGATCACCGGCCGGCTCACCCGCAAGCGGATCCCGCGCACCGACGACTACACGCAGGCCGGCCAGCGCTACCTGCTGTCGGAGCAGTGGGAGAAGGACGAGCTGGTGGCCAACCTGGTCGACGGCCTGTCCCAGTGCGACCGGCCGATCCAGGAGCGGATGGTCTGGCACCTGTTCATGGCCGAGGACGAGCTGGGCCAGCGCGTCGGTGAGGGCATCGGCATCAGCGCGGACGACGTCCGTGGCCTGCAGCCGCTGCAGACCCAGACGCTCACCGAGGCCGAACTGCAGCGCGCGGCCAACCTGGGCAAGAACGGCCCGCGCGACGTCAGCGGTCTGATCATGACCCACTGCGTGCCGAACGAGCGCGAGGTTCTCGCCGGCTGACCACAGCACCACAGCGCCACCGCAGCGGGCTGCGACCGGATCCCGGTCGCAGCCCGCTGTGCTGTCCCGACATTCCTTCACTGGCCATTGTTTCCACTGGTCGGAAGGATTGGGTTGGTCCGCCCCCCGCTGCTCGCCTACCTTCCCGCCATCGGTCAACGGCGATCAGGGGGACGACAATGAACGCCACCGCACCATCGGGCACGACGCTCACACGGGCCGCCGGCTGGGTGGCTCCGCTCTGCTGGATCGCCGTTCTGCTCGATGGCTTCGACCTCGTCGTCGTCGGCACGGTGGTCCCTGCGCTGATCTCACCCAAGGAGTGGGGCCTCAGCGGCACGGGCGCGACGGCTGTGATCACGGTCGGTCTCGTCGGCATGATGATCGGCGCCCTGAGCATCGGCACGCTCACCGACCTGGTCGGCCGGCGGAAGGCGCTCCTCGGCTCGGTGCTGTCCTTCTCCTTCTTCACGTTGCTGTGCGCGTTCGCGCCGAACCCCACTGTCTTCGGCGTCCTGCGCTTCCTGGCCGGACTGGGCCTGGGCGGCTGCCTGCCCACCGCGATCGCGATGGTCAACGAGTTCACCCGAGCCGGACGGAACGGCCGGGCGACGACGACGATGATGACCGGCTACCACGTGGGCGCCGTCCTCACCGCGGGGTTGGCCATCCTCGTCGTCGAGCCGCTCGGCTGGCGGTGGATGTTCGTCATCGGGGCGCTGCCCGCGGTGGTTCTCGTGCCCCTGATGCTGCGGTTCCTGCCGGAGTCCGCGGCCTACCTCGTCGCCCACGGACGGCGGGCCGAGGCCGAGCAGGTGGCGCGCGGCTACGGCCTCGAACTCGAGGCGCCGGCCGCGCCGGTCGAACCGCGCGCGGGCGACCCCGACACCGGCGGCGCGGCCGCCACGCTGAGGACGCTGTTCTCCGGGGCCTACATCCGCAACACGGTCGCCATCGGCGTGACGTCCTTCATGGGCCTGCTGTTGGTCTACGGCCTGAACAACTGGCTGCCCACGATCATGCGGGGGGCCGGCTACCAGCTCGGGGACACCTTCGCCTTCCTCCTCGTGCTGAACGTGGGGGCGGTCGTGGGCCTCCTCGTTGCCGGCTCCGTCGCCGACCGCATCGGGATCCGCACCGCCGGGATCATCTGGTTCGGCTCGGGGGCGGTCTTCCTGGCGCTGCTGTCCGTGCGGCTGTCCACTCCCGCGCTGTACCTGATGTGCTTCCTCACCGGCTGCTTCGTGTTCAGCGCGCAGGTGCTGGTCTACGCGTTCGTCAGCGCCAACCACCCGCCGCAGGTCCGCGCCACGGCGCTGGGGTGGTCGGCCGGGGCAGGGCGGAGCGGGGCCATCGTCGGGCCGGTGATCACCGGCGCCCTGGTCACCGCCGGTATCGCCTTCCCGTGGGGCTTCTACGTGTTCGCGGTCGTCGGGGCGCTCGGCGCCCTGGCGTTCAGCGCGGCTCGTGTCCGGAGCGCAACAGCAGCGCGGGCCGCCGGCCGCGCAGCGAGCTGACGACGGCGAGGTCGTCCGCACGCCGAAGGTCCTCGACCGTCAGCGAGCGCTCGCACACCTCGCCGGCGTCGAGCAGCCGCCCGCGTTCCACGCCGGGCAGGCAGCCGGCCGAGATCGGCGGCGTCCACCACCGGCCGTCCAGGTGAACGGCCAGGTTCGCGATGGTCGTCTCGGTGACCTCGCCGCGTTCGTTGACCAGGACGACGTCGTCGACCTCGGGATGTCGGGCGGCGCGCTCGGCGTAGACGCCGCGGCGGGTGGTCTTGTGCCGGAGCCAGACCTGCGACGAGTCGACCGGCTGGGGGTCCACGGCGAGCCGCACCCGACCCCCCGACGCTGCCGGCAGAGGTGTCACCTCGATGTCGCAGGACCCGGTCCGGTGGAGCGCCAGCCGGATCCGCGCCCCCGCCGTGCCCTCGACCGCGGCGGACAGTCGGTCCTCGGCGGCTCGGCGGTCGAAGGGGAAACCGAAGTACTGCGCGGAATCGGCCATGCGGTCGAGGTGCCGTGCCAGGTTGCGCAGGCCGGTGCCCGGGACGTGGGCCATGGTCTCCAGGAGGCCGAACTCCTCGTACGGCTCGGCGAGGATCGCCGTCTTGGCGAGCAGCTCGGCGTGCTCGGCCTGTGGGTCCGAGCTCCAGGTGATGCCACCGCCGGTGCCGAAGACAGCGGTCCGGGTCGTCCGGTCGACGGTGAGCGTGCGGATCGCGACGCTGAACCGGGCGCGCCAGGGATGTCCGGCCGGAGCCACCATGCCGATCGCGCCGCAGTACACCCCGCGGGGTTCGGGCTCCAGCTCACCGATGAGCTCCATCGCGCGCTGCTTGGGTGCGCCGGTCACCGAGCCGGAGGGAAAGAGCGCGCGGAAGACGTCGACCAGCGACGTCCCTTCGCGGGGCCGGGCGGTCACGTCGGAGGTCAGCTGCCAGACGGTCTCGTACCGCTCCGGCGTGAAGAGCGCCGGCACCTGCACGCTGCCGATCTCGGCGAGCCGGCCGAGGTCGTTGCGGAGCAGGTCCACGATCATCAGGTTCTCGGCGCGCTCCTTCTCGCTACCGACGAGGCGCGCGCGTTGCTCGGCGTCCTCGGCGGTCGCCCGCCCGCGGCGGGCGGTGCCCTTCATGGGACGGGTCCGGAGCCCCTCCGCCCGCCACTCGAAGAACAGCTCGGGACTGGCACTGGCGACGACGAAGCGACCGAGGTCGAGGTAGGCGGCATAGGGCCCACGCTGGCCCCAGGCGAGGTCGGCGTACAGCTGCTCGAGGTCGCCGTCGACCTGGGCTTGCAACCGGACGGTGAGGTTGAGCTGGTACGTCTCACCGGCCGCGATGAACTCCTTGACCCGGGCCACGTCGTCGCGATAGCCCTGCTCCGTCCACCTGCGCTCCCATCCCGCGAGGGTGTAGTCGCGGGCACTCCCGGCGGGTGGCTGGATCGGGGCCACCTCGGCCGGACGGTCGCACAGCGCGAACAGCGCCAGGGGCAGGCCGTCGGGGGGCGGCCGGGAGAGCGCGCCCCAGCGTGGCTCCAGCCCGGCGGCCGCCTCGTAGGCGAGGTACCCGAAAGCCCAGCACCCGTCCTCCGTCGCGTGCTCAACCTCGGTCAGGACGGGAAGTACGTCGGCAGGCTCGGAGGCGGACAGCACCCGGAACGGGCGGTCGAACGACAGCGCGGTCCCGGCGACCAGGTCGTCGAATCGGCCGCACGTCCCACGAGCCGTCGACGGCCGCGGGGCGCTCACTCGCCCCGGGGACGCTTGCGGTCCTGGTCGGCGAGGAACCGCTCGAACTCCGCGCCGATCTCCTCGGCGCTCGGCACCTCGCCGGCCGATCCCAGCAGATCGGTGCCCTCGCGGGCCGCGGTGAAGTTGTCGTACTGCTGCTCGAGGGCCGCGACGACGGCGGTGTTGTCCTTGGACTGGCCGATCTGCTCGTCGATCTCGGTGCGGTTGATCTCGGCCGCCTCGCGCAGCTCCTCGGTGGGCAGGTGCAGTCGGGTCAACCGCTCGAGGTGCTCGATCAGGGTGAGGGATGCCGCGGGATAGGTGGCCTGTGACAGGTAGTGCGGCACGTGGGCGGCCACGCCGAGCGCGTCGATGCCGGCCTCGCCCAGCCGCAGCTCCAGCAGCGCCGAGATGTTGCCTGGGATGCGCATCTCGCCCCAGTACACGGGATAGGGCTCGATGAGCTGCCGCCGCGTCGCGTGCGCAGTGACGGTGACCGGCCGGGTGTGGGGCACCGGCATGGGGATCGCCTGCAGCGAGACGACCGACGTCACGCCCAGTCGCTCCACCAGGGTGTGCACCGCCGCGACGAAGCGCTCCCACGCGTAGTCGGGCTCGGCGCCGTGCAGCAGCAGGAACGGCTCGCCGGCGTCGTCCTCCAGCGCGTACAGCAGGATCTCCGGGGCGGCGAAGGACTCGTAGCGGTCACCGCTGAACGTCATCCGCGGGCGGCGCGCGCGGTAGTCGACCAGGCTGTCGGCGTCGAAACGGGCGATGACCTGGTGGGGGAGCCCCGCCAGCAGGTGCGCCCCGGCCAGGGCGCCGGCGTGCGCGGCATCGAAGTCGCCCGCGAGGTCGTGCACCAGCACCAGCCCGCGACGTTCGCCCGGTTGCCCGACGGCGGCCTCCCGTTCGAGGAAAGGCGCTGCCTCGGGGAGCAGCTCGACGAGCTCCTCCGGTCGCTGGGCCACGGTGGGACCTCCTGCAGTTTCGGGATGACAGCCGCTGCAGCTCCGGGGGGAGCCGCGGCATTCCCCATCGTCCCCCCGTTGGGGGTGGCCGGCGTCCGCGGCCCGCCGTCATCGCCCGTGGACCGCGTCTGACAGCGGGTGTCGGTAGGGAGCCGTAACGTCGCCGTCATGCCGAAGACCGCGACCGCCGACCGTGTCGACCGCGATGCCCTGGTGGAGTTCCTCCGGCCGCGTCACCACGCGGTGCTGCTCACCCGACGGCGGGACGGCGGCGCCCAGCTGTCCCCGGTGACCTGCGGTGTGGACGAGGAGGGGCGCATCGTCGTCTCCACCTACTCGCAGCGCGCCAAGGTGGCGAACGCACGCCGGGAGCCGGCGGTCTCGCTGTGCGTCCTCTCCGACGACTGGGACGGTCCCTGGGTCCAGGTGGACGGCCGGGCGGAGGTGCTCGACCTCCCGGAGGCACTCGAGCCGCTGGTCGACTACTACCGGGCGATCAGCGGCGAGCACCCCGATTGGGACGACTACCGCGCGGCGATGACCCGGCAGGGGAAGTCGCTGCTCCGGGTGACGGTGTCCGGATGGGGGCCGATCGCCACGGGCGGCTTCCCACCCGAGGTTGTCGACAAGTTGTAGGCCTTGCATCTGTCCAAGAAAGCTGTCAGGCTTGCCCGGTGCCGTACGTGCTGACCATCGACCAGCGGGCGAGCCGCCGCGGGCCCGACCGGGTCGCCGACGTGCTCGAACGGTTGAACAGCACCGTCCCGGCGCTGCTGCCCTTCGAGCGGACGGCCGGTGACGAGTTCCAGGGGGTGCTCGCTGACGCCGGCACCACCGTCGACGTGGTGCTCCAACTGGTCCGGCTGGGCGGCTGGAGCATCGGGGTGGGGGCCGGCCCGGTGCAGACGCCGCTGCCGCAGAGCACGAGGGCCGGTGCGGGCCCGGCTTTCCTCAGCGCACGCCGAGCCGTGGACGCTGCCAAGCAGCGTCCGGTGCGGCTGGCCGTGCGGGGCGTCGTGCCCGAGGACGCGAGTGATGCGCAGGCTGTCCTGACCGCTCTGGCCGTCGTCGTGGAGCGGCGCAGCGATCAGGCGTGGGAGGCGATCGCCCTGGTGGAGTCCGGACTCACGCAGGCGGAGGCGGCGGCCCGGCTCGGCATCTCCCGACAGGCCGTCGGCCAGCGGCTCGCGGCGGGGCTCTGGGATCTCGAGCGGGACCTCCGGCCGACGGGCACGCGGCTGCTGACACGGGCGGCCGACGGGGAACGGCCCGACATGAACGGGCCGACGTGAACATCGCCGTCCTGGTGCTGCTCGGTCTCGCGGCCGCAGGCGGGTTGCTGCTGACCGCCCGAGGCGAGCGACTGCGCCCGACCTGGGGCGCCGCGCTCCTGAGCGTCCTGCTGGCCGTCGCCGGCGTCCTGGCGTGGGTCGCGGGCAGCGCGCCCCACGGGCTTGTCCAGGGGGTCACGCTGGCCGCCGTCCTCGCCGCGGTGGCGGGTGGCGGACCGGTGGCGACGGCGGTCCTGCAGGCCGCGGACCCCGCGGCCTCGGGGGTGATCGGTGGCCCGCAGGACCCGGAGATCCTCCGCGGCGGTGCCTGGATCGGTGCGCTGGAGCGGGCCGCGATCGCCGGCACTCTCCTGGCCGGCTGGCCCGAGGGGCTGGCTGTCGTCCTGGCGGTGAAGGGCCTGGGGCGGTACGCGGAGCTGCGCGCACCCGCAGCGGCTGAGCGCTTCATCGTGGGGACGCTCGCCAGCGGGCTCTGGGCGGTGGCCTGCGTGGGCATCGCCGTGCTCGTCCGCGCCTGAGGGCGAGCCGAGTCCGCGGCCGATACCGCGCGGTTTGCAGGGCCGTCCCGGCGGGGACACAGGAGAACGGTTCCGTCGTCCCTTCCTGGAGGCCCCGTGTCCGAGCCGTCCGCCGCCGGTCACATCCGCAACCTCGACCTGCTCGGCATCTACTGCAACGACCACCTGGCGGCCTCGACGGGGGGCATCGAGCTCGTCAGGCGAATGCTCGGCGAGCACCGCGGCGCGCCGTACGAGCCGCGCCTGCAGCAGTTGTTGAAGGAACTCCTCGAGGAGCGGACCGCCCTGAGGTCGATGATGGCGGCGCTCGGCATCCCGGTGCGGCAGTACAAGCAACTGGCCACATGGGTCGGGGAGAAGCTGTCACGAGCCAAGCTCAACGGCCGGCTGCTCTCGCGTTCGCCGCTGAGTTCGGTGGTGGAGTTCGAGTTCATCGCGACGGCGGTGCTGGCCAAGCGCGCAGGCTTCGAGACCCTCCTGGAGGTCGCCGCCGTCGAGCGGCGCCTGGACGCCGCCCTGCTCGAGCGCCTCATCCACCAGGCCGACGGGCAGCACCAGTGGCTGTCGGAAGCGCGCCGGGAGGTCGCCGCCCAGGTGTTCGGCGGCCGGCCGGAGCCGGCGAGCGAGGCTGCGGGTAACTGACCCCGCCGCACCCCCTCGCGCAGGCCGACGGTAGAACGGCTGCATGTGCCATGACCACGACAGCCGCCCACCGGCGCCGCCCCGGACCGGTGAGGTGGCCGAGCGCGGCGTCCTCACCCTGACCTCGGCCGACGGCACCGACTTCTCCGCGGCGTACGCCGCTCCGGCCGAGGAACCCCGGGTGGGGGTGGTGGTGCTGCCCGACATCCGCGGCCTGCACCCGTACTACGTCGCCCTGGCCGAGCGGTTCGCCGAGGCGGGCGCGGCGACCGTCGCGATCGACTATTTCGGGCGGACGGCGGGGCCGGCCGGGGAATCGGGCACCCGCGGCGAGGAGTTCGACTGGCAGTCCCACATCCCGAAGACGACGCCGGAGGGCATCGACGCCGACATCACCGCGGCGATCGGATACCTGCGCGAGCGCACCTCGGCCGACCTGCCGGTGATCACGGTCGGGTTCTGCTTCGGCGGCAGCCACTCCTGGCGGCAGTCCGGTGGCAGCCTGGACCTCGCCGGCTGCGCCGGCTTCTACGGCCGCCCGTCGCTGGTCGGTGACGCGGCCGACCGGGCGCACCTGCCGACCGTGATGCTCATCGCCGGGGCCGACGCCGCTACGCCCGTGCCCGATCAGCTGCAGCTCGCCGACCGGATGCGCGCCGCCGGTGCCGACGTCGATGCCGTCGTCTACGACGGGGCGCCGCACTCGTTCTTCGACCGGGCGTACGGCGCGTGGGCCGAGGCGTGCCAGGACGCATGGGAGCACGTGCTCGCTCTCACCGATCGGGTCGCCCGCGCCTGACCGCACGCCGGTGCAGCCGGTCCTCCCGCTCGGTGAGACCCTGCCGCGCCGGCCCTGATCACCGGGCGGCGCGGCCGTCGGGCCGTTGTCGAGCTCCCCTCCTAGGCTGGGCCCGTGAATGAGCAGCCGATCGATCCAGGGGTCATCGAGCTGGCCGGCCGCGTCTTCGACCTGGCGCGGGACGGGCGTACCGACGACCTGACGGGCTACCTCGACGCCGGCGTCCCCGTGAACCTCACCAACGACAAGGGCGACACGCTGCTCATACTCGCCGCCTACTACGGGAACCCGGAGACGGTGGCCGCGCTCCTCGCCCGTGGCGCCGATCACTCGCGGGTCAACGACCGCGGGCAGACCGCGTTGGCCGCCGCCGTCTTCAAGCAGTCGAGCGAGACCGTGACGCACCTGCTGGCGGCGGGGGCTGACCCGGACGCCGGCGGTCCCAGCGCCCGGGCGACCGCCGCCTTCTTCGAGCTGCCGGCGATGACCGAGTTGCTGGACACGGTGCACTAGCCGAGCGAGGAGGCAGCGCCGGACGGTCCGGTTCGTGCCGTTCAGGGGTAGAACCGGTGGGTGGGGGAGGGGGCGGGCATGGCGGTGCGACCGGAGGTGACGGGAACCGGGCAGACCGGTCCCCGACCGCTGCCGAGCCCGGGCCCGGACGGCGCGCCGCCCCCCGGCTCCGACACGCCGTCCGGGGACGCCGTCGTGGCGTCGTCCGCGGTTCCGGTCGCCGCCGCCGAGCCGGCCCCGCAGCCGGCCGGGATGCCGCGCTGGCTGCTCCTGCTCGTCGGCCCCGCCGCCGCGACCATCGCCATCGCCGGGCTGCGTGAGATCGCCTGGCTGGTCGCGCCGGTGTTCTTGGCGCTGGTCGTCGTCGTCGGGCTCGCGCCGGTGCAGAGCTGGCTGCGGCGAAAGGGCGCCCCCCGCTGGGTGGCGACGACGGTGCTGCTGGTGCTGGTCTGGACCGTCCTGCTGGCCTTCGTCGCCCTGCTCGTGCTCTCCGTGGCGCAATTGGCGGCACTGCTGCCCCATTACTCGGGGCGGGCCGAGGAACTGATCAACGGCGTGGTGAACAACCTCAACCACGCCGGGATCGTGTCCGGACAGCTCTCCGACCTGGTGCGGAAGATCGACTACGGCCAGGTCGTCGGTTTGGCCACCGGTCTGCTCGGCAGGCTCACCTCGGCGGTCAGCACCTTGGTCCTGCTGCTTTCCGCGCTGGTGTTCATGGTGATCGAGTCCAGTGGATTCGCCCGCCGGCTGGCTCAGGTCGGAGCCGAGCGACCGCACCTGCCGGTCGCGTTCACGCTCTTCACCCACGGCACCCGCAGCTACCTCGTCGTCAGCACCGTCTTCGGGGCGGTCGTGGCGGTCTGCGACGGCATCGCGCTGGCCCTGCTCTCCGTGCCCGCCGCCACGCTCTGGGCAGTCCTGGCGTTCATCACGAACTACGTCCCGAACATCGGGTTCGTCCTCGGCGTCATCCCACCGGCCCTGCTGGGGCTGCTGGCCGGCGGATGGGGCGAGTTCACCGCGATCATCGTTGTCTACTCGCTGTTGAACTTCGTCGTGCAGACCCTGATCCAGCCGCGCTTCGTGGGCGACTCGGTCGGGCTGTCGATGACCGTCACGTTCGTGGCGCTGCTGTTCTGGGGCTGGGTCATGGGGGCCCTCGGCGCGCTGCTCGCCATCCCGCTCACGCTGCTGGTCAAGGCGATGCTGGTGGATGTCGACCCCCGGGTGCACTGGCTCGACGCGTTGCTGCGCGAGGAACCGCGGGCCCCGCGCACCACGCGCGCCCGCCGGCGCATGCACGCCCGCCGGGCCGCGCTGGCCTCGGTCCGCCGCGGGCACCTGCGCCGTTCGTCCTCCGCTCCGCCCCCTGACGCGGTTCCGGACGGCGGAACGGAGCCCGACCCGCTCTGACCGGACCGCGGTGGCGACCGCTGCCGGACCTTGCGAGGTGCGCTCGGGTACCCGCCAGTAACGTGTCGGGCGCAGCTCGGACCGCCGCGGGACGCAGACCACACCTCAAGGACCGCAGGCGACCGGCAACGACACGAAGGGAACGTTCATGAGCGAGGCAGCCACCACGGGGGCAGGGGCCCGCGTGGCCATCGTGACCGGAGCGGCCCGCGGCATCGGTGCCGCGACCGCCCTCCGTCTGGCGCAGGACGGGTTCGCCGTCGCCGTCCTCGACCTGGAGGAGTCCGCCGCGAAGGGCACCGTCGAGGCGATCGAGGCGGCGGGTGGCCGGGCGCTGGCCGTCGGCGCCGACGTCAGCGACGCCGAGCAGGTCCAGGCGGCCGTGGACCGCGTCGCCGAGGAGCTGGGCGCGCCCACCGTGCTGATCAACAACGCGGGCGTCACCCGCGACAACATGCTGTTCAAGATGACCGAGACCGACTGGGACGTCGTCATGAACGTGCACCTGCGCGGGGCCTTCCTGATGAGCCGCGCCGTGCAGAAGCACATGATCGACGCCAAGTGGGGCCGGATCGTGAGCCTCTCCAGCGTCTCCGCGCTGGGCAACCGGGGCCAGGCCAACTACTCCACGGCCAAGGCGGGGCTGCAGGGCTTCACGAAGACCCTCGCCATCGAGCTGGGCAAGTTCGGCGTGACCGCCAACGCCATCGCCCCCGGCTTCATCGAGACCGAGATGACGAAGGCCACCGCCGAGCGCATGGGCATTCCGTTCGACGACTTCATCAAGGGTGCCGCGTCGCAGATCCCCGTCGCCCGCGTGGGCCAGCCCGAGGACATCGCGCACCTGGTGTCCTTCTTCGTCAGCGAGGGTGCCGGTTTCGTGTCCGGCCAGGTGGTCTACGCCGCCGGCGGGCCCCGCGCCTGATCGGCATGTACCGCCGCCGGGCGTCGTCCCTGCAGCCGGCCATCACCTCGACGGGGATGGCCGCTGCAGGGACCACGCCCGGCATGACGTGCGAAGGGACAACGCACACCGGGCCGCGCCCCTCGCGGGCACACGACGCGGGTCGCCGGCGTTGGAAGGCGCGTGGCCCCGTTTCCGCTCCGCCTCGCCGTCCTCGGCGACTCCATCGCCTACGGCACCGGGGCACTGCGTCCCGCTGACGCTCTCGGCCCCCGCCTCGTCGACGCGCTGACCCGCGAAGGTTTCGACGTCGACCTGCATGTCCTCGCCGTTCCCGGCGCGGCGTCGGAGAACCTCGCCGAACAGGTGCGCCGCGCCGAACCGCTCGCTGCCGACCTCGCCGTCGTGGTGATCGGCGCCAACGATCTGGCCCGGTTCGTCCCACCCGCGCAGGCGGCCGCGGAGCTCTCGGCTGCCGTGACCGCCCTGCGCACCGGCGGTGCGGACGTCGTCGTCGTGCCGGCGCCGGACATGTCGATGGTCCCGTTCGTACCGCCGGCGTTCCGGCCGATCGTGCGGGCCGCCTGCGCTCAGCTCCAGCTGATGCAGTCCTCCGTTGCCGAGGCGGCGGGCGCGGCCGTCGCCACGATCGCGGGCGACGTGGCGCGGGCGTTCATGGCAGACCCTGGTTTGTTCTCGGCCGACCGGTTCCACCCGTCGTCGGCCGGCTACGCCCGCATCGCAGAGGAGCTGACCCCGACCGTGCTGGCCGCCGCGCGGGCCCGCCGGGACGACGCCGCCGCCTGATCCCGGCAGCCGCCCGGGTCAGGGCAGCCGGCCCGCGAGCAGCTCGGCGAGGTGCAGGCCGCGGCGTCCGGCCACCTGGTCGAGCTGGGTGCGGCAGGAGAACCCGTCGGCCAGGACGACGGCGTCGGGCCCGAGGTCCCGTACCGCGGGGAGCAGCTGTTGCCCTGCGATCGCAACCGACACGTCGTGATGGCCGCGCTCCACGCCCCAGTTCCCGGCCAGCCCGCAACAGCCCCCGAGCCGGGTGACCTGCGCGCCGGCCCGGGCCAGCAGGCTCGCGTCGGCCGACCAGCCCAGGACCGACGCATGGTGACAGTGCGGCTGGGCGACCACCTCGAGGCCGTCCAGATCCGGCGGCGTCCACCCGGGGGTCCCGGTCAGCAGCTCGGCGAGCGTGCGGGTGGCCAGTGCGACCTGCTCGGCTTCGGGGCCGCCCACCAGGTCGAGGGCCTCGCCGCGCAGCACCGCGGTGCAGGAGGGCTCCACGCCGACGATGGGGATACCTGCCGCCGCCACGGCGGCCAGGCTGTGCACCGTCTGCCCGAGGATGTCCCGGGCGGCATCGAGCTGGCCGGTGGTGATCCAGGTCAGCCCGCAGCACGTGTCGTCGTCCGGGACCTGCACCCGGTAGCCGGCCGCCTCCAGCACCCGGGCGGCGGCCGCGGCCACGCCGGGCGCGAAGTGGTCGGTGAACGAGTCCACCCAGAGGGCCACCGGAGGGCCGTCGCCGGCCGGGACCGTTCGGGCAGCCCACTCGTGACGGAAGGTGCGGCGGGCGAACGGCGGCACGTCCCGGCGCTGGTCCATTCCCGCCGACCATTTCGCCAGACGGCCGCCCAGCCGGGAGGCGAGCAACGCGTTGACGGCGCGGGGAGCCCGGGCGGCGAGATCGGCCCAGCGGGGCAGCCGGCCGAGTGTGTAGTGCGGGCGCGGTCGGAGCCGACGCCGGTAGGACTGGTGCAGCACCTCGGCCTTGTAGGTCGCCATGTCGACACCGGTCGGGCAGTCGCGCGAGCAGCCCTTGCACGACAGGCAGAGGTCCAGCGCGTCGTGCACCTCGGGCGAGCGCCAGTTCCGGACCGGCCCGCCGGGCGCCAGCATCTCCTGGAGCACCCGGGCCCGCCCGCGGGTGGTGTCCTTCTCCTCGCGGGTGGCCGCCCACGACGGGCACATGACGCCCCCGGCGCCCAGGTCCGCGCGGCATTTGCCCACGCCGGTGCAGCGGTGCACCGCGGCCGAGAAGTCACCGCCGTCGTGCGGGTAGGCCAGCGCGAGGCCGTCGCGGAGCGGCCGGGCGGCGGCCACCCGGATGTTCTCGTCGAACCGAGCCGGCCGGACGAGGACCCCCGGGTTGAGCACGTCCGCCGGGTCGAACAGGGCCTTGACCTGCTCGAACAGGGACAGGACGGCCGGGGAGTACATGAACGGCAGCAGCTCGCTCCGGGCACGGCCGTCCCCGTGCTCGCCCGACAGCGAGCCGCCGTACCCGGCCACCAGGCGGGCGGCGTCCTCGACGAACGCGCGGTACAGCGCGCGCCCGCGGTCCGGCCCGTCCTGCCCGGGCCCGAACGGGAAGTCGATCCGGACGTGCACGCACCCGTCGCCGAAGTGGCCGTAGGGCACGCCGTGCAGGCCGTGGCCGGTGAGCAGGGCCTCGAACTCGCGGAGGTAGGCGCCGAGTTGCTTGGGCGGAACGGCGGCGTCCTCCCATCCGGCGTGCGCCGGGTGCCCGTCGCTGGTCCGCGCGGCGAGCCCCGCGCCGTCCTCGCGGATCCGCCAGATAGCCACGGTCTGGGCCGGATCCGTGACCACGAGAGCGTCGAGCGCGCCGGCGTCGGCGACGACGCGCAGCGCCGTCGCCTCGATCTCCGCGACGGTGTCGCCGGTCAGCTCGACGATCAGCCAGCCCTCGCCCCGCGGCAGCTCGGGGACGACGGCCGCAGGCACGTCGCGCAGCCGCTGGACGATCCGGGCGTCCAGTCCCTCGACGGCGGTCGGCGAGTGGGGGAGCAGCCCCGGCGTCGCGTCGGCGGCATCGGCCATCGTCGGGTAGCCGAGCACGACCAGGCCGCGGTGCGGGGCGTCGGTCACCAGGCGCACGGTGGCGCCGAGCACCAGCCCGAGGGTGCCCTCGCTCCCGACCAGCGCGCGGGCCACGTCGAAGCCGCGCTCGGGCAGCAGGTGCTCCAGCGAGTAGCCCGACACCTGGCGGCCGAAGCGACCCAGTTCGGTGCGGATGGTGGCCAGCTCGTCGCCGACCAGCCGGCGGAGGTCGGCGAGCAGCCCGTCGTGGCCGGCGGTCCCCGCGCCGCCCAGCCGTAACCGGGTCCCTCCGCCGGTGACGACGTCGAGGCCGACGACGTTGTCCGCCGTCCGGCCATAGCCCAGCGCCCGTGACCCGCACGCGTTGTTGCCGATCATCCCGCCGACCGTGCATCGGTTGTGCGTGCTCGGATCGGGGCCGAAGCGGAGTCCCTGCGGCTGCACCACCTTCTGCAGCGCCGCCTGCACGACGCCGGGCTCGACGGTCGCCGTCCGTGCCTCTGCGTCGACGGCGACGACGCGTGAGAGGTACCGGCTCGTGTCGAGGACGACGCCGGGCCCGACGGCGTTCCCGGCGATCGAGGTACCCGCACCGCGGGCGGTCAGCGGGACGCCGAGGGCCCGGCACGTCTCCAGCGTGGCGACGATCTCGTCGGTATGCCGCGGCCGGACGACGGCACGCGGCAGCACGCGGTAGAGCGAAGCGTCCGAGGAGTACAGCGCCCGGGCCAGCCCGGAATCGTCGACGTCGGCCACCCCGGCCCGTCGCAGGGCGGCGAGCAGTCCGTCGTCAGCGGGAGTGGAGCGACTCACCACAGACTGATCGAGCGGCGGAAGATCCCGGCGATGTCGTCCTCGGTGACGTCCTTGGGGGCGGTGGCCAGCAGCCGCTGCTGCTTCATCGTGCCGTCGACAAGGTCGGGGATGTCGCCCTCGTCGTAGCCGACGGCACCGATGCCGCCAGGGATGTCGATGTCGCGCATGAGGGCCGTCAGCACTCCAGGAAGGTACTCGGCGGCGTCGGACGGCTCGTCGGCACGCGGGTCGAGCAGCCGGGCCGCGTTCCGGTGCCGCTCGGGGGAGGCGTCGAAGGTGAACCGGAAGGCCTCCGGAGCGGTGAGCGCCACCGACATGCCGTGCGGGATCATCGGCTCGTCGGCCGGGTAGTCCTTCGGGTGGAAGTCCTTGACCCGGCCGGCGATCGGATAGGCGTTGGCGTGCGGGATGTGCACCCCGGCGTTGCCGAAGCCCATGCCGGCGAAGGTCGCGGCCATCGCCATCTTCCCGCGGGCGTCCTCGTCCGAGCCGTCGCGCACCGCCTGGCGGAAGCTCTCGGCGAGCAGGCTCATCGCCTTCTCCGACCACATGTCGGCGATCGGGTTGGCGCCGCAGTAGGGCACCCGCTCCTCGGCCTTCTTCCGCTCGTAGGTGGTGTACGGCCGGGCGGTGTAGCTCTCGAGCGCGTGGCAGAGGATGTCCATCCCTGCTGCAGCGGTGACGCCCGCGGGCTGGGTCAGCGTGAGCGATGGGTCGATGACGGCCAGGGTCGGCCGCAGGCGGGCGTGACTGATCCCCGTCTTGACCTTGAGGGAGAGCACGTCGAGCACGCAGATCGTGGTGCTCTCCGATCCGGTTCCCGTGGTGGTCGGGACGGCGACCAGTGGGTTCAGCGGGTTGACCGGCGCCTTGCCGCCACCCACGGGCTTGTTGATGTAGTCCATCAGGTCGCCGGGGTTCGTCGTCATCAGGTTGATCGCCTTGGCGGTGTCGATGCTCGACCCGCCGCCGACGGCGACGATCGCGTCCCACGGGCCGTTGTCCCGCGCCCAGTCGACGGCGTGCTGCAGGCTCTCGTCAGTCGGTTCGACGTGCGCGCCGTCGAAGACGTGCGCCTCGATGCCGAAGCCGGTCATCTGGTCGGCGACCCGCTGCGGATGCCCGGTGGCGCCCACGCCGGGATCGGTCACCACCAGGACGCGCCTGGCCCCCGTGACGCTCAGGTCGTAGCCGATCTCGTCGGCGGCACCAGGCCCGAACTTCAGCTGCGGGGCGCCGTAGGTGAAGACGCTCTCGGGATCGGCGGGCTGATAGCTGGACATGGGCGTCCCCTCCTCGGTCCGGCGGGGACCGGCCGGCCCCCGAACGGTGCACTCGTGTCCTGAGTCTGCGGTCCCGTTCGGGGGACGGCCAGCCGTCCCGGGAGTTCCCGCCCTCAGCTGGTCGGCGGCTCGTCCTTGCCGGCCTCCTCCAGGCGGTCGGCCTCCTCCTTCGTCGCGTGCACCGCGCCGTCGGCGTGCTCCGGCGGGCCGTAGACCGTGTAGAGGATCAGCGGGTTCGGACCGGTGTTGACGAAGTTGTGCTTCCTGCCCGCCGGGACGACGACAAGGTCGCCCTGGGTCACGTTCTTCTCCGCCCCCGAGACGATCGCCTTCCCGGTCCCGCTGACGAAGGTGAGGATCTGGTCGGTGTCCTCGTGCGTCTCCTCGCCGATCTCGCCGCCCGGCGGGATGGTCATGATCACGAGCTGGGTGTGCTCGCCGGTCCACAGGACACGACGGAAGTCGGGGTTCTTCTCGGCCTCGGTGGCGATCGTGTAGTGGATGACTGACGCCATGGACGGCGCTCCTCTCGTCGGGGTGGTTGTGCTCTTCCTGCCCGCGGGGTGCGCCGGTTACTCGTCGGAATCGATCACGACGTCCGAGCAGGTGATCTCTCCGCTCGCCGGGGGAGTGCGCCGATCAGGCCGCCGTCGAGCAACGTAAAGGCACGCTCGATCTCGTCGGTCCCTTCAGCCGCGGCGTTCCAGCAGGCCGATCAGTACCCCGGCCGCGACGTCCGCGTCGTCCGGCAGGTGCTGGGCGTCGCCGCGCTCCACGCGCGCCAGCATGAGCTCGTTGATCCCTCCGACCGCGGCCAGGATCAGCCGCCGCTCGACGGGTCGCACCTCGCCGGGATGGTCGCGGGCCAGCTCGTCGGCGACCGCGGTCAGCAGGTCGACATACCGCTCCAGGACCTCCCGGCGCAGTGTCAGCGCCGACCGGCCCGCGGCCTGCACCTCGACGAGGGATGCCCACGCCACGGCGGGGCCGCTCGCGAGGGTCTCGAAGTAGGCGGCGACCACGGCCCGCAGCCGGTCGCGCCATTCCAGCCGCTCCTCGTGGGCCTGTTCCTGTGCCTCCCGGACGGTTGTGAGGACCCGGTCGGTGGCGCGGGAGTACAGCTCCAGGAGGCAGTCTTCCTTGTCGCGGAAATGCGTGTAGACGACGGTCTTGGACACGCGGGCGACGCGGGCGATGTCGGAGATCGTGGTCGCCTGGTAGCCCTTCTCCGCCATCGACTCGGCGAGCGCCCACAGGATCCGGCCACGACGATGGGCGTCGTCCACGGTCGGGTCATCGGCGGGGGAGATGAGGCCAGCCATCGATCCGGGACTGTAATCGGTCGGAGCGCTCCACGGCCGGCCGACGACCGGCGTCCCGCCGCTGTGCCCCGTTCGCTGCCGCTGCGCCCCGTTCGCTGCCGCTGTGCCCCGTTCGCTGCCGCTGTGCCCAGATCGCTGCCCTCGCCAGGGAGTGAGCGGGGCGGCGGCTGGGCATCGGGCCACCTGTGACCTCTACCCCCGTGCGCCCGGCCCAGGAGAAGGTGCCGGTGCGCACGATGCTCGTCGCCGTCGGCATCGTCCTCGCCACCGCCCTGCTCCTGTACATCGTGCTGCAGGTCCGCCAGGTGCTGACCTGGCTCGTGATCGGCGCCTTCTTCGCGGTCGCACTCTCACCGCTCGTCGGCTGGGTGCAGCGGCGGCTGCTCCGCGGCGAGCGACGGGCGCTGGCCACGTTCCTCGTCTTCGTCGTGGTGTTCGTCGTCCTGGGCGCTGTCATCACTGCCTTTGCGGTGCCGCTGGTGAACGAGGGCACCAAGGTCGCCGGCGAGCTGCCCGATCAGATCAGGGCGGCCAAGGCCGGCCGGGGCCCGATCGGCGACCTGCTGCAGCGCACCCACGTCCTCGACTGGGTGCAGCACAACCAGACCAAGATCAGCTCGTTCGCCAGCGGCCTGACCGCGCCGGCGGCGGGCATCGTCTCCGGGCTGGCCACGGGCATCGCCGGCCTGGTGACCGTGATCGTGCTCGCCTATCTGATCGTCCTCGAGGGGCCGATGCTCGTCGACGGCACGGTCGCCCTGTTCTCGCCCGCCACCGGCGAGCGGATCCGCCGCGTGGGCAACGACTGCGCGAAGTCGGTCACGGGCTACATCTCGGGCAACCTGCTCATCAGCGTGATCTGCGGTGGGCTCACCTACGTCGTGCTGCTGGTCCTGGGCGTGCCGTTCGCCGGCCTGATCGGTCTGTTCGTCGGCATCGCCGACCTGCTGCCGCTGGTCGGCGCCACCATCGGCGGCGCGGTCGCGGTGCTCGCCGGCTTCGTCCACTCGCCGACGGCGGGGATCGTCGTGCTGGTCTTCTTCGTGCTCTACCAGCAGCTCGAGAACCACCTTCTGCAGCCGCTGATCTTCGCCCGGACCGTCAAGCTGAACCCGCTCACGGTGATCGTCGCCATCCTCATCGCCGCCGAGCTCATGGGGGTCCTCGGGGCGCTCCTCGCGATCCCTGTCGCGAGCATGATCCAGGTGATCGTCCGCGACATCTGGGACCACCGGCGGGGGCGGTTGAAGGACGAACCGACCGTGGGGGAGGAGCACCGGCCGGCGCTGTCCCCGGCGGAGCAGGCCGCGGGGGACGGTGCGACGGACGGCTCAGCCCGGGTCGCCGGGCCGGTCGCCGGCCCGACCGGGTCGGGCATGGCAGCACCGGGTGAGCGACTTCACGACGCATAGCGGAAGGTCTGGCGCCCGGGAAGCGTCCTCCATGAGGTGAGCCTGACGCCGCCCATTGCCCGACCGTCGGCCCGCGCCTACGCGATGTGGGGCGTGGGCCTGGCGGCCTACGTGGTCGCCGTCTTCGACCGCGCCTCGCTCGGGGTGGCGGCCGTGCAGGCGCAGGAGCGGTTCTCCGCCGGCGCGTCGGCGATCTCGCTGTTCCTCGTGCTGCAGCTCGCCGTCTACGCCGCCCTGCAGGTGCCCGTCGGCGTGGTCCTGGACCGGCTCGGCTCGCGCTGGATGATCCTGGCCGGCGCGCTCACCATGGCTGCCGGGCAGCTCGTGCTCTCCCTCGCGACCGACGTCCCGACCGCCGTCGTCGCTCGGATCCTGGTCGGCGCCGGGGACGCCATGACGTTCATCAGCGTGCTGCGCGTGATCGGCCTCTGGTTCCCCGGGCGGATGGTCCCGCTGATCACCCAGCTCACCGGGCTCCTGGGTCAGCTCGGCTCCATCGCGGCCGCCTATCCGCTGGTAGCGCTGCTGCACGGCACGTCGTGGGAGGCGACCTTCCTCGGCGCCGCGGCCACCGGCCTGCTGGTCGCCCTCCTCGTGCTCGTCGCCCTGCGCGACGCACCCGACGGCACTGCGCCGGTCCCGACGGCGGATCTGGCCGCCGTCCGGCGCAACCTCGCGGTCACCTGGCGCGAGCCCGGCACCCGCATCGGGCTCTACACCCACCTGGTCACCCAGTTCTCGGGCAACGTGTTCGCGCTGCTGTGGGGCTATCCGTTCCTGGTCGTGGGGGAGGGCCTCTCACCGGGGACGGCGGCCGCGCTGCTCACCCTGCTCGTGATCGTCGGCATGGGGGTGGGGCCCCTCCTCGGCCGGCTGTGCGGGCGGTGGCCGCTGCGCCGTTCAGCGCTCGTCTTCGGCATCCTCGCCGCGACCGCGACCGCGTGGACCGTCGTGCTGCTGTGGCCGGGTCGCGCACCGCTGGCGTTGCTGGTCGTCCTGGTCGTCGTCCTGGGCACCAATGGCCCCGGTTCGATGATCGGCTTCGACTACGCGCGCACCGAGAACCCGGCCGAGCGCATGGGGAGCGCCAGTGGCGTGGTCAATGTCGGCGGCTTCCTCGCCGCGCTGCTGACGATCTTCGCCGTCGGGGCCGTCCTCGACCTGCTCACCCCCGGTTCCTCCACGGCCTACTCGCTGGACGCGTTCCGTGCCGCGTTCGCGGTGCAGTACGTCTTCTGGGCAGTGGGGCTGGTCGGCGTCCTCCGGCACCGAGCGCAGCTGCGCGAGCGGCTGGCCCGGAACGGCGTCGTGCTCGTGCCGTTGCGCGTTGCCGTCGGAGCCCGGCTGCGCGGCGCCTCCGCCTACCGCTGAGATCGGCCCGGCTCCAGGGCGGGGTTGTAGCAGCCCGGGAGCGCGCACCACAGCCCTCCGCCGAGTGACGGCACCGAGGCCGGCCGCGCGACGGCACGGGTGGGCTTGCTCGGCTCCTGCCCCCTCCTCGTCGAGGCCGACGTACTCGGGGGTTGCTCACCGCGAGGACCAGGTCGAACGGCCCCGTCTCATGACGCCGACGGTCACCGAGGAGGGCGACAGGGGGCGCCACGCCGGGTGTTGTCACGGATCGAAGTCGCAACGCGCCGAAACGTAGACGACGGGGGCTTCCTCTCGCTAACTTCCCTCTATCGAGTGAATGGCCGAGAGGGGGCTCCATGCGCGCACGGCAGTGGGCCTGAGCGGCGGCGGACGGCGGATCGGCCCAGTAAGGGGCACCACGACGCGCCGGATCGACCTAGTGAACTATGGAGCCCGGTGGCGGGCGGGACACCCGCCACCGGGCTCTGTCTTTCCATGAAGGAGCAGTGGTCCTACCCTCGACTGTGAGTGATCGCACAGCTACGCTCCGATGGAGTCTCGTAACACGAGGAACGGGGAATCCATGAGGACGCTGGGCCGACGCATCTGCACGCTCGCGTCGCCGCTGTCCGATGTGTCCCTCCGGCGCCTCTGGTTCGCCCGCCTGGTGTCCGAGGGCGGCGACTGGGCGGCCCGCCTCGCTCTGGGACTGCTCGTCTTCGCGCAGACCGGGAGCCCGCTCGCCACGACCGCCGTCACCGCGGTGTCGCTGCTGCCGCACCTGGGGATCGGTCAGCTCCTCGGCACGCTGGCCGACCGTTTCCCGCACCGCTCCGTCATGGTGGGGGCCGAGCTGTGGCGGGGAATCATCTACCTCGTCCTCGCCTTCACGCACCTGCCCGTGCCGGCCATCCTGGTGCTGGCCTTCGTCGCGGGCCTCGCCGATCCGCCGTTCCTGGCGGCCAACGGTGCTGCGCTGCCGCTGCTCTCCGGGGACCGCTACATGGTCGTGCTGACGCTGTGGACCAGTACCCGCCAGGCGATGACGCTGGTCGGGTTCGCTGCGGGCGGCTTCCTCGTGGCCGCCACGAGCCCATCGCTGGCGCTCGCCGTGAACGCCGCCTCGTTCCTCGTCTCGATCGTGTTCATCGCGGGGATCCGGCCGACGCGGTCCAGCGAGCCGGACGACCGGCAGCCGCTGATCCGGCCCGCCGTCAGGGCCCTGACCTCCGACCGGCTGATCATGGTGTCCGCCGGTGCGGTGACGATCGCCGCCGTCCTGGGCGTCACGGTCGAGAGCCTCATGGTGGCGTACGCGTCCCACCTGGGGTACGGCGCGAGGGGCACAGGCCTGCTGGCGACCATCCCGCCGATCGCGGCGCTCCTCACGGCCCTGCTGGTGAGTTCCGATGGCGCGCATTGGCAGTTGGTCCGGCGGGTGTGCCGGCTGGTCACCGGGCTGAGCACGGTTGCGTTCATCGCATTCGTGCTCGACAGCCCGATGCCGTTCGTTGCTGTCGCTTTCCTTGCCGCCGGCGCGTTGGACGTCATGACTGTCCCGGCCGGGGCGGTCATCGGACAGCGCCTTCCGCAGGCTTCGCGGGGAACCGCCTTCTCGTTCCTCGAGGGTGCCCTCGGCAGCGCCCAGGTGCTCGGTGCGCTTCTCGCCGGGACGCTCGCCACCGCCATGTCCGTGGCGCACGCGTCGGCGATCCTGGCCCTCCCCGCGCTGGCCGTCGGCGTGGCCGGCCTCCTGGTGGTCCGCCGTCCTGCGAGCGAGCCGGCGGCGCCGTCGTCGCTGCCGGACCTCCTGCCGCAGGTCGCCACAGACCGACCATGATCGCTCCGGCGGTCGGTCACGCGTCAGGCTGATCTGGGCCCACATGGGGCCGCAACGGCCCGTTCTGATCGACCTCCACCTGCCGGTGAGCTAGTACCCACCCGAGCCATCAGCTGCGGCGGAGGAGCTCCTCGAAGGAGGTCGTGGGGTCATCGAAGGGATCGGCCGGAGCGGCAGGCGGCCGGCCGGCCACGAGATCGGCCAGTTCCTCAGCGGCGCGAACGATCCGGTCGTGCAAGGCTCCGCCGCTCCCGGCCCAGTCCTCCGATGCGGCGAAGACCGCGGTGGGGGCGACCACGGCCCGCAGGTAGGAGAACAGTGGCCGGAGTGCGTGCTCCAGTGCCAGCGAATGCCGTGCGGTGCCGGCCGTCGCGCCCATCAGCACCGGCTTGGCGGTCAGCGCGTCCTTGTCCAGCACGTCGAAGAAGGTCTTGAACAGCCCGCTGTAGGACGCCGAGAAGATCGGGGTCACCGCGATCAGCCCGTCGGCGCCCGTCACCGTGTCCACCGCCTCGCGCAGCGAGGCATTGGGGAAGCCGGTGAGCAGGCTGTCGGCCAGGTCGCGGGCGTGCTGCCGGAGCTCGACCACCTCGACGGTGGGCGTGATCCCGCGCTCGTGCAGCGCCGCGACGGTGGCGGTGGTGAGCCGGTCGGCGAGCAGCCGGGTGGACGACGGGTTGCTCAACCCGGCGCTGACGACGGCAAGGGCGCGCGTGTCGTTGCTCATCAGGGCTCCACCTCCTCCGCCGCCTCGGCGGGGGCCCGGCCGGTGACGTCGTCGGCAGGTGCGTGGACCGTCGCGTCGCGGGCGCCACCGGCGGCAGCCACGAGCGAGGCGTGAGTCGGCGCGTCCGGGACGTGTGGGGGCTTCAGTGCGGCGAATTCCTTGCGGAGCACCGGCACGACCTCCTCGCCGAGGATGTCCAGCTGCTCGAGCACCGTCTTCAACGGCAGGCCCGCGTGATCGATGAGGAAGAGCTGGCGCTGGTAGTCGCCGACGTAGTCGCGGAAGCCCAGCGTCCGCTCGATGATCTGCTGCGGACTGCCCACCGTCAGAGGCGTCTCGGAGGTGAACTCCTCCAGCGACGGGCCGTGGCCGTAGACCGGCGCATTGTCGAAGTACGGGCGGAACTCGTTCACGGCGTCCTGGCTGTTCTTCCGCATGAAGACCTGCCCCCCGAGGCCGACGATCGCCTGGTCGGCCGCGCCGTGGCCGTAGTGCTCGAAGCGGCGGCGGTAGAACTCCACCATCCGCTGGGTGTGCTCCTTCGGCCAGAAGATGTGGTTGTGGAAGAAGCCGTCGCCGTAGTACGCCGCCTGCTCGGCGATCTGCGGGCTCCGGATCGAGCCGTGCCAGACGAACGGGGGGACGCCGTCGAGCGGACGCGGGACCGAGGTGAAGCCCTGCAGCGGCGTCCGGAACTTCCCCTCCCAGTCGACGACGTCCTCGCGCCACAGCCGGCGCAGCAGTGCATAGTTCTCCACCGCGAGCTCGATGCCGGTGCGGATGTCCTGGCCGAACCAGGGATAGACCGGGCCGGTGTTGCCGCGGCCCATCATCAGGTCGACCCGTCCGTCGGCCAGGTGCTGCAGCATCGCGTAGTCCTCGGCGATCTTCACCGGGTCGTTGGTGGTGATCAGCGTCGTGGAGGTCGACAGCTCGAGCGTCGAGGTCTTGGCGGCGACGTAGCCGAGGTACGTGGTGGGGGAGGACATCACGAACGGCGGGTTGTGGTGCTCCCCGGTCGCGAAGACGTCGAGCCCCACCTCCTCGGCCTTCAGCGCGATGGCGACCATCGCCTTGATCCGCTCGTTCTCCGTGGGGACCCGGCCGGTGGTCGGGTCGGGAGTGACATCACTGACCGAGAAGATTCCGAACTGCATCGCGCGCCCGCCCCTAGTTGAGAGTGCAACTACTTTGGCTACAACCGCGTCGCCCTCCCGACTATGCCCGGCCCGCCAGCCGGACATCCGCCTGGCCCCGGCAGGCCCCGGCGCACCTCCCCCGATCCGCCGACGGGCAGTAGCGGTTCCCGCACGCACTGCTGAACTACGCCGGGGGGCCGTCGCACGCGGTGGACGACGGGTGCCGGGGCCCTTCCCTCGCGGCGCCGTTCTGGCACTGTCGAGTCAGCTCCACTTCCCGGGAGAGGCGGATCCGCATGTATCGACGTGCCAAGGGCGGGGCGGGTGACGGCGTCACCAGTGCCGGCGGTGCAGGGGACCCGGCCGGAGACGGCGGTCCGACGGACGGGGAGGGTGTGTTGCCGCCGGCGTTCCGGCGGCCGGAGCTCCCGGGGTCTCTCGACCGGCTGCTCGACCACCGGCCGGTCTTCCGGCGGCGGCAGCACGGCTACGACCGGTTCCAGGTCGACAACTACGTCAGCTGGGCAGAGGGAGAACTCGACGCCGCCCGCCGGCAGTGCGACCACCTCTTGGAGCGCTACGGCGCCTGCATGGCGGAGCTGACGCTCATCCAGCGCACGCCGACCGGCACGGTGACGGGGGCGGTCTCCCAGCGGCTCGGCGAGATGTTGCGGCTGGCATCGGAAGAGTCCGATTCGGTCATCGCGTCCGGCGTCGACGAGGCCGAGCGCATCATCCGTGAGGCGCGGCTGGAGGCCGAGGCCCGGCGGATGAAGGTGATGGGCATCCGGGAGGCCGCCATCGGCGCGGCCAAGGAGATCGTGGAACGGGCTCGCGCGGATGCCCGGCAGCTGCTCCGGGATGCGGCCGCGCAGCGCGAGAAGGCCGAAGCCGAGGCCACACTGCGGCTCGCGGCCGTTCAGGCGGAGGTCGACGACCTGCGCCGGCAGCGCGACGAGGCGCGCCAGTCGCTGCACCGGTTGACCGCCCAGATCGGCCAGGCGCTGGACGGGGTGGGTGCCGGCGATCCGACCGTGCTGACCGAACGCCGGCCGGTGGGTTCGACGGTCCACTGACGGCGGGACTCAGGCCGGGGGCATCGGCCGCTGGTAGATGGTGGTGAGCCAGACCTCGAGCAGGACGTCGACCACGTCGGCCTCGGCGACGGCGGGACCGTCGCCGCTGAAGGTCGCGTACAGCACCCGCTCGTTCATCGAGTTGAGCGCCACGGCCAGGTCGCGGGCCGGCGGGCCGGCCGGCGCCGCGCCGCGGTCGCGTTCGGCCTCGATCGCGCCCGCGCACCGCTGCACCCAGGACTCGAACACCTGGGCCCACAGGTCGCGGACCTCCGCGTTGGTCGAGCGGGCCTCTGCCCAGGCGAGCGTCAGCGCCCGGTGTGTCCGGAACGTCTCGTAGTACGCGGTGATGGCCCGTCGCCAGCCTTCACGCGGGCCCCTCGCCCGCACGCCGAACGCCTGGCGCATCGACGAGTCGGCCTCGGCCACCACCCGGTCGAGCAGCGTGAGCAGGACGGCGTCCTTGGACGGGAAGTAGAAGTAGAAGGTGGGCCGGGAGATGCCGGCCCCCCGCGCGAGATCGTCGACGGAGATCGCGGCCAGCGGCTTGTCGGCCAGGAGCCGCTCCGCCGTGGCGAGGATCGCCAGCTCGCGGTCGTCCCCCGAGGGGCGGGGCGGACGGCGGCCGCGAACCGCGCTCGGGCGCTCGCGCGCAGGGACGGACACGGAGTCAGCCTACTGCGGCAGGCGGGTTTGTCGACACCGTGTTGACCCACTCGACGGAGTGTCGATAACCTCGGGGAGCAAAGTCCCGACAGTCCCGACCTGATCGCCGGCTTTCGCCGGCCCCGTCCCTGTGGAGTCCGGATCATGACCATCGACCAGCTCATCGAGGCACCGGCGGCCCGTCCGCAGGCCATCCCGCAGCACGAGCCCGAGCACGTCGATGTCCTCATCATCGGAGCCGGGCTCTCCGGGATCGGCGCCGCCTGCCACCTGCGGGAGGAGTGCCCTGACAAGACCTATGCGGTCCTCGAGTCCCGGGGCGCCATCGGGGGCACCTGGGACCTGTTCCGGTACCCCGGTGTCCGCTCGGACTCGGACATGTTCACCCTCGGATACGCCTTCCGGCCGTGGACGGACGCGACGTCGATCGCCGACGGCGCCTCGATCCGCCGCTACATCGAGGACACCGCACGCGAGTACGGCGTCGGGGACCACATCCGTTTCCACCACCAGGTGGTGTCCGCTGACTGGTCGGCCGAGGACGCTCGCTGGACGGTCACTGCCCGCCGCTCCGACACGGGGGAGACCGTGCGGCTGACCTGCTCGTGGCTGTCGGCGTGCTCGGGCTACTACCGCTACGACGAGGGCTTTCGCCCGCGGTTCGACGGCGAGGAGCGGTTCACCGGCCAGATCGTGCATCCGCAGCACTGGCCCGAGGATCTCGACGTCACCGGGAAGCAGGTGGTGGTCATCGGCAGCGGCGCCACGGCGGTCACCCTCGTGCCCAGCCTCGCCGCCGACGCCGCGCACGTGACGATGCTGCAGCGGACGCCGAGCTACATCATGTCGCTGCCGGGCAGGGACCCCCTGGCCCAAGTGTTGCGGCGGCGGCTGCCGGCGACGATCGCCTATCCCATCGTCCGGTGGAAGAACGTGCTGCTGTCCACCCTGCTCTTCCAGCTGAGCCGGCGCCGTCCGGCGATGATCAAGAAGCTCATCCGGCGGCTGACCCAGAAGCAGCTGCCCGAGGGTTTCGACGTGGATACGCACTTCAACCCGCCGTACGACCCCTGGGACCAGCGGCTGTGCCTCGTCCCGGACGGCGACCTCTTCCGCACCCTCCGACAGGGCAACGCGTCGATCGTCACGGACCGGGTGAAGGCGTTCACCGAGCGGGGCATCGACCTGGAGTCCGGCAAGCACCTGGACGCCGACGTCATCATCACCGCGACCGGGCTCAACCTGCTGCCGTTGGGCGGGATGTCACTGTCCCTCGACGGGACGCCGGTCGACCTCTCCACGACGGTGTCCTACAAGGGGATGATGATCTCCGGAATCCCGAACTTCACGATGGTGATCGGCTACACGAACGCCTCGTGGACGCTGAAGGCCGACCTGGTCAACCGCTACGTCTGCCGGCTGCTCACCCACCTCGACGAGAACGGCTTCGTCGCGGCCACCCCGGTCGCGCCACCGGAGGGGGCCGACGCACCGTTTCTCGACCTGGCCTCCGGCTATGTTCAGCGCAGCATCGCCCAGCTGCCCAAGCAGGGGTCGCGGACGCCGTGGCGGCTCCACCAGAACTATGTCCGCGATGTCCGGCTCATGCGCAGGGGACCGCTGGACGACGAGGGCATGACCTTCCAGCGGCCGGCCGCCGCGCGGTCCGAGCGTACGGCCGCCTGATGCGGCCGTACGCGTTCGCCGGGGGCGCCGCCGTTGTGACCGGCGCCGCCAGCGGGATCGGGGCAGCGCTGGCCACGGCGCTCGCGGGCCGCGGGAGCAACCTCGTGCTCCTCGACCGCGACGCCGAGCGGCTGGCCGGGGTCGCCGACGCCGTCCGCGCCGACCATCCCGGTCTGGCCGTGGACACCTACGTCGCGGATCTGTCGGACGATGCGGAGCTGACCCGCGTGACCGCCGAGCTGGCGGCCGACCACCCGGAGATCACGCTTCTGGTGAACAACGCCGGTGTGGCGCTCGGGGGTCGCTTCGACCAGGTGACCCTCGACGAGTTCGACTGGGTCATGGCGGTCAACTTCCGCTCCGTCGTCCGGCTGACCCATGCCCTCCTGCCCGCACTCAAGGCACACCGGGGTTCGCACCTGGTCAACGTCTCGAGCGTCTTCGGGATCATGGCGCCGGCCGGCCAGGCGGCGTACTCGGCCAGCAAGTTCGCCGTCCGCGGATTCTCCGAGGCGGTGCGCCACGAGCTGGCGGAGAACGGCGTTGGCGTGACCGTCGTGCACCCCGGCGGCATCAGGACCCGCATCGCCGAGACGGCCCGCACCGGGTCGGGGGTATCGCAGGAGGAGTGGGAGCAGGGGCAGAAGCAGTTCACCAAGCTGCTCACCATGGACCCCGCGACCGCGGCCGCCCAGATCATCGAGGCCGTCGAGCGGCGTCGTCCGCGGCTGCTGATCGGCTGGAGCGCGAAGGTGCCGGACGCGCTGGTGCGCCTGATGCCCGGGTCGTACTGGAAGCTCATCGCCCGCTCCGCCCGCTCCCCCCGCTCCGCCCGCTGACGGGGGCTGGTGCAGGCGCCGTTCTCGGCCCGCAGCAATGAGGCCCCGCTCCGCGAACGGAGCGGGGCCTCATCGACAGTTGCCAGTCGACAGTTACCGGTCGGCCGCCAGGCGCCGGTTGCCCAGCGCGGCCAGCTCCTCCTGGACGCGGCGCTCGTGCTCGAGCTCGTCCTCGCGCGCCTTGCGGGGGCTCCACCGGCCGGCCATCACGAAGACGAACGGCAGGAAGATCAGCTGGCCGGCGATGCAGACCCACCACCAGCGCTGCCACTGCTGCGGGTTGTCCGCCTGGGCCTGCTGGACCTCGGCACCGTGGGCGGCGAGGTACTCGAGGTCCGCGGCCGGGATGGCCTTCTCGGCCGACTGCAGCGTGCTCGCGAACGGGAGGACGGTCAGGAGATCCCGCTGCACGGCGGGGGTGGCGAGGCTCTGCAGCAGCTGCACCGCCTGCGCCTGGCCGAGCCCCAGACCCTTCATGATGTCGCCGACTGCGCTGGCGCCTGCGGCGGCCTCCCGCGGGTCGGCCTGCAGGGCGGCGAGCGTCGCAGGCGCGATCGCCTGCACCGCGCCCAGCTGTGCCGCCCGGGTCGTGACGATCGTCGACACGTTCTCCGCTTCGGCCGCCGTGGCTCCCTGCTGCCGGGCGACCTCGCCCAGCGCCTTGGCGAGGGCGGGAAGGTCCTTCGGGTCGGCCTTCAGCGCGGCCGACGTCGCAGGGTCGACGGCGGACAGGACGGCGACCTCCTTGGGGTGCGCCGCCACGATCTCCTGAACCCGCGAGCCCTGGTCGACCAGGATCGAGGTGGCCGGGAGGACCAGGGTGAAGATCGCCAGCGACGCCGTGACGACGATGCGCAGGATCCAGCCCCAGACCGCCAGACCGGTGGCCGTGGCCGCCGGGTTGTGCTTCTCGACCGTCTCGGTGAAGCTCGCCATCCATGCGACGTAGGCCATGCCGCCGCCGGCGGAGGCCAGGATGAAGTACACCGCGATCGTGTAGTAGTCCGTGTCCGGCTTCGTGGCGGAGAGAGCGAACAGGATGCTGCCGACCAGCCCGATGGCCGTGCCGAGGATCATGAACGGCTTGCGGACGCGCAGCTTGTCCGAGAGCACGCCGACGACGACCAGGGTCAGGGCGTTGGCGATCCAGTACCAGTTGGCCAGGGCGTTCGCCCGGGCCGGCGAGTAGCCGTAGACGGTGGCGAAGTAGACCACCGTGAAGCCGACGAGGATGTAGTAGAGCAACAGGAAGACGCTGATCGCGAACGCCGAGCCGACGATGTCGAAGCGCAGCATCTGCCGCCACGAGCCTTTCAGCGCCTGATCCGGGTCCATGCCGGCGGCGCGGGCTTCGATCAGCGCCCGGTCCCGCATGCTGACCATGAGCTGGTCGCGGAGGGCGGGGGAGAGCTCCCGGAGCCCCATGAAGGCGATCACGAAGACCACCAGCCCGGCGATGCCGCAGACGTAGAACTGCCAGCGCCAGTCGGTGTGGCTCTGCAGGGTGTTGCTCGACACCTCCGTCACCACGAGGCTGCCGAGCACCGGGCCGAGGGTCCAGAAGCCCATCGCGGTGCCACGGCCGACCTGCGGCGAGAAGTCGCGGATCAGCGCCGGCGTGGCCACCAGGACGATGCCCTCGACCAGGCTCAGCACGGCGAACAGGAGGGTGTACACGGTCTTGTTCGGGGCGTTCGGCAGGCCGAAGGCGATGATCAGGCCGGTGAGGAGCAGGCCGCCGACGACGAGGTTGGCGCGGCCCCAGCGGTCGGCGAGGCCGGCGAACAGTGAGGCGAACGCTCCCACGGCGTTGCCGATGACCGAGACGAAGACGAAGTACGTGAACGTCATGTGGAACTCGGCGATGATCTGCGTCGCCACCGCGCCGGCGATGTACAGCTCGTAGTACAGGACGACTGTGGCCAGGACCGTGATCGCGAGGTAGAGCGATCGTGGACCGGTCTCGGGGTAGTGCGGCAGCGTGCGCGCCCAGAATCGGCGGGCGCCCCCGGTTGCGGCCGGTGCGGGTCCCGGCTCGCCGGCGCTGCGCGGCGGGGCTGACGTCGTGGTCACGTGGGTTCCTTCCCGGCCGGGGCCGAGGGCGAGGAGGAGACACCGGCCGGCGCGGACCGCCGTCCGAGAATGTGGCCCAGGCCACACATGGGGGAAGCTATCGACGCACTGTCGGCCGGGTCAACGACCAGTCGAGTTACATCCGGACGTGTCGCGATCACAGCCGGTGGCCACCGGCCGTGGTGCAGCGGGGCGTCCGGGTGGACGAGCGGGGCCCCCGCCGGGTCAACTGAGGGGGTGCCGGCCTCCCGATCAGTGCCGCCGGAGTTCGTGCGGGCACACACCCACCCGGTTCATCCCCTTCTGGTTCCGGAGATCAGCCTCCTGGTCGCCGAGGATGTCGTGGCCCTCTGGGAGGCGATGGAGACCGAGCGCGGAGCGCAGTCCGAGCCGCCGTTCTGGGCGGCTGCCTGGCCGGGTGGGCAGGCCTTGGCCAGGTACGTCCTCGACCACCCGGACCTGGTGGCCGGCCGGACGGTCCTGGACCTGGGCTCGGGCAGTGGGCTCGTCGCGGTAGCCGCCGCGCTGGCCGGTGCGCACTCGGTCGTCGCCAGCGAGATCGACCCGTTCGGAAAGGCTGCGATCGGCGTGAACGCCCAGGTCAACGGGGTGGCGGCGACGATCTCGGTGGTCGGTGACGTCCTCGACGGTGAACCGCCGTCGGTGGCCGCCGTCCTCGCTGGGGATGTCTGTTACGACCGCGCGATGACCGAACGGGTGCTGCCGTTCCTCGACGCAGCGCGCGCCGCGGGTGCCGAGGTGCTGATCGGCGATCCGGGCCGCCAGTACCTGCCCGCGGACCGGCTGGAAGGCGTCTCGGTCGTCGACGTTCCGGATACGGAGGGCCCTCTCGTGCGGCGGACGACGGTCTGGCGGCTGCCGTGAGCGAGAAGCGTCACGCGGAGAAATTCGCTGTCTGGAATTGTCACGGATCGGTAACGCCGGTTAGGTTGACTCAGTCCGGCCGGTCGTCTCGTCCCCACCAGGGGGCCCGTGCCGGACGCCGCCGAGTCGTCGTCCCTCCTGGGGACACGAGCCGGGGACCCACCGCAGTACTGGGGTGAATCCTGCTCCGAGCCTTCGCTCGGGGCGGGTAGGGCTTCTTCCCGCCCGAATCCGTCAGCTAACTCGGTAGGCGGCCACGGAAGAAACGGAGAGCCCCCGCATGGCGCGCCCACGGGCACACCTTGCACGGAGTGGCAGTCGGTTCGGAACGTCGCGCAGGTTCGCCCCGCGCTGACTCGGGCACCCGCGCCCACCCGCTGCCACTCATCCATCCGCATCAGCTCGCCGCCGCGCCCGCGTGCGCGCTCGGTGGCTCTGTTGCGCCTTGATCACCGGAGCACAACTCCCCATGACGCCTCGCGCCACCGACGGTTCCAGCGCGGACCGCACCACCTCAGACCCGCACGACATGCTAGAGACGACCGAACTCCCGGGCGTCGCCGCACCTACCTCGCCGCGTGGCTCTCGCCTCCGGCCGCCGTCCGGGATACGCCGGCCGGCCCTGTACCTGGCCGTGGCCGCCGCGGGCGCGGTGCTGGTCAACGTCCTCACCGCCGGCCAGCCGGCCGGCCATGCCGACCTGAAGTCGGTGAGCATCGCCGAGCAGCTCGGCGTCTCCGGTCAGTCGGCCACCGGCACCTCCACCGTCCGTCCGCTGGAGCAGCTGGTCGCCAGCCGCAGCCAGCGCCAGTCCGAGCAGACCGCGGCGGCGCAGGCGCAGGCCGATGCGGACAAGGCCGAGCGCGACAAGCGGGCCGCGGCCGCGGCTGCCGCGAAGGCTGCCGCGGCAAAGGCGGCCGCCGAGGCGGCAGCGAAGGCCAAGGCGGCCGCGGCCGCACAGTCTCGGGCCGCTGCCGCTGCCGCTGCCGTCGCGCCG
>JAODNN010000186.1 GCA_025465355.1 Blastococcus sp. | reverse complement strand
TCGCGGAGCACCTGGGAGCGGCTGGGGTGCCGCAGCTTCGACATGGTCTTGGACTCGATCTGGCGGATCCGCTCGCGGGTCACGCCGTAGACCTGGCCGATCTCATCGAGCGTGCGCGGCTGGCCGTCGGTCAGGCCGAAGCGCAGCCGGACCACACCCGCCTCCCGCTCGGACAGCGTCTGCAGCACGCTGGTCAGCTGGTCCTGCATCAGCGTGAAGCTGACTGCATCGACCGCCACTACGGCTTCCGAGTCTTCGATGAAGTCACCGAGCTGGCTGTCGCCCTCGTCACCGATGGTCTGGTCGAGGCTGATCGGCTCCCGGGCGTACTGCTGGATCTCCAGCACCTTGTCCGGGGTGATGTCCATCTCCTTGGCCAGCTCCTCCGGCGTGGGCTCGCGCCCGAGGTCCTGGAGCAGCTCGCGCTGGATGCGGCCGAGCTTGTTGATGACCTCGACCATGTGCACCGGGATGCGGATGGTGCGCGCCTGGTCGGCCATCGCGCGGGTGATCGCCTGCCGGATCCACCAGGTGGCGTACGTGGAGAACTTGTAGCCCTTGGTGTAGTCGAACTTCTCGACGGCGCGGATCAGCCCGAGGTTGCCCTCCTGGATCAGGTCCAGGAACGCCATGCCGCGGCCGGTGTAGCGCTTGGCGAGGGAGACCACCAGGCGGAGGTTCGCCTCGAGCAGATGGTTCTTGGCGCGCTCGCCGTCACGGACGATCCAGTTGAGGTCCCGGCGCATCTGCGGCGAGATCTTCTGGCCCTCCTCCTCGACCTGGCGCAGCCGCTCGGAGCCGTAGAGCCCGGCCTCGATGCGCTTGGCGAGGTCGACCTCCTCCTCGGCGTTGAGCAGCGCGACCTTGCCGATCTGCTTGAGGTAGGCGCGGACCGAGTCGGCCGAGGCGGTGAGCTCGGCGTCCTTGCGGGCCTGCCGCAGGGCCTCGGACTCCTCCTCGTCGTCCCACTCGAAGTCGCCGCCCTCGGCGGCCTCCTCCTCGGCGGGCGCCTCGGCGACACCGTCGGGACCGGCCACGACCGTCTCGTCGAGCTTGAGACCTTCGCTGCCGGCATCGACCACGGCGACGGCCGTGCCGTCACTCGCGACCGCTGTGAGGACGGCGCCCTCACCGGAGCCGGGCGAGGGGGCGATGGTCGGCTTGGCGCGGCCACCCTTGGTGGTGACGGCGCCCTTCGCCGGCGCTCTCTTCCGGGTGGCCGGCTTCACGCCCGCCGCTTCCGCATCGGCAGTCACCGTCTTCGCCGGCTTGATGGCGGCGGCGCTGGTCCGGGGAGCCCGGGTAGCGGCGGCGACCGTCCTGGAGCGCTTGGGGGTGCTCGCGGCTGCTGCTTCCGGTGCTGGCTGGTCGGCGGGCACTCAGGTTCCTTCCCGTGCTGGGGTTCGTTCCCCGGAGGCCGACTTGGTCCTCGGGCAGCGGCTCCTACCTGCCCCCTGGACAGCGGGGAGATCCTGCAGACCGGTACGGCGTTTCACCGCTGTACGGGCTGGGGATCCCTCCCGGCTGGAGGGCGGCGGGGTGGGGCTCTCTCATTGTAACGGCGTGGAGCGGGGAAACCACGTGCCCGGATTCTGTCTCCTCGCTCCGAGGGGTCGTTCCGACCGATCCGGGAGGCCGATCAGCCTCCGTGGCAGCTCATCAGCGCACAGCCGCCGATGTCCCGGTGGCACCTACCCGGCCATCGTGCACCCACACACGGACGGGACGTCGACCTCACCCGTCGGGGTGCCCTGCTCACTCGGGAGAAGACTCGTGGGCGGCCAGAGCTGCGCCCACGATGCCGGCGTCGTTCTGGAGCTGGGCGGGCACGATCGGCGTCCGCGTGGAGAGCAGCGGCACCCACTTGTGGGCCTTCTTGCTCACCCCGCCGCCGACGATGATCAGATCGGGCCAGAGCTGCCCCTCGAGGACGTCGAGGTAGCGGTCGACCCGCTGCGCCCACTCCGCCCAGTCGAGTTCCTCGCGCTCCCGTGCCCCGGCCGACGCCCGCCGCTCGCCGTCCTCGCCGTCGACCTGGATGTGGCCGAACTCGGTGTTGGGCACCAGGTGCCCGTCGACGAACAGTGCGCTGCCGATGCCCGTGCCGAAGGTGAGCATCAGCACGACGCCGCGCTGGTCGCGGCCGGCGCCGTAGCGCATCTCGGCCAGGCCGGCGGCGTCGGCGTCGTTCAGGCTCGTCACGCTGCCGGGGATGTACCGGGCCAACTCGGCGTCGATGTCCGCGCCGATCCAGCTCTTGTCGACGTTGGCCGCCGTGTAGACCACCCCGTGCTTCATCACGCCCGGGAAGGTGACGCCGATTCCCTCCGTCCACCCGAAGGAGGTGACGATCTCCGCCACGACGGCGTACACCTTCTCGGGTATCGACGGGTCGGGTGTTTCGATCCGCACCCGCTCGCCGATCAGCCGGCCGGCGTCAAGATCGACCGTGCACCCCTTGATTCCACTGCCACCGATGTCCACTCCGAAGCCCTGCACGGGCACAGGCTAGTGAAAGCCCTCGTCAGGTGCGGGCGGCAGCGGTGCGGGCGGCTGCGGCAGGATCGTTGCGTGACCACTTCCACAGCCGGCGCCGCGGCGCCGCCCGATCCCGCCCAGCTGCGAGACCTTGCCATCGAGATCGCGGAGGAGGCCGCCGCGCTGGTGGCCCGCGGCCGTGCCTCGGCGGGCGAGCATGTCGACGTCAAGTCCAGTCCGGTGGACGTCGTGACGGCCGTCGACAAGGCCAGCGAAGAGTTGATCGTCGCGCGGTTGGCGGCGGCTCGCCCGGACGACGGCGTGCTGGGGGAGGAGGGCGCATCCCGGGCCGGCACCAGCGGGGTGCGCTGGGTGGTCGACCCCATCGACGGCACCGTCAACTTCCTCTACGGCGTCCCGGCGTACGCGGTGTCGATCGCCGCCGAGGTGGACGGTGTGGTGCGGGCCGGCGTGGTGCTCAACGTCGCCACCGGCGAGCTGTTCACCGCGACGTCCGGTGGCGGGGCGTTCCTGTCCTCCCCGCTGCTGGCGCAGCCGGTGCATCTCCGCGGCAGCAGCCCGGTATCCCTGGAGCAGACCCTCGTCGCGACGGGGTTCAGCTACCGGGCCGAGCAGCGCCGGGCGCAGGGCGAAGCTGTCGCCCGGCTGTTGCCGCAGGTCCGGGACATCCGGCGGTTCGGCAGCGCCGCCCTGGACCTCTGCGCTGCGGCGGCCGGACGGGTGGACGCCTACTACGAGCTCGAACTCAACGCGTGGGACTACGCGGCGGGAGCTCTGGTCGCGGCCGAGGCGGGGCTCACTGTCACCGGTCTGCCCGGGCGGCCGTTCGCCGAGCCGATGGCGATCGCGGCGGCCGCGTCGATCGCGGAGCCGTTCGTCGACCTGGTGGCCGAGCTGTACGCCGGCTAGGCCCCGTCCAGGGCACCGCCCCGAGCCTGCGAGGGGTGGGGAGGACGGGGTCCTCTTTCAGCAGCCGCCGGCGACGGCCGTGGTCGCCGTACTGAGGGCGGCCTTCACCTGCTCGGGGGTCGCCAGCTTCGAGTAGTCCGGCCCGATGACCAGGTCGACCTGGGCGGTGGCGCGGGTGTCCTCGTAGTCGCCCGCTCCCGGCAGGTAGGCCCCGAGGTAGGCGGCGGTGTCCCTGCCCCGGCGCCCGTGGCGGACCTCGCCGACGCCGGTCACCTTGCGGCCGCTGGCGTCGTTGGCCACCTCGGTGACGACGAAGCCGCGGGCCTTGAGCGCCTGGGCGACCTTGGTCGCCTCGCCGGCCCGATCGGTCGCATTGAGGACCCGGACCGACACCGTCTTCGGATCCAGGGACGGCGGAGCCGCCTTCGCCGAGGCGCAGGCCGCTGCCTGCTTGGCGTTGCGGGCGTCGTCCTGACGCGCGACGTTCCACCAGACGCCGATCGCCGCCACGGCGAGCACCAGCAGGAAGATCAGCGGGGGAAGGGGGCGGCGGCCGCTGCGCGCACGCACCGGGGGACGTTCCGTGCGCTCCGTCACGACCGGGAGCTTAGGGCCGAGCACAGGGGCTAGATCGCACCGTCGTCCAGCGCGGCGCGTCCCAACTCGACACAGGGGTCGATCCGGTCGGCGTAGCCCGCGGTGTCCTTCCCCGCCATCGCCCCGGCGGCCGACCGGGCGACGATTCCCGCCACGATCGCGGCGAACTTGAAATAGGCGAAGCCGACGTACCAGTTGAGCTCGGACAGATCCGTGCCGGTGCGTTTGGCGTACCGCTCGGCGACGTCGGCGCGGCTCGGGAAGCCCCGGAGCGCCGTCACCGAACTCTGCGTCGCCGGCAGGTCCTCACCCGTCTGCGGCCAGTAGACGTGGAGCATCCCCAGGTCGGCGAGCGGGTCGCCGACCGTGGACATCTCCCAGTCGAGCACCGCCTTGATCCGGCCGGGAGTCCCTGGGTCGAGCAGGCAGTTGTCCAGCCGGTAGTCCCCGTGGACGATGCCCGACCGCTGGGTCTCAGGGACGGTCTCGGCCAGGCGGGCGGCGAGCGCGTCCAGACCCGGCCGGTCCCGGTCGCGGGTGGCATCCCACTGCTTGGTCCAGCGGCGGACCTGGCGGGCCATGAAGCCCTCCGGCCGGCCGAAGTCCTCGAGCCCGACCGCCACGTGGTCGACCGAGTGCAGATCGGCGAGCACGTCGATCAAGCCTTCCCCGATGGCTCGGCGCTCCGCGGGCTCGTCGGCGTAGCCCGGCGGCAGTTCGGAGACGACGTGGACGCCGAGGACGCGCTCCATGACGTAGAAGGGCGCACCCAGGACGTCGGTGTCGGTACACAGGTGCAACGTCCGGGGGACGGGGACGGCGGTCGGGCCCAGCGCGGAGATCACCCGGTGTTCCCGCACCATGTCGTGCGCCGTGGCCAGCACCGCGCCCGTCGGGGGCCGCCGCAGGATGACCGCGTCGTCGGCGGAACCACCCTCCGGCGTCACCACGTACGTCAGGTTCGACATGCCGGCCGCGATCAGGTCCACGCTGACCGAACGCCAACGTTCGTCGTCCAGGGCGGACGCGAGGTAGGGCCCGACGACGGCTGGATCAGCACCCGCAGGAGTCGTCACGGCGGCAGGGTAACCTCTGGCGCTCCGCCGCCCGGCCGTCCGTGCGGGTCCCTGTTTGAAGAGCCTCTCAGGAGGCGGGCACAAACCGGGACCTCTCGGCGTTTGGTGGCTGCCGGTCCTCTACCGCCCGCCGTCCACGGACGTCGGCAGGGAGCCCGGCACGGACGGAACCGGTCGCCCCCCCAACCGTGGGAGCAGGCACCGGAGCCGGACGGCAGTACCGAGAGACCGGGAGTCCCAGCAGCGGATTCCCGGCTTCCAGAGCCACCGGTCGCCCCCCGCGGCCGGAGCGACAACGGCGCGCACCCGGCGCCGTGCCAGACGAGCGGGCACGACACCCGCGACAACCCCGGAGGAGGGGCACCCATGGCCACCGACTACGACGCTCCGCGTCGCAACGAGGCCGACGAGCTCGGCGAGGACTCGCTCGAGGAGCTCAAGGCGCGCCGCGCCGAAGCGCAGTCCTCGTCGGTCGACGTCGACGAGACCGACTTCAACGAGAACCTCGAGCTCCCCGGCGCCGACCTGTCGGGCGAGGAGCTCACCGTTCGCGTCCTGCCCAAGCAGGAGGACGAATTCACCTGTTCCCGGTGCTTCCTCGTGCAGCACCGCAGCCGGCTCGCGGCTACCCGCGGTGACCAGCTGTACTGCCGGGACTGCGCCGCCTGACCCTGGGATCACCGGGGTATGCCTCTGCCCGACCACGGTCGCCGTGGTCGGGCAGAGGCATTCTTGGACGGGTCAGGGAACGGGCAAGGGGAGAGAACCGATGACCGAGAACGGCTCCAGGACTGCCGCCGCGCGCGACGTCCCGCCCCCGCGGCCGGTGCCCGCCCCGACGCCGTCGTCGTCGGCTGACGACGGCGCTCTGGGCCGGGCGGGGCGTGCGCTGGCCGACGCCGTGACCGGCATCCTCGGCAGCCCCGGCGGCCGGGCGGCGGCCTCGAGCCTCCGAGACGTCATCGGAGCTGTGACCGGCGCGGTCGGTGCGGCTCGGGCGGCCGGTCGGGAACCAGCGGATGGTGCCGCGGAGCCCGTCACCGACCCCACGGAGGGGCCGGGCACCCAGCCGCTGGGCCGGGGTGGCGATCGGACGCCCGGCGCGGTGCTCGGTGACCTGCTCGCCGCGGCCGCCCCGCGGCTGCCCATCCGCGACGCGGCCCGACTGCGGGCCGCTCATCCCGGTGCGACCGAGGACGAGATCGCCGACGCGCTGGTCGCCCGGGCCGGCCGGCTGACCGCCGGGATCGGCGCCGGCGTCGGGGGCCTGGTGGCCGGGCAGTGGTTCGCGACGCCCTCCCTCCTTGCGTTGCCGCTCGAACTGGGCGCCGAGACCGTGCTGGTCGGCGCTGTCGAGGTGGTTCTCGTGGGTGAGCTGCACGAGCTCTACGGGCGGCCGGTCACGGGCGATGCGCGGTCCCGCGCGGCGGCCTACCTGGCCAGCTGGTCGGCCCAGCGCTCGGTCGAAGGTGCCGCTGCGGCCGGCCTGGGGGCCATGCTCGGGACGGCCGCCGTCCGCGAGCTCCGCCGGCGATTGACCCGCCGGCTGGGCCGGGCCATCCCGTCGGCCGCGCCGTTCCTGATCGGCGCCGCCCTGGGCGGGCGCGGCAACCGCCGCGCCACCGAGACCCTGGCCGAGCGGGTGCTCACCGACCTCCGGCGCCCCCCGTCGGTCGACCCGGCCCCGTGAGCGCACACGCGGCCGGCCCGGCGTCGGGTAGCCGCCAACACGCGGCGGACGCGCGCGGCTAGGGTCGCCGACGTGCCCGATTCGCCGTTTCCCGAGCTGGACGTGCCCGTCCGGCTGACCTCGCCGGAGGGCACAGCTCCCCGGTATGCGCTGCCCGGTGACGCGGGCGCGGACCTCGCCCTCGCCGAGGACGTCGAGCTCGCCCCGTTCCAGCGGGCCCTGGTCGGCACCGGGGTCGCGGTCGCCATCCCCGAGGGGTACGCCGGTTTCGTGCACCCACGCTCGGGACTGGCCCACCGGCTCGGGCTGAGCTTGGTCAACGCGCCGGGGACCATCGACGCCGGCTACCGCGGTGAGATCAGGGTGAACCTGATCAACCTCGACCCGACGGCGTCGTTGACCCTTCGCAGGGGGGACCGGATCGCCCAGCTGGTCGTCCAGCCGGTGGTACGGGCCCGGTTCGTGCCCGTGGACGAGCTCCCGGACAGCGAGCGAGGTGCCGGCGGCCACGGTTCGACGGGCGGCCATGTCGCCGTGGCCGCCGTTCTCGAGGGGCGTAGCTGAGATGCCGCTGGGACGACGGCGCAACCGGATCGACCGCAGTCTGCGTGAGCGCGGCGTACCCCCGGAGCCGCAGCACCGAGAGCGGGAGGTCGCTGCCACGACGGGCCCGTGGGACCTTGCCGACGCACCCGACGACGGGCTGCCGCGGCTGGATCTGGGGTCGCTCCGCCTGCCCGCGCTGCCGGGGATGGATCTCCGGGTCGAGCTCGACGACCAGCAGCGGGTGGTCGGAGCGACGCTGGCGGCCGGCGACTCGCAGCTCCAGGTGGCGGTGTTCGCCGCGCCCCGCGCCGGAGAGATCTGGTCCGACGTCCGGGAGGACCTCGCGAAGAGCGCCTCCGGGCAGGGCGCCTCGCTCCGCGAGGTGGAGGGGCCGTTCGGCCCGGAACTGGCCGGCACGATCATGGCTGCGGTGGCGGCTCGGCCAGGGCAGCCCACATCCTCGCAGTCGGTACGTGTTCCGGCCCGGTTCCTCGGCGTGGACGGGCCCCGCTGGTTCCTGCGCGGTGTGCTCACCGGACCCGAGGCGGGATCCCCGGCGGCGGGCTCGGCGTCGGCTCCGCTCGACGACGCGTTCCGCGCCATCGTCGTCGTGCGCGGAACCGACCCCATGCCGGTCCGTGAGCAGCTGCCCCTGGTCCTCCCCCCGGAGGCGGCCGCACAGCTGGCCCGAGAGCAGGCCGGGGAGCAGCCCGGTGGCCCGGTGACCGACGCTTGACCCGCCGTCCGGTGGGGTATCGGCCTCCGGCCGCCCCCTAGCGACGTACGCTCGGGACGTGACGGAGACCCGATCGCCTGGCTGGTTGTCGCGCACGGTGCAGCGACTGACCGCCGACGACCACACCATCGACGCCGAGGCGCTGCGCGCGGGTGCGGTCAATGCCGGGTGCGAGCCGGTGATCTCCTGCCGCAAGGGCGAGGTCGTCACCGTGACCGGCCGGATCAAGTCGGTCATCTACACGCCACGCGAGACCGTGCCCACGCTCGAGGCCCAGCTGTTCGACGGTTCGGGTTCGGTCACCCTGGTCTGGCTGGGCCGGCGCCGGATCCCGGGCATCGAGCCGGGCCGGACCCTCACCGCGCGCGGCCGGTTCGCCGCGTTCGACGGCAAACGGGTCATCTACAACCCCTGGTACGAGCTCGGCGCCGGCTGACCGGATGAGCACGACCGATGGTCCGGCCGATTCGCCCGGCGGGGACGCGGCCGGCACCGGCCCGCTGCTGACCTTCGACCGCCACCTGGTGCTGGAGCAGCTCGGCGGGTGGCGCGGCATGATCGACGCCACGCTGCCCACGGTCGCGTTCATCGTGGCCAACGCCGTCGGCGGCCTGCGCGCCGGCGTCTGGGGTGCTCTCGCGACGGCGCTGGTGGTCTTCGCGCTCCGGCTGGTTCGGCGGGAGAGCGTGCAGCAGGCCGTGAGCGGGCTGTTCGCCGTCGGGGTGGCAGTCGCCATCGCCGCCGCGTCGGGCCAGGCACGCGACTTCTTCGCGTTCGGCATCCTCCGCAACGCCGTGGTCGGTGTCGTCCTGATCGCCTCCGTGCCGGTGCGCCGGCCACTGGTCGGCGTGCTCGCGGAGTTCCTCGCCCCCAGCCATCTCGGCTCGATGGCCACGCACTCCCTCCCGGGCTTCCGGGGGCGGTTCGGCCAGGTTGCCGCCCAGGACGTCCCCGCTCCCGACCCGCTCACCGGGCAGCGGCCGCCCGACCCGGAGCCGGAGCGGCACTGGCGCCAGGATCCGCCGGCCATGCGTGCCTACTCGTGGCTCACGGTGATGTGGGGCGGCACGTTCCTGCTCCGGGTCGCGGTCCAGGCGCTGCTCTACCGCGACAACCAGGTCGCCCTGCTGGGGACGACGTCCCTCGTGCTCGGCCTGCCCGTGACGGCGATCGAGCTGGCCGTGACGTTGTGGGTCGTGGCGCGGCTGCACCGGCACCGCTCCCCGACGCCGGCCGGCGGGGATGCCGCCGATCCCGGAGCCGGCCCCGCCGCGGATCCGGCTGCCTCGCCGGCGGAGCGACGGGACCACCCCCCGGCCTGAGCCACCGCTTGGGCCGAGACGAAGCCGGGGACGATCAGGCGAGCCCCGCGGTCCCCTCCGGGGCCAGGACACCCTTCAGCTGCTCCTCGACGGCCTCGTGCGCGATGAACAGCAGCTCGTCACCGGCCTCGAGCGGCTCGTCGGGCGTGGGGGTGATGACCCTGTCCCCGCGCAGCATCGCGGTGAGCACCGTCTCCCGGGGGAGCGGGACCTCGCGCAGCGGCCGGCCAACCCATGGGGTGTCCTCGGAGAGGGTGATCTCGACCAGGTTGGCCGCGCCCTTGCGGAAGCTCATCAGCCGGACGACGTCGCCGACGCTCACCGCCTCCTCGACCAGCGCGGCAAGGACGCGCGGCGTGGACACGGCGACGTCGACCCCCCACGCCTCGGTGTAGAGCCACTCGTTGCGGGGATCCTTCACGCGCGCGACCACGCGGTTGACCGCGAACTCGGTCTTGGCGAGCAGCGAGACGACCAGATTGGCCTTGTCGTCGCCGGTGGCGGCGACCACGACGTCGCAGGTGGCCAGCTGGGCCTCCTCCAGGGTGGTGACCTCGCAGGCGTCGGCCTGGACCCACTCGGCCCCTGGCACCGAGCGGGTGCGCACCTTCCGGGCGTCCTTCTCGATGAGCATCACGCTGTGTCCGTTGCCCAGCAGCTCGCCGGCGATGGACCGCCCGACAGCTCCGGCGCCGACGATCGCAACCCGCATCAGTGTTCTCCGCCTTCGTGACCCTGCGCGACGACCTGGTGCACCCGCTCGGTGATGTCGTCCGTGACCGCGACGACGAGCTGATCGCCGTCCTGCAGAACCGTGCTCGGCGTGGGCAGCTGGGCCTCGCCGAACCGGACCAGCCAGGCGGCCCTGGCCCCGGAGGCGCCCTCCAGTTCGGTGAGCTTGCGACCCACCCACTCCTCGGTGACGGTGATCCGCATGAGCAGCACCTTCCCGGTCGGCTCCCGCCACAGCTCGCTGACCTTGACCGACAGCAGCTCGCGCAGCAGCCGGTTCACCGTCCACGGGACGGTCGCCACGCTGGGGATGCCCATGCGCTCGTAGACCTCGGCCCGCTTGGAGTCGTAGATGCGGGCCACCACGTGCTGGACGCCGAACGTCTCCCGGGCCACCCGCGCGCTGATGATGTTCGAGTTGTCGCCGCTGCTGACGGCGGCGAACGCCCCGGCGGAGTCGATGCCCGCGTCGAGCAGTGTCTGCCGGTCGAAGCCCAGTCCGGTCACCTGGCGGCCGGCGAACTCCGGCCCGAGCCGACGGAAGGCTTCCGGGTCCTGGTCGATGACCGCGACGCTGTGGCCCTCTTCTTCCAGGCGGCGGGCGATGGCGGAGCCGACGCGTCCGCAGCCCATCACGACCACGTGCACGACTACTCCTCGACATCGATCACGCCGGCGCCGTCCGCGCCGGCTGTACCAGGCGCGAAGCTACACCGCCACCTTCCCGCCCTCGGCCACCGAGCGGCAATGGGCGCGGAGAACCCCCTGATGAGCGGGGCGCGCCGCCGGGCGGCGGCACCGGGTGCCGTGGCGTCCGTACCATCGCCGCCGTGCCACGACTGTCCGAGCTCGGACAACTTCCGAAACGACTCGTACTCGGGCGCCCTGTGCGCAGCGACCGAGCCGGCGAGTCGTTGTTGTCGAAGCGTCTCGCCCTCCCCATCTTCGCCAGCGACGCCCTCTCCTCGGTGGCCTACGCCACGCAGGAGGTGCTGATCATCCTGACGCTGGGCGGAACGGCGTTCCTGTACCTCGCGCCCTGGATCGCCGCCGCCGTCGTCGTCCTGCTGATCGTCGTGGTGCTGTCCTACCGGCAGGTGGTGCACGCGTACCCCTCCGGCGGAGGCGACTACGAGGTCGCCATGAAGAACCACGGGCAGTTCGCCGCGCTCGTGGTCGCGAGCGCGCTGCTCACCGACTACGTGCTCACCGTCGCCGTGTCGGTCTCGTCCGGCACGGACAACATCATCTCGGCGTTCCCGTCGCTCAACCAGCACCGCGTGCTGATCGCGGTGGCCCTGGTCGCCCTGCTGGCCGCGGCCAATCTGCGCGGCCTGCGGGAATCCGGCAAGACCTTCGCCGTCCCGACGTACCTGTTCGCGGCGGGCATCATGATCATGATCGGCACGGGGCTCCTCAGGCAGTTCTTCGGTACGCCGATCGTGGCCGAGAGCGCCCACTACGGGATCCAGGCCGACCCCGGTCACGTCGGCCTCACCGGCCTGGCTCTCCTCTTCTTCGCCCTGCGTGCCTTCGCTTCCGGCACGACGGCCCTCACCGGCATCGAGGCCGTCGCCAACGGCGTGCCCGCGTTCAAGCCCCCGAAGAGCCGCAACGCGGCCATCACCCTCGCGCTGCTCGGCGGCCTCGCGGCGATCATGTTCGCCGGGGTCACCGCCCTGGCGCTGCTGGCACACGTCCGCTACGTCGATCCGCTGCACGCCTGCGACCTGATCGGGTTCCCCGACTGCGCCACCAATCCGCAGCGGACGGTCGTGGCGCAGCTGGCGGCGGCGACATTCGGCGGCCCCGACTCGCTCGGGTTCTTCTACATCCAGGCCGCTACCGCACTCGTGCTGGTCCTTGCTGCCAACACCGCCTTCAACGGCTTCCCGCTGCTGGGCTCGGTGCTCGCGCAGGACCGCTTCCTGCCCCGTCAGCTGCACACCCGGGGCGACAAGCTCGTCTACAGCAACGGCATCCTGCTGCTCGCCGGGTTCGCCGCGCTGCTGATCGTCGCTTTCCAGGCCGACGTCACCCGGCTGATCCAGCTGTACATCATCGGGGTGTTCACCAGCTTCAGCATCGGGCAGTGGGGCATGGTGCGGCACTGGCACCGCGAGCTGCGGATCGAACGCGACCCGGCCGCCCGGGGGCGGATGCGCCGTTCGCAGATCATCAACACCATCGGCGGATCGCTGACCAGCATCGTCCTGGTGATCATCGTGCTGACCAAGTTCACGCACGGCGCGTGGCTGGTCATCATCGCGATGCCGCTGATCTTCCTGCTGATGAAGGCCATCAACCGGCACTACTCGAACGTCGCCCGGCAGCTGGTGCCGGACGCCGACACCCGCATGCTGCCCAGCCGGGTGCACGCGATCGTGCTGACGTCGAAGCTGCACAAGCCGACGCTGCGGGCGCTGGCGTTCGCCCGCGCCACGCGGCCCGACGAGCTGACGGCGCTCACGGTCAATGTCGACGACGCCGAGACGCGGAGCCTGCAGGCGGACTGGGACCGCTACGACGTCCCGGTGCCGCTGACAGTGCTCGAGTCCCCGTACCGCGAGATCACCCGGCCGGTCGTCGACTACGTCAAGGCGATCCGGCGGAACAGCCCCCGCGAGCTGGTCGTGGTGTTCGTCCCGCAGTACGTGGTCGGGCACTGGTGGGAGAACGTGCTGCACAACCAGAGCGCGCTCCGGTTGCGGGCCCGCCTGCAGTTCCAGCCCGGTGTCATGATCACCACCGTGCCGTGGCAGCTGGAGAGCTCGGTGGGCCGGGACGACCGCGAGGGCCGCCGTGGCCCGGCGCCGGGCGACCTGCGCCGCGGGTACACCGACGAGATGCTGGACGGCACGCCCTATGGGTAAGGACCCCGCTGCCCCCCACGGCTCGCAGGCTCGCCGCGGGCCCCTGCAGCGGGGCCTTGGATGGGTCGGCACCGAGTTCGAGGTGACCGTCGGGCCGGTGGCACACGGGGGCCAGTGCGTGGCCCGCCACGAGGGCCGGGTGGTCTTCGTCCGGCACAGCCTCCCCGGTGAACGAGTCGTGGTGCGGGTGACCGAGGACCGGCACCCCGGCTACTGCCGCGCCGACGCCGTCGAGATCCTCGAGGCCGCCCCCGGGCGGGTGCAGCCGCCGTGCGCGGCCAGTGGCCCGGGGCGGTGCGGCGGGTGCGACTGGCAGCACGTGACCCCGGCCCTCCAGCGCGAGCTCAAGGCCGCGGTGGTCCGCGAGCAGCTCGCCCGGCTGGCCAAGCTCGAGGACGTCACGGTGACCGTCGAGGAGCTGCCCGGCGGTCCGTTGCGCTGGCGGTCGCGGGCGCGCTTCGCCGTCGACCGGTCCGGCGCTCCGGGGCTGCGACGCCACCGGTCCCACGACGTGTTCGTCCTCGACGACTGCCCGATCACGGCGGAGCCCGCGGCCCAGGCCGTGCTGGGCTCCCGCTGGCCGAACACGGGCGCCGTGGACGTCGCCGTCGACTCCGCCGGGGTCGTGACCACCACCCGTCTGGACCGTCGTGGGCATCCGAAGGAGAGCCGGGTCCTGTCGCCCGGCGGCGAGGTGCCCAGGGATCCGGTCGGCCGGGCCGGACGGCATGCGGCCGGGCGCGACTGGGAGGTCGAGGGCACCGGGTTCTGGCAGGTGCATCCGGCGGCCGCCGATGCCCTCGTCGCGGCGGTCACGGAATATGCGCAGGTGCACGCGGGGGAGACGGCGCTGGACCTCTACGCGGGCGCCGGGCTGTTCGGGGGAGCGCTCGCACCGGCGGCGGGACCGGACGGGCGGATCGTGTGCGTGGAGTCCGACCCCGCGGCCTGTGCGGCGGCCGACGCCAACCTGGCCGCGCTGCCGCAGGCCGAGGTGTGGCAGGGCGACGTGGACGCCGAGGGCCTGGCCGGGCTGCTGGACGAGCTCGGGGACGGTCCGGACGTCGTCGTCCTCGACCCGCCCCGGGCCGGTGCCGGTGCGGCCGTGAGCCGGCTGATCGCCGGCACCGGCGCCCGGGTGGTCGTGTACGTCGCCTGCGACCCGGCGGCCCTGGCCCGGGACGTCGCGGCCTTCGCCGGCGCCGGCTACCGGCTGGCATCCCTGCGTGCTTTCGATGCCTTTCCGATGACCGCGCACGTCGAGTGCGTGGCGATGCTCGTCCCCGCCTGACGATGTCCACCCGCTCCTCCGCCGGGCTCCTCGGGAGCGGCGGCTTGTCGGGAGACCGTGCCGAGGAAGAGCGACTGCGGCTACTGGGTGTAGTAGTGCACTCGCGTTGAGTCGCTCAACCCACCCGCGACGCGGCCGATCGCTCGTGTTCCGCGCCATCCCCCCTGACGCACCGTGACGATCGTGCCTACGGTCACCCCATGACACGGGAGCACGGACGTCGGTCGTGGCGGGCGGTGATCGTCAGCAGTCTCTGCAGTGCGCTGCTCGCAATCGCGGCGGTGGTGATCGCCCCCGGAGCCCACCGAGCTGTCGAGGCCGCAGCCGCCCAGCGGCCTGAGGTGGCCGCCCGGGTGACCCACTCGGTCACCTTCATCGGCGACTCGTGGACCGAGGGTATCGGTGCCACCGGCCTGCGCAGCTACGCCGTGCTGACCGGTGAACAGCTCGGCTGGAAGTACAAGGTCCTGGGTGTGGGCGGCAGCGGATACGACGTGAAGGGCAAGGGCAGCACGTTCGGCCAGCGCGTCAACCGAGCGGTCAGTACCCACGCCGACGTCATCATCGTCCAGGGCAGCATCAATGAGCGGCGCAGCACGGCCAAGGCACTCGCCTCTGCTGCCCTCACCACGCTGACCCGGCTCCGCGCGGCTGCGGGTACGCGCACCAAGATCCTCGTCCTCGGGGCGTCGTACACCCCCGGCACGCCGACCGCCACGGTCAACTGGATCAACGCCACGATCGGCCGGGCCGCCGCCAAGGTCGGCGTGGCGTTCGTGAACCCGGCCACGCAGCAGTGGACGAACCCGGCCAACCGTCGTATCTGGCACGACCCGCTCCACCCGAACGACGCCGGGCACCAGCTCGTCGCCAACCACGTTAAGTCCCTGCTCGGCGGGATGATCAGGAGCTGATCGGGCCGGCTCCGGTGGACCGGCTGTGGCCACCGGTTACCGTCTCGGTGTGCCCACGTGGGAATACGCCTCGGTCATCACAGCCAACGACGCCGAGTCACAGCGCGCCGGTGTGAGCATCAAGCTTCCCGGCGGACAGTCGGAACGGCAGCAGGGCGACACCAGCTCGGTCCTCAACAAGCTGGGCGCCGAAGGGTGGGAGCTGGTCAGCTACCACTCCAGCGGCGCCGGCACCTGGGGTTTCGAGCAGTTCTGGCTCAAGCGCCAATCGGCTCCCTGACCGCCCCTGCCCGGCGCAATCGTCGGCCGGCAGGGAGACAGTGACGCCCGTGGATGCAACGGTTCCGCCCGGCTGGCCGGAGGAGGTGCGCCCTCCCGGAGCCCCCGACTGGGAGCGGACGGCGGTCGCCTGGTTGTTCGATCTCTGCCCACCCGACTACCGAGCGCACGAGGTGCTGCGCCGCTATCCGGTGCTCCTCGCCCGGTTCGCCGGTGACCATGTGGCGGCCGGGCTGGAGGCCGCGCGGAAGGGATGGCGGACGGTCCGCGTCGAGCTGGCCGACCACCTGCCGTCCGAGGCGATCGAGGCGGCGATCGCCGCCTACGAGCGCGAGGGTGCCCGCCTGGGAGCCGCGGCCCGGGGGGTCGACGTGGTGGCTGCGGCGCTGCGCGGGGAGCAGTGGGTGCCCCGCCTCTGACGCCGGGAACGACTCCTGCGGGTCATGGTTCCCCCCGGCCCGACGGCTGCGCGCGGCTACAGTGGGTCGGCGGCTCTCACCGCCGTGTTGCCCCAGACGGAGAGAGGACACCGCCGAGCCGTGCCGCTGCTGCGATCGCTCCGGGGTCCCGCGGACCTCCGGGCACTGCCACCCGACCAGCTCCCCGCTCTGGCGGCAGAGATCCGTGACGCGCTCGTCACCAGCGTCGCCAAGACCGGTGGCCACCTGGGGCCGAATCTCGGCTGCGTCGAGCTGACCATCGCCCTGCACCGGGTCTTCGACTCCCCGCGGGAGCCGATCGTCTTCGACACCGGCCACCAGGCCTACGTGCACAAGATGCTCACCGGCCGGGTCGAGGGCTTCGGCCGGCTGCGCCAGCGCAGCGGTCTCTCGGGCTACCCGAGCCGGGCCGAGAGCGAACACGACTGGGTGGAGAACAGCCACGCCTCGACGTCGTTGTCCTACGCCGATGGGCTGGCCAAGGGATTCGCCGTCCGTGGCGACAGCCGGCCAGTGGTGGCCGTCATCGGTGACGGTGCCCTGACCGGCGGCATGGCATGGGAGGCGCTGAACAACATCGCGGCGGCACAGGACCGCCCCGTCGTCATCGTGGTCAACGACAACGGCCGCTCCTACTCGC
>JAODNN010000181.1 GCA_025465355.1 Blastococcus sp. | reverse complement strand
GCCGTCGGCTCCGCGACCCGTGGCGCCCGGTGAGGGCACGGCCGCACCCCGGCCGGCCGCGGCCGGCCCGCGTCCCGGCCCCCGGCCGGCGCCGCGCCCCGGTAACAACCCGTTCAGCAGCACGCCGCGTCCCGCCGCCCCCGCGGCCAACGCCGGCACGGCGGCTCCCGGCGCTCGTCCGGCGCCCGGTGGTCCCCGCCCTGCGGCGGCCGGTCCCGGTGGGCCGCGTCCCGGTCCCGGCGGTCCACGCCCGGCGCCGGGCGCCGGCGGTCCGCGTCCGGCTCCCGGCGCGGGTGGTCCCCGCCCGAACCCGGGGATGATGCCGCAGCGCCCGTCGCCCGGCATGATGCCCGGCCGGCCTGCCGGCGGTGCCGGTCGTCCCGGTGGGCCAGGTGGGCCAGGTGGGCCCGGTGGCCGTGGCCGTCCGGGTGGTCCCGGCGGTGGCGGTGGCGGCGGTGGCGGCGGCTTCCGTCCCGGTGGCGGCGGCGGTGCCCCCGGCGCCGGCGCGCCTGCGGGCGGTGGCTTCCGTGGCGGTGGCGGCGGTCGTGGCCGCGGCCGTGGTGGCTCGGGTGCCGGTACAGCGGGCGCCTTCGGCCGGCCCGGTGGCCGCGGTCCCGTTCGTGGCCGCAAGAGCAAGAAGCAGCGGCGTCAGGAGTTCGACTCCATGGCGGCGCCCAGCATGGGTGGCGTCCAGCTGCCGCGCGGCAACGGGCAGACCGTCCGGCTGCCTCGCGGTGCGTCGCTGACCGATCTCGCCGAGCGCATCAACGCGCAGCCTGCTGCGCTGGTCACCGCCTTGTTCCACCTGGGCGAGATGGTGACCGCGACGCAGTCGGTGAACGACGAGACGCTGCAGCTGCTCGGTGCCGAGATCGGCTGGGTCATCCAGGTCGTCAGCCCGGAGGACGAGGACCGCGAGCTGCTCGAGGACTTCGACCTCACCTTCGGCGACGAAGAGGGCGAAGAGGGCGACTGGGATATCCGCCCGCCGGTCGTGACCGTCATGGGCCACGTCGACCACGGGAAGACCAAGCTGCTGGACGCCCTGCGCAACACGAACGTGGTGGCGCGCGAGGCCGGCGGCATCACCCAGCACATCGGCGCGTACCAGATCGTCACCGAGCTCGAGGGCAACGAGCGGCCGGTCACCTTCATCGACACCCCGGGTCACGAGTCGTTCACCGCGATGCGTGCGCGGGGCGCGAAGGTCACCGACATCGTCGTGCTGGTCGTCGCGGCCGACGACGGCGTCATGCCGCAGACGGTGGAGGCGCTCAACCACGCGCAGGCCGCCGAGGTACCGATCGTGGTGGCGGTGAACAAGATCGACAAGGAGGGGGCCAACCCCGCCAAGATCCGTCAGCAGCTCACCGAGTACGGGCTGGTGGCCGAGGAGTACGGCGGCGACACGATGTTCGTCGACGTCTCCGCGACCACCCGCCAGGGCCTCGACGAGCTCCTGACGGCGATCCTGCTGACCGCCGACGCCTCGCTGGACCTGCGCGCGAACATCGAGCAGGACCCGCAGGGTGTGGTCATCGAAGGCAAGCTGGACAAGGGCCGCGGTCCCGTCGCCACGGTGCTCGTCCAGCGCGGCACGCTGCGCCAGGGCGACTCGATCGTGGCCGGCGACGCCTACGGGCGTGTCCGGTCGCTGCTCGACGAGCACGGCAACAAGCTCAAGGAAGCCCTGCCGTCGCGGCCGGTGCAGGTCGTCGGCCTCACCTCCGTGCCGCGCGCCGGGGACACCTTCCTTGTCGTCGAGGAGGACCGGGTGGCCCGGCAGATCGCCGACCGCCGCCAGGCCCGCATCCGCAACGCGCAGAACGCCTCCATGCGCAAGCGGATCAGCCTCGAGGACCTCGACGCCGCGCTCAAGGAGACCCGTCAGCTCAACCTGATCATCAAGGGCGACAACTCGGGCACCGTCGAGGCGCTCGAAGAGGCGCTCATGAAGATCGAGGTGAGCGACGACATCTCGCTGCGGGTCATCCACCGCGGCGTCGGCGGGATCACCAAGAGCGACATCGACCTGGCGCTGGCCGACGACGTCATCGTCCTGGGCTTCAACGTCCGGGCCGAGGGTCAGGCCACCGAGCTCGCCAACCGCGAGGGCGTGGACGTCCGGTACTACACGGTCATCTACCAGGCCATCGACGAGATCGAGGCCGCTCTCAAGGGCATGCTCAAGCCGGTCTACGAGGAGGTCCAGCTCGGCTCGGCGGAGGTCCGCGAGGTCTTCCGGGTGCCGAAGATCGGCAACGTCGCCGGTTCGCTGGTCCGCAGCGGCACGATCGTCCGCAACTCGAAGGCGCGGCTGTTGCGCGACGGCGTCGTCGTCGCGGACAACCTGACCGTCGAGTCGCTGCGCCGGTTCAAGGACGACGCGACCGAGGTCCGCGAGGGCTACGAGTGCGGTATCGGTCTGGGGTCGTTCAACGACATCAAGATCGATGACGTGATCGAGACCTTCGAGATGCGCGAGAAGCCGCGCGACTGAGAAAGGACCCCCTGCCCCCCGCCGCTCGCACGCTCGCGGCGGGGCCCTGCAGGGGGCCGGCCGCGCCCGGCAGCAGGACGGGGGAGGTGATCCGGTGTTCACCGGGTCGCTGACAGCCGACCTGCTGCTGGGCGACGTCCACTCGCTCAAGGGCAAGCGCGCCGTGGTCCGGCCGATCGTGGCCGAGCTGCGGCGCCGCTTCGCCGTCGCCGCAGCCGAAGTGGGCTCCGCCGACCTGCACCGCCGTGCGCAGGTCGGCGTGGCCACGGTCGCGGGGGACGTCGGCCAGGTGGCCGACGTCCTCGATGCGTGCGAGCGGTTGCTGGCCGAGCGACCGGAGGTGACGCTGCTGTCGACACATCGGCAGTTGTTCAGCGATACCGACGACTGAGGAAGGACCCTCTCGCCCCCACCGCTCGCAGGCTCGCGGCGGGACCCTGCGAGGGGGCCGCTCCATCCACTGACTGAGAGGTCCTCATGGCTGATCCGGCCCGCGCACGCAAGCTGGCGGTGCGCATTCGTCAGATCGTCTCCGCCGCGATCGAGAACAACATCAAGGACCCCCGCCTCGGCATGGTCACCGTCACCGACGCCCGGGTGACCAGCGATCTCCGGGAAGCCACCGTGTTCTACACGGTGTACGGCGACGACACCCAGATCGCCGACTCGGCCAAGGCGCTGACCAGCGCCACCGGCGTGCTGCGCTCCACGGTGGGCAAGCAGACCGGGATCAAGTTCGTCCCGACGCTCACGTTCGTGGCCGACATCGTCCCCGACACCGCTCGGGAGCTCGAAGAGGCACTCGAGCGGGCGCGGCACGCCGACGCGGAGCTGGCCCGTGCTCGGGAGGGCGCCAGCTACGCCGGTGAGCCCGACCCCTACCGGCGTCCCGCCGAGGACGACGAGGACGACGAGGAGATCGACGGCACGGCCGGTTCCACGGGCATGAACGGCCGTGACACTGCCGATGACAATGTCGAGGACGTGCCCGTCCAGACCAGGAGCGCACTGTGAGCGAAGTCGACCCGGATCCGCGCCGGCCCGCGGACGCGCAGCGCGAGCCGGTCCTCGGAGACCGCGAGATGCCGGGGGGCGGCGACCCCACCCAGGGCGGCAAGCACGGCGAGGTCGGCTCCGCTCCCAGCATCACCTCCGACGAGCCGGACGACGGCCGCGGCTACCCCGCCGGGGGCGGGTCCGTCGCGGAGGACACCGACGCCGTGCCGGTCGCCGAGCCGGGGCGGGACGCCTGATCCGGTGACGGTCTCTCTTCCCCGTACGACCGCGGTCGACGCGGTCATCGCGGTGCTCGCCGAGGCAGCGCAGGCCCGAGCGACCGTGGTGCTCTCAGGGCACGTCCAGCCGGACGCCGACGCACTCGGCAGCACGCTGTCGCTCGCCGACGCGCTCCGGCGGCGTGGCGCCCGCGTCCTGGCCACCTTCCCCGACCCGTTCACCCTGCCGCCCTCTCTCGCCTGGCTGCCCGGCGCCGACGGGCTCGTGCCCTCATCGGCCGTGCCGTCCTCCCCGGACGTGTTCGTGAGCCTCGACGCGGCGTCGCCGGGGCGCCTCGGTGAGCTGGCCGGCCTGCTCGAGAGCGCCGGCACGTCGGTCGTCGTGGATCACCACATCAGCAACTCCGGGTTCGGGGACGTCTGCCTGATCGACCCCGGGGTGCCCGCCACGGTGACGCTGGTGGCGACCCTCCTCGACGGGCTGGGCGTGACTCTCGACAGCCGGTTGGCCACCTGCCTCTACGCGGGGCTGGCCGCCGACACCGGTTCCTTCCGGTTCGGCAACACCCGGCCGGACACCCACGACCTCGCCGCCCGCCTGCTGGCCACCGGCATCGACCATTCCGACATCAGCCGCCGGTTGTTCGACACCGCGCCGTTCGGCTGGCTGGGCCTGCTCTCGCAGGTCACCGGCCGCGCCGTCCTGGAGGCCGACGTGGGCGAGGGCCTGGTCTGGACCTGGTCGAGCACCGCGGAGGCGGCCGAGCACGGCCTGCCGGGCGAGCAGCTCGAGGCGCTCGTCGACGTCGTCCGTTCCACCCAGGAAGCCGACGTCGCCTGCGTGCTCAAGGGTCGGGACGACGGCTCCTGGTCGGTGTCCCTGCGTTCCCGTGGCGGCACCGACGTCGCCCGGGTCGCGATGGCGCTGGGTGGCGGTGGGCACAGGCTCGCCGCGGGCTACAGCTCGTTCACCGACCGGGAGGCGACGATCGCGTCCCTGCGGGCGGAGTTGCGCGCTGCGTAGCACGGCTCCCTCGGTCCTGTCCCTTGCGTTTCCGGCCCTCGTCGTCCTCGCGGCGGAGCCGCTGTACCTGCTCGTCGACACCGCCGTCGTCGGGCACCTGGACGCCGTCGCCCTCGGCGGTCTCGCCGTCGGCGGCGGCCTCCTCGCCTGGGCCGCCGCGCTGCTCAACTTCCTCGCTTACGGGACCACCGCTCGTGCGGCCCGCCGCGCCGGTGCGGGTGACCGCGCGGGCGCCGTCGCCGAGGGCGTTCAGGCCACCTGGCTGGCCCTCGGGCTGGGCCTCGCCGTCGTCCTGCTCCTGCAGCTGTTCGCCGGTCCACTGACCCGCCTGCTGGCCGGTGGCGCGGGACCGGTCGCGGCCGCCGGTGAGCACTGGCTGCGCATCGCCGGGCTGGGGGCGCCGCTGCTGCTGGTCTCGCTCGCCGGAAACGGCTGGCTGCGCGGCGTCCAGGAGCTGCGCCGGCCGGTGCGGTACGTGCTGGCCGGGAGCCTGGTCAGCCTCGTCCTCTGCCCGCTCCTCGTGCACCCGGCCGGCCTGGGGCTGACCGGCTCCGCGATCGCCAACGTGGCCGGCCAGACGGTCACCGCCGTGCTGTTCGTGCGAGCCTTGACCCGCGAGCGGGTTGCCTGGCGCCCGCGGCCGTCGGCGCTGCGCGCCCAGCTGGGCGTCGGCCGCGATCTGCTGCTGCGGGCTGCGGTGCTGCAACTGTCCTTTCTCGTCGCGGCCGGGGTCGCCGCCCGTGCCGGCACAGCGGCGTTGGGCGCCCACCAGATCGCCCTGCAGATCTTCTTCTTCCTCGCCCTGGTCCTGGATGCCTACGCGATCGCCGCGCAGACACTCGTCGGCCATGCGCTGGGTGGCGGCCGGCCGGAGGAGGCCCGCGCGACCGCCGGCCGGGTGACCCTCTGGGGTCTGGCGACCGGGGTGCTCGTCGGAGTCGTGCTGGTCGCCCTCCGAGACGTGCTGCCGCCACTGTTCACCGGTGATCCCGCCGTCCTTCACCAGGAGCGCGTCGTCTGGTGGTTCCTGGCGGGGATGCAGCCGCTGGCGGGGGTCGTCTTCGCCCTCGACGGCGTCCTCATGGGTGCGGGCGACGTCGGTTACCTGCGCACGGTCACCATCGGCGCCGCGGTGGCCGGGTTCCTCCCCATGTCCCTGCTGGCCGGCCCGCTCTCCTGGGGCCTCGCCGGGGTGTGGACCGGCCTCACGCTGTTCATCGCCCTGCGCCTGGTCGCGGTCCTGGTGCGGGTGGCGGGTGACCGCTGGCTGTCGGCACCTGACACGGTGAACGGGTGAGCCGCCGCCCCGACGCCGACGTACCGCCCGCACTCCTGCTCGTCGACAAGGCGCCGGGCATGACGTCGCACGATGTCGTCGCCCGGGCCCGCAGGGTGCTCTCGGTCCGCAAGGTCGGGCACGCCGGCACGCTCGACCCGATGGCGACAGGGCTGCTGATCCTCGGCGTCGGTGCGGCCACGCGCCTGCTCGGCTACGTCGGCGGCCACGACAAGACCTACGAGGCCACCATCCGGCTGGGGCAGTCGACCGTCACCGACGACCGGGAGGGCGAGGTGCTCAGCACCGCTTCCGCGGCGCACCTGGACGCTGTGGCGATCGGTGCGGCCCTCGCCGCGCAGACCGGCGCGTTGCTGCAGGTGCCATCGGCGGTGAGCGCGGTCAAGGTCGAGGGCCGTCGCGCCTACGACCGGGTGCGGGCCGGCGAGGCGGTCGAGCTCGCGCCGCGGCCGGTCACGGTGCACCGCCTCGACGTCCACCGGATCACCAGGCCGGCGCCCGCTCTGGTCGACGTCGACGTCACGGTCAGCTGCACGGCCGGCACCTACATCCGGGCCATCGCCCGGGACGCGGGTGCTGCGCTGGGGGTCGGGGGCCACCTGACGGCGCTGCGGCGCACGGCCTCCGGCCCGTTCTCCGTCGGGGACGCGGCGCCGGTCGAGGACGCCGCAGCGACGCTGGCGTCCGGTGGGGGAGCGGGCGTGCTCGGGCTGACCGACGCCGCGACCGCGGTCTTCGCCTCCCGGCTGGTGACGGCCGAGGAGGCGCGTGCGCTCGCCTACGGCCAGCGGATCCCGGCCTCGGGTACCCCGGGGCTGCAGGCGGCGGTGGACGAGGACGGCCGGCTGGTCGCCCTCGTCGAGGACGCCGGCCCGACGGCCCGGGTGGCGGTCGGCTTCCCGCCGGGCTGAGCTGTGGCAACCTGCCCGTCGTGAGCACCTTGGATCCGCGCTCCCTGGAACGGCGCCTCGCGGCCCTCGAGGCCGAGCTGGCCCCCCTGCCGGGCGTCCTGGTGGCCTTTTCGGGCGGGGTGGACTCGGGCGTCGTCCTCGCCGCGGCGGTGCGTGCGCTCGGTGCGGACCGCGTCGTGGCGGCCACCGCCGTCTCGCCCAGCCTGCCGGCGGCTGAGCGCGTCGGCGCTGCGGACTTCGCCGCCTCTCTGGGCGTCCGGCACGAGCAGCCGCGCACCGACGAGCTCTCCCGGGAGGGGTACCGCGCGAACGCGGGGGACCGGTGCGCGTTCTGCAAGGCCGAGCTGGTCGACGTCCTCGCACCGCTCGCCGCCCGGCTCGGCATCGCCGACGTCGTCACCGGTACCAACGCCGACGACCTGCGCGCCGGCTTCCGGCCGGGGATCCGCGCCGCCGCCGACCGCGGGGCCTGGGCTCCGCTGGCCCGGGCCGGCATGACCAAGGACGACGTCCGCGCGGCGGCCCGCCGCTGGAGCCTGCCCCTGGCCGACAAGCCCGCCGCCGCCTGCCTGGCCAGCCGGATCGCCTACGGCGTGCCCGTCTCTGCCGAGGGGCTGGCGCGGGTGGAGGCGGCAGAGGCGGTCCTCCGCGCCACCCTGACCACCGCCGGCCTGCCGGTGCGGAATCTGCGCGTGCGGGATCTCGGGAGCGACGTGGCCCGCGTGGAGGTCGACGATGCCCTCGTCGGCGAGCTGACCGCGCGCCCGGATCTGCTCGCGGCGATCTCGGGGTTCGACCGGGTGGAGATCGATCCCCGGGGCTTCCGCTCGGGCTCGATGAACGAGCTGCTGCCGGACCCCGTCCGCTACCGCTGAGCCCTCCCCGCGCCCGACGACCTGGCGATCCGCGCCGCTGCCACGCCCGCGCCGAAGCCGTTGTCGATGTTGACCACGAGCACGCCCGGCGCGCAGGCGGTGAGCATGGTGAGCAGGGCGGCGAGACCCTCGAACGCGGCTCCGTAGCCGACCGACGTCGGCACCGCGACGACGAGCCGATCGGTCAACCCGGCGACGACGCTGGGCAGGGCGCCGTCCATGCCCGCGACGACGACGACGGCGTCCGCGGCAGCCAGGTCGGGGGCTACCGCCAGCACGCGGTGCACGCCGGCCACGCCGACGTCGTCCACCCGGCTGCAGCCGACGCCACTGGCGGCGAGGGTGGCGGCCACCTCGGCGGCGACCGGGCCGTCCGACGTACCGGCCGTGAGGATCAGCACCTGGCCGGTCGCCGACGGGAGCGTGCCGACGAACGCGCACCGTGCCTGGTCGTCGACGATGGCGTCGGGCCATCGTTCGAGCACGGCGGCGGCCGTTGCCTCGTCGACCCGGGTGGCCCACGCGAGCGGCGCGCCGCCGTCCCGGAGTGCCGCCAGGCAGGCCACGGTCTGCGCCGGGGTCTTGCCGGCGGCGTAGACGACTTCGGGCGTCCCTGTGCGTTCGGCACGGTCCAGGTCCAGCCGGGCGAAGCCGAGATCGGCGGTGCGGTGCGCGGTCACGGCATCCAGCGTGCCGCATCGGTGGTTGATCTTTCCCGCGGCAGGGAAGGGGGGTGCCGTGAGCATCGTGAAGATCAACGCCGTGACCGTGCCGCCGGACATGCACGAGCGCTTCGAGGAGCGCTTCCGCGGGCGGGCCGGTGCCGTCGAGCGCACACCGGGCTTCGAATGGTTCGAGCTCCTGCGCCCGATCGAGGGCACCGATCAGTACCTCGTCTACACCCGGTGGAGCAGCGAGGAGGCGTACGCCGCCTGGCAGTCCTCGCAGGACTTCGACCGTGCCCACGATGGCGGCGGAGACACTCTGGCGCCGGTGGCCAGCACCTCGCACCACCTGTGGTCCTACGAGGTGCTGGAATCCGCGGGTCCGGCCGCGGACTAGGGTGCAGGTGCGGGCCCGGCAACCGCCGGACAGCCGCCCGAACATGCCCAGGTGGGAGCCATGACCGACACGCTCGCCGACAGCCGTACCTCCTCACGGATGTTCACGGAGGGTGTGCCGCTGGTCGTGGAGGACGTGCGGGGCCGTCCCGCCGACGAGCGCGAGTCGATGCTCGAAGACCCTGGCTTCGGCCGGTACTTCACCGACCGGATGTTCGTGGCCCGCTACCGGGCCGGTGAGGGCTGGTACGACGCCCGGCTCACTGCCTACGCGCCGCTGCAGCTGGACCCGTCGATGGCGACGCTGCACTACGCGCAGTCGATCTTCGAAGGCCTCAAGGCCTACGCCCAGCCCGACGGCAGCGTGGCGACCTTCCGCCCCGAGACCAACGCGGCCCGCTTCGTCCGCGGGGCCAAGCGGCTGGCCATGCCCCCAGTGCCGGAGGAGGCCTTCATCGCCGCGGTCGATGCGCTCGTCGACGCCGACCGGGACTGGGTGCCCACCGGTCCCGACCAGACCCTCTACATCCGGCCGTACCAGATGGCGAGCGAGCCCTTCCTGGGCGTCCGGCCCGCCCACGAGTACCTGTTCCTGGTCATCGCCAGCCCGGCCGGGGCCTACTTCCCCCGGGGTGTGCAGCCGGTGTCGGTCTACCTCTCCGAGGACTACATCCGCGCGGCTCCGGGTGGAACCGGAGACATCAAGTGCGCCGGCAACTACGCGGCCAGCCTGCTGGCACAGGAGCAGGCCATCGCGGCCGGCTGCGACCAGGTGGTGTGGCTCGACGCGGTGGAGAAGCGCTACGTCGAGGAGATGGGCGGGATGAACCTGTTCTTCGTCCTCGGCTCCGGGGACGACGCCGAGCTGGTCACTCCCGAGCTCACCGGCACGCTGCTGCCCGGTATCACCCGCGACTCCCTGATCGCGCTGGCCGGCGACCTGGGCCACAAGGTCACCGAGCGCCGGTTCTCGGTCGACGAGTGGCGTCGGGGCGTGGCCGAGGGAACGGTCACCGAGACGTTCGCCTGCGGCACCGCAGCGGTCATCACGCCGGTCGGTGAGGTCAAGGCGCGCACCGGCGACTTCACCGTCGGCGACGGGACCCCGGGCCCGCTCACCATGCGCCTGCGCGAGTCCCTCCTCGACATCCAGCACGGGCGGGTGGCCGACACCCGCGGCTGGCTGCACCGGGTCGCCTGAGCGCCGCGCCGGTCGAGGGACGTCCACGCGTGCAGCGCTGGAGGGGGCTGGAGGTCACCCCCGGGGATCTCGGACGCACCGTCGTCACCGTCGGCATGTACGACGGCGTCCATCGCGGGCACCAGAAGCTGATCGGAGCGGCGGTGGCCCGGGCGCGGGCGCTGCGCCGTCCGTGCCTGTTGCTCACGTTCGATCCGCATCCGGCCGAGGTGGTCCGCCCGGGATCGCACCCGGCCATCCTGACCTCGATGGACCGCAAGGCCGAGCTCGTCGCCGAGCTCGGGGTGGACGCCATGTGCGTCCTGCCGTTCACGCAGGAGTTCATGCGGCTGAGCCCGGAGACGTTCACCCACACCGTGCTCGTCGAGCACCTCCATGCCGCCCAGGTGGTGGTGGGGGAGAACTTCACCTACGGCCACCGCGCGGCCGGGACGGTCGCGACGCTCGCCGACGAGGGACGCCGGTTCGGGTTCGCCGTCGAGGGCGTCGAGTTGGCCAACGTCAGCATGGAGGTCGACTCCGCCGACGACGGCCCCGGAACGGACACCGTGTCGATCTCCTCCACCTACGTCCGGGCCTGCGTCGCCGCGGGCGACATGGTCCCCGCGGCACGGGCCCTCGGGCGGCCGCACCGGGTGGACGGCGTCGTGGTGCGCGGCCACCGGCGTGGGCGGGCGCTGGGCTACCCGACGGCGAACGTGGAGACCCCACCGTTCACGGCGATCCCGGCAGACGGCGTCTACGCCGGCTATCTGGTGACCCGCGACCCCGACTCCGGCACCCCGGGCCGGTTCCCGGCGGCGATCTCGGTCGGCACCAACCCGACGTTCCAGGGCAGCCGGCGCACGGTTGAGGCGTACCTGCTCGACTACGACGGCGACCTCTACGGCGAACACGTGGGCGTCGAGTTCATCCAGCAGCTCCGGCCGATGGCGGCCTTCCCGGACGCGGATGCCCTGGTGCAGGCGATGGACAAGGACGTCATGGACACCCGCACGGTGCTGGGTCTGCCCCCGGACGCCTGACCCTTCCGGGGCAGTCGGCTGATCCATCGGGCGGCGACCACCGACAACGTCGCTGGTAGCCTGGGAATCCGCCGGGGCGACCCGGTTGTGTGAGACCTGCCCCCGTGAACCAGACCGGGGGCCACACGTGACCCGCCGGGAGGCGAACCATGGCGCTCGACAGCGCTCTCAAGAAGCAGATCATGACCGACTACGCGACGGTCGAGAACGACACCGGTTCGCCCGAGGTGCAGGTCGCGATGCTGACCCGCCGGATCAGCGACCTCACCGAGCACCTCAAGCTGCACAAGCACGACCACCACAGCCGGCGGGGCCTGCTCCTGCTGGTCGGCCGGCGTCGCCGGCTGCTGAACTACCTGGCGAAGACCGATATCACCCGGTACCGCTCGCTCATCGAGCGGCTCGGCCTGCGCCGCTAGCACGTCGAGGGGGCCGTTCCCGGACAACCGGGACGGTCCCCTCTCTCGTGCGGCACCCGCCGCACGGGCCCACCGGCCAGCCGCCGAACGTGTCCCGCAAGGGCCGGTCCTCGGTAGTGGCCCCCGGGAGATCCCCCGCAGGGGGAGTGGCTTCCCCGCTGCGGGGAAGAACACCGCCCGAGGGCTTCGATCGAGCACCGGTCGCCCCGGACGCAGGACGGCGAAGCTCGCCGTAAGAGGAGTCGCAGGTCGGCACGAGGCCGGATGCGACGAAGAGAGAGAAGGACACATGTCCGCACCCACCACCGGTACCACCGCCGCCGAGTTCGACCCCGAGGACGGCGTCACCACCGCCACCGCGGTCATCGACAACGGCAGCTACGGCAGCCGGACCGTCACCTTCGAGACCGGCCGGCTCGCCCGTCAGGCCGCCGGCTCCGTCGTCGTCAGCATGGGCGACACCATGCTGCTCTCGGCCACCACGGCCGGGCGGCAGCCCAAGGAGCAGTTCGACTTCTTCCCGCTCACCGTCGATGTCGAGGAGCGGATGTATGCCGCCGGGCGCATCCCCGGCTCGTTCTTCCGTCGCGAGGGCCGCCCCTCCGAGGACGCGATCCTCACCTGCCGGCTGATCGACCGCCCGCTGCGACCGACCTTCGCCAAGGGGCTGCGCAACGAGGTCCAGGTGGTCATCACCGTCCTGTCGCTGGACCCGACCCACCTCTACGACGTCCTGGCGATCAACGGCGCCTCGGCGTCCACCCAGCTCTCCGGCCTGCCGTTCTCGGGCCCGGTCGGCGGCACCCGCGTCGCCCTGGTCAACGGCCAGTGGATCGGCTTCCCGACGCACACCGAGCTCGAGGACGCCGTCTTCGACATGGTCGTGGCCGGGCGCGTCCTCCCGGACGGCGACGTCGCGATCATGATGGTCGAGGCCGAGGCCACCGAGAAGACGATCGCCCTCGTCGCCGGCGGGGCCACCGCCCCGACCGAGGAGGTCGTGGCGCAGGGCCTCGAGGCGGCCAAGCCGTTCATCAAGGCGCTGTGCGAGGCACAGTCGGCGCTGGCCGAGAAGGCAGCCAAGCCGGTCGCCGAGTTCCCCCGTTTCCTCGACTACCAGGACGACGTCTACGCCGCGGTCGAGTCCGTCGTCGGGGACCGGCTGGCCCAGGTGCAGTCCATCCCCGGCAAGCACGAGCGCGAGGAAGCGACCGACTCGCTCAAGGACGAGGTCAAGGCCGCGCTGGCCGACCAGTTCCCGGGCCGCGAGAAGGAGATCTCGGGAGCCTTCCGCGCGCTGACCAAGAAGGTCGTCCGCCAGCGGATCCTGCGCGACCACGTCCGCATCGACGGCCGTGGCCTGACCGACATCCGGCCGCTGTCGGCCGAGGTCGAGGTCGTCCCGCGCGTGCACGGTTCGGCGCTCTTCGAGCGCGGCGAGACCCAGATCCTGGGCGTCACCACGCTGAACATGCTCCGGATGGAGCAGCAGCTGGACACGCTCTCGCCGGAGAACCGCAAGCGCTACATGCACAACTACAACTTCCCGCCGTACTCCACGGGTGAGACCGGTCGCGTGGGTTCACCGAAGCGCCGCGAGATCGGCCACGGGGCGCTCGCCGAGCGGGCCCTCCTGCCCGTGCTGCCCGACCGCGAGGAGTTCCCCTACGCGATCCGGCAGGTCTCCGAGGCGCTGGGCTCCAACGGCTCGACGTCCATGGGCTCGGTCTGTGCCTCCACCCTGTCGCTGCTCAACGCCGGTGTGCCGCTGCGCGCGCCGGTCGCCGGCATCGCCATGGGCCTGGTGTCCGACGAGGTCGACGGCAAGATGGAGTACGTGGCGCTGACCGACATCCTCGGCGCCGAGGACGCCTTCGGTGACATGGACTTCAAGGTCGCCGGTACCAAGGACTTCGTCACGGCCCTCCAGCTGGACACGAAGCTCGACGGCATCCCCTCCGACGTCCTCGCCAGTGCGCTGACCCAAGCCCGCGCGGCCCGGCTGCACATCCTCGACGTCATGGGCGAGGCCATCGACGGCCCCGACGAGATGAGCCCCTACGCCCCGCGGGTGACCACGGTGCGCATCCCCGTCGACAAGATCGGTGCGGTCATCGGCCCCAAGGGCCAGATGATCAACGCGATCCAGGACGAGACCGGCGCCGACATCACCATCGAGGACGACGGCACGATCTATGTCGGCGCCTCCGACGGCCCGTCGGCGCAGGCCGCGGTCGACCGGATCAACGCGATCGCCAACCCGACGCTGCCCAAGGTGGGGGAGCGCTTCCTCGGCACGGTCGTCAAGACCACGCCGTTCGGCGCCTTCGTCTCGCTGCTGCCCGGCCGGGACGGCCTGGTGCACATCAGCAAGCTCGGCGGCGGCAAGCGGATCGGCAAGGTCGAGGACGTGGCCAACGTCGGCGACAAGATGCAGGTGGAGATCACCGACATCGACGCCCGCGGCAAGATCAGCCTCGTGCCGGTCGCCGAGGGTGACGCCGGAGCCGCGGCTCCGGCCGAGGCCGCTGCACCCACGGGTGAGTGACGACTGACATCAAGGGAACCGGGGCGGGCGCGCAGGCGTCCGCCCCGGTTCCTGTCGGGCAGACCCAGGTGCTCGACCTCGACGAGGTCGGCGGCCGGGTGGAACGCACCGAGCTACCCGGTGGCCTGCGCGTGCTGACCGAGACGATGCCCGGGGTCCTGTCGGCGACCCTGGGCATCTGGGTCGGCGTCGGCTCCCGGGACGAGCCTCCGGAGCTGGCCGGCTCGTCGCACTTCCTCGAGCACCTGCTGTTCAAGGGGACGCGGACCCGCAGTGCCCTCGAGATCGCGACGGCGATGGACGCCGTCGGCGGTGAGATGAACGCCTTCACCGCCAAGGAGCACACCTGCTACTACGCGAACGTGCTCGCCACCGACCTCTCGCTGGCGGTCAGCCTGCTCTCCGATCTCGTCACCGAGGCATGCAACACCGCGGCCGACCTCGAATCCGAGCGCACGGTGGTGCTCGAGGAGATCGCCATGCGGGATGACGAGCCTGCCGATGCGGTGCACGACCTGTTCTCCGAGACGCTCTTCGGCGACACCCCCCTCGGTCGCTCGGTCCTCGGCACGGTCCAATCCATCGAGGGTCTGACCCGGGACGCCATCGACGGCTGGTATCACGGGCGATACACGATGCCGTCGATCGTGGTCACCGCCGCCGGACGGGTCGACCACCAGCAGGTGCTCGATCTGGTGACTGCGGCCTTCGGTGACCGCCTGAGCGGAGATGCCCGGCCGGCACCGCTACGGCTGGGCGAGGCCGCGGGGGACCGGCCGGCCAGCCCCGTCGGGCTGATCTCCCGGACCACCGAGCAGACCCACCTGCTGCTGGGCACCCACGCCATGGGTCGCCTCGATGAGCGGCGCTACGCCGGGGCCGTGCTGGACACCGCCGTCGGCGGTGGGATGAGTTCGCGGCTGTTCCAGGAGATCCGCGAGAAGCGCGGCCTGGTGTACAGCGTCGGCTCGGCCCTGACCCACTATTCGGGCGCCGGTTCCTTCTCCGTGTATGCGGGCTGCGCCAAGAAGCGGGTGCCGGAGGTGCTCCGGCTGGTCCGCGAGGAACTCGCCCGCGTGGCCTCCGACGGCCTCACCGCCGAGGAGGTGGCTCGTGGGCGTGGTCAGCTCAAGGGCGGCCTCGTCCTGGGGCTGGAGGACACCGGCTCCCGGATGAGCCGCCTGGGCAAGAGCGAGCTCTCCTTCGGGGAGTACCTGCCGGTGCGTGAGGTCCTCGCCCGGCTGGACGCCGTCGACCCGGACCAGGTGCGCGCGGTCGCCACGGAGCTGTTCAGCCGCGAGACCTGCCTGGCCGTCGTCGGCCCGTACCGCGAGGCCGACCTCGACCGGTTGTGAGGTCCTGACCTGCGGTGTTGCGTCGCGGCCCTCCGCCGGGAAGCCTGACAGCGTGACGACGAGCACCTCCGCCCCCGGTCAGCAGGACTCCGCCCCGTCCACCGACGAGGCACCGGTCATCTCCGTCGCCGTACTCGGCGCACGCGGCCGCATGGGGACGGAGGTGGTGAAGGCGGTCGATGCCGCCGACGACCTCGAACTCGTGGCGATGGTCGAGCAGGGTGAGTGGCTGTTCAACGTCGCCGACGCCGGCACCCAGGTAGTCGTGGACTTCACCCACCCGGACGTCGTCATGGACAACATCCGGTTCTGCATCGACCAGAACATCAACTGCGTGGTCGGGACGACGGGGTTCGACGAGGCCCGGCTAGCGACCATTGCCGAATGGCTGAAGCCCAAGCCGGATGTCGGGGTGCTCATCGCCCCGAACTTCGGGATCGGCGCGGTGCTGCTGATGCGCTTCGCCCAGGAGGCGGCGCGGTTCTTCCCCTCCGTGGAGATCGTCGAGCTGCACCACCCGAACAAGGTCGACGCCCCCTCCGGCACAGCCGTCCGCACCGCGCGGCTGGTCGCCGCCGCGCGCCGGGCCGTCGGCCTCCCGCCCTCGCCCGACGCGACCACGGATGCGCTTCCCGGCGCGCGTGGCGCCGACGTCGAGGGCGTGCCGGTGCACTCCGTGCGGCTGGCCGGGCTCGTGGCCCACCAGGAGGTGCTGATGGGGGCGGCCGGAGAGACCCTGACCCTCCGGCACGACTCGTTCGACCGGGCGTCCTTCATGCCCGGCGTCCTGCTGGCGGTGCGCGAGATCGGACGCCGACCCGGCCTCACCGTGGGTATCGAGAGCCTCCTGGGTCTCTGAGCGCCCAGGTCCGCCCGGGTGTCCTCCGGGGGACGGGCAGCCCGTCTGGGCCCCCCGTGCAGGGACCCCGCGGATGGTGTATCGTTCTCAATGCGCCGCGCGGCCGGAAGGCCAGCCGGGAAAGCCCCCAGGGCCCCACCGATGCGCAGCACGGCGTACAGTCGAACAAGTCGCCTGAGACGAAGCCCGAGAGGGTCTAGTTTCTGCGCGTCCGCTCCTTGAGAACTCAACAGCGTGCCGAAAGTCAGTGCCAAGTAATAACCCCGTGCCGCGGGTCTTCGGGCTCGTGGTGGGGATTCCTTTGGTTGATTGATATCGAGAGTGCCAACTC
>JAODNN010000056.1 GCA_025465355.1 Blastococcus sp. | reverse complement strand
CAGCCAGCGCATCGGCGCCGACGCGCGACGCACGCCATACCGAGTTCGTTTCCTCGCCCAGCTGCCAGCGGACCAGGAATCCGGCGCCCTTGGGGATGATGTTGATGTGGCGCGGCATCAGGGCGGGCGCGGCGGGGTCGATGAGGCTGATGAGCCGTTCGGCTGCGCCGAACTTGTGGTCTTTCCTGCGGGAGGCTGAGGGGCTGTCGTCGTCGGTCGGGATCCAGTGCTCGCGGGCGAATGCCCATTGGTTGGTGGCGGCCTCGCGCAGCACCTCGGCGTGGTCCCGGGCCATCACGGCTTCAACCGTCACGGCGTCGTAGTCGCGGAGCAGCAGCTCGCGCAGTTCGCTCCGGGCGTTCATGCGGCTGCACCACCCTGACGCTGCCCTGGGAGGCCCTTCGGCCGCGCGATCTGGTGCAGCGCATCCGCGAGCTTGGCGACCTGCGGCCCATACACCGGCAACTGCGGCGACAGGCCGGCCACCAGCTCCTCGATGCGGGCGTCCCGCTCATGCCCGGCGTAGGAGTCGGAGTTGCCGGTGGAGATCTGGTGCTGCGCGGACACGTCCAGCTCGGCGAGGTCGTTGAGTTCGTCGAGGTGGTCGCGGATCAGGGCGAGGACGGCGGTCTCCAGGTATGCGGTGATGTCGAGGCGGGCCCCGGTGGGGATGGCCTCCACATAGATGCGGTGCGGCCCGCTCACGGGCATCTGGCGGTCAGGCATTGGTTCCCCCGGTGGTGTTGGTGCGGGCTGCGCTGCGGGCAAGGCCCATGGCGTCGGCGGCGGAGAGCGGGGTCATCCACAGGCCGAGCAGGTAGTTGTGCATCGAGCAGTCGTCCGCTTCGCAGCGGTAGGGGTCCACGTACGGCAGGTGGCAGCGGCAGCCGCGCGCCCTGCGGCGGGCCCGCATCCGGGCGAGGATCTGTGCCTCGGTCGGGCGCTCCCAGCCGTGGATGCCCTTGCTGCGCAGGTACTGACGGCCGTGGTGGCCCCGTTTTTCGCCGCACCAGCGGCAGCCGTACGGGGTCGGCGGGCGTCCCTCGGGCCAGCGGATGTGGCCGTGGAGCAAGCCGGTCTCCACGTCACGGAGCCGGAAGTACGGGTGGCTGATCCACTGCTTCACCGGTCCCCACCCCCAGCGGCGCGGCGGGCGTGGAAACGACCCAGCTCGACCAGAGCAACCACCGTCACGACAGCCGCCACGACCTGCGCAGCGAGCGCGTGCGCCAGGTCCACGGGCAGGTGAGCACCGTTGATGACCCAGACGGTCAGGGCCAGAACAGCCAGCACGATCGCGTCGGCGACGAGGACGATCATTCGTCGGCCTCCGCGTCGTACTCGGCGGCGACGGTGACGGGGGTGACGATGTAGCCCGTCGTCTGCTCCGGCCGGTCCGCGAGCTTGCTGACGAAGACCTGCACCAGGTCGCCTTCGTCGTCGGGCGCCCAGTCCCACGAGCGGCCGGCGTTCTCGCGGCGCAGCAGTTCGTCGCAGTGCGCTTGGGCGGCTTTCTCTGTGGTGTAGAGGCCGAGAGAGAGGGCGTCGGGCTCGTACCAGGCGCGGTACACGGTCACCTCGGCCGGGGCCTGTGCGGCCTCCGGCTCGGCGACCGGGGCGCCCTTCAGCTCATCGAGCAGCGCCAGCAAGTCACTCGGAGTCCAGACGTCCCGGGCCACCGCGCGGATCCGTTCGAGCGCCAGGTTGAATCCGTTGATCTGGCGCTGGTCGGCTTCGCTTGCGATGCGGTTGATGCCGTCGTGCATCTCGCGGACTGCGCGTTCACTGAGGCGCAGCTTCTCGGGCAGCTGGTCCAGCTCGGCGACCCGGGCCTGCAGCCCGCGGGCGATCCCGTCGAGGATGTCGGCCCGATGGGACTGCGCCAAGAACGACCCCCGGGTGATGGCCACGTCCTCGACCAGGCCGAGCAGCGGCGGGCGCGTCTCACCGACGGACGCGGCGTGCATCGCAGCCACCAGGGCCGTCAGCCGCTCCACCTCGGCCCGCAGCTGAGAGATCAGCGCCCGCAGGCCCTCATCCCGCTCCTCCCGCGACGACCGCACCGGCGGCCCATCGAGATGAGTCAGGACCGACATGCCCAGGTCCCACGCCTCAGCGCTATCCCGAATGTCGACGCGGCCGAGCACTCCGAGGATCTCCTCGTCACGCTTCTCGCGGGCCGCAGCCCACTCGCGCAGCCGCTCCAGCTCGGTGGTCAGCCGCGCCTTGTCGGCTAGCAGCGATCGCGACACCGGATCCTTCTGCGCCCGGTCCTGGAACCACGCCTCATTCATCAGGTCACGGTTCTCATCGACCGCCAGCCAGGCACGCACCGCAGCGCGAGCCCCCGTGCTGCCGGAGTCGCTCACCCAGCCGCTGCCCTCGAAGTACTCGTGAGCGGCGTCCAGGACCTCGCCCCACTCGGCGTCCCGCAGGGCGTCGAAGCGGTCGGCGGGCAGCAGGTACGAGGCACGCGCCACGTCCTCCAGCTCGACGTAGACCTGGCACTCCTTGGTGCTGGGGTGGGCGTAGTCGTAGGAGTCGAGGCTGACTCGGACGTTGATCCTCATGCCGCACCGCCCAGCAGCGGCAGCTCCGTGCCGAAGATCTCCTCAAG
>JAODNN010000166.1 GCA_025465355.1 Blastococcus sp. | reverse complement strand
CCAGACCGTGCACAAGAGGCTCCAGCGGCTCAAGGAGCTCGAGGACATGGAGCAGACCGGCGTGCTGGTCAGCCTGTCCAAGAAGGAGCAGCTGGTCCTCAGCCGCGAGAAGGCCAAGCTCGAGCGCAGCCTCGGCGGTATCCGCGACATGCAGAAGGTGCCCAGCGCCATCTGGATCGTGGACACCAAGAAGGAGCACATCGCCGTCGGCGAGGCGCGCAAGCTCAACATCCCGGTCGTCGCGATCCTGGACACCAACTGCGACCCCGACGAGGTCGACTACAAGATCCCGGGCAACGACGACGCCATCCGCAGCATCGCCGTCCTCACCCGCGTGATCGCCGACGCCGTCGCCGAGGGCCTCATGGCCCGCTCCGCCGCGCAGGCCAACGCCGGCCGCGAGGACGGCGCGGAGCCGGCCATCGGTGGCGACGAGCCGCTGGCCGACTGGGAACGCGAGCTCCTGACCGGCGGCGACGCCGCTGCCGCTCCCGCCGAGGCTGCCGCTCCCGCCGAGGCAGCCGCACCGGCCGAGGCAGCCGCACCGGCCGAGTCGGCTGCTCCCGCCGAGGGCGAGTCCGCCCCCCAGGCCTGATCCGGTCGGCGCCGTCTCCCCGGGTTTCCCGTGGGGACGGCGCCCCGGCACGCCCGCACCACCCGCGCGCTGAGCCAGGAGCGCGCACCACCCCAGAGATTCAGAGGAAGTGACATGGCTGACTTCACCGCCGCCGACGTCAAGCGTCTTCGCGACGCCACCGGCGCCGGCATGATGGACTGCAAGAAGGCGCTCACCGAGGCCGACGGCGACTACGACAAGGCCGTCGAGTTCCTGCGGATCAAGGGCGCGAAGGACGTGGGCAAGCGCCTCGAGCGCTCCACCACCAATGGTGTGGTCGTGAGCAAGGACGGCGCGCTGCTCGAGCTCGACTGCGAGACCGACTTCGTCGCCAAGAACGCTGACTTCGTGAAGCTCGCCGAGCGGCTCCTCGACGTCGTCCTCACGCAGCAGCCGGCTGATGTCGACGCGCTGCTCGCCACCGACGTCGACGGCCAGACCGTGGCCGCCCTGGTGGAGTCCGAGTCCGCCCGCATCGGCGAGAAGCTCGTGCTCAGCCGCTTCGTCGTCTTCGACGGCGACACCGCCACCTACCTGCACAAGCGGGCCACCGACCTGCCCCCGGCCATCGGTGTGGCCGTGCAGTACAGCGGTGGCAGCGAGGAGGCCGCACGCAGCCTGGCGATGCACATCGCGGCCGCGCGCCCGCGCTTCCTCACCCGCGAGGAGGTCCCGGCCGAGGCGGTCGAGACCGAGCGTCGGGTCGCCGAGCAGACGGCCAAGGAGGAGGGCAAGCCCGAGCAGGCGATCAGCCGGATCGTCGACGGTCGGGTCAACGCCTTCTACAAGGACTTCGTCCTCCTCGAGCAGCCGTCGATCACGGAGCCCAAGCGCACGGTGAAGCAGATCGTCGACGACGCCGGCATGACCGTGGAGCGCTTCGCCCGCTTCGAGGTCGGCCAGGCCTGAGCAAGGACCCCTTGCCGAACGGCCCCGCCCCCAGGTTCGGGGGCGGGGCCGTTCGCCTGTCCGGTGGGGTCCGGCCCACCGCCATGCGGCAGGATCAATCCATCCACATCGAGCGAGGGATGACGCGTTGACCGACACCACCCCCCCGTTGTCCGCGCCCACGGCGTTCCAGCCCGCCGACCACACCGGCTACCACCGGGTGTTGCTCAAGCTCTCCGGTGAGACCTTCGGCGGTGGCAAGGTGGGCGTCGACGCCGACATCGTGCGGGGGATCGCCGAGCAGTTGGCCGAAGTGGTCGCCAAGGGCACCCAGGTCGCCGTGGTCATGGGCGGCGGCAACTTCTTCCGGGGTGCCGAGCTCAGCCAGGCGGGCATGGACCGCACCAAGGCTGACTACATGGGCATGCTGGGCACGGTCATGAACTGCCTGGCCCTGCAGGACTTCTGCGAGAAGGCCGGTCTGCCGACCCGCATCCAGTCGGCGATCACCATGGGGCAGGTCGCCGAGCCCTACATCCCGCGGAAGGCGATCCGGCACCTGGAGAAGGGGCGCCTGGTCATCTTCGGCGCGGGCGCCGGGATGCCCTACTTCTCCACCGACACCGTGGCAGCGCAGCGCGCCCTGGAGATCGAGTGCCAGGTGCTGCTCATGGGTAAGAACGGCGTCGACGGCGTCTACGACGACGACCCGAGGACCAACCCGGACGCCGTCATGTACCACGATCTGGACTACGCGACCGTGCTGGCCAAGCAGCTCAAGGTGGCCGACGCGACGGCGATCAGCCTGTGCATGGACAACTCGATGCCCATCGTGGTGTTCAACCTGCTGCGCGACGGCAACATTGCCAGGGCGGCTGCGGGTGAGAGGATCGGCACGCTGATCAGTCAGCCGAGCTGAGCTCGGCCGGCCGATCGGCACCCAGGACGAGAATCAGTTGAGCCGACGGCCACCAGAGTTGGGCCGCCGATGGAGGGAAGACCCGTGATCGACGACACCCTGCTCGATGCCGAGGAGCGGATGGACAAGGCTCTGTCGGTCGCCCGCGAGGACCTCGGCTCGGTTCGCACCGGCCGCGCGGCCCCGTCGATGTTCAGCAAGATCGTCGTGGACTACTACGGCGCTCCTACGCCGGTCCCGCAGATGGCGTCGATCACCGTGCCCGAGGCCCGCATGGCGGTCGTCAAGCCCTACGACACCAGCCAGCTCGGGGCCATCGAGAAGGCCATCCGGGACAGTGACCTCGGGGTGAACCCCACCAACGACGGGCACCTGCTCCGCGTGGTCTTCCCACAGCTCACCGAGGAACGCCGTCGTGACCTGGTGAAGATGGCGCGGGCCAAGGGCGAGGACGCCAAGGTCGCGATCCGCAACATCCGCCGCCGGTCGAAGGAAGAGCTGGACCGCATCGTCAAGGACGGCGAGGCGGGGGAGGACGACGTGCGTCGCGCGGAGAAGGAGCTCGACGACCTCACCGCCCAGCACGTGCACAGCATCGACGACGCGGTGAAGCACAAGGAGACCGAACTGCTCGAGGTCTGAAGGCCCGACGGTTCTCCTGCCCCCATGACCCCACCCTCCTCCGCCGACCGGCCGGGCTCCGCCGACCGGCCGGCCTCCGCCGAGCCGGCTACCGCGCGGCTGCCATGGCTCGGGACGCCCCTCGCCGACCGCCCGGGCGACGACACCGGACCGGTCTCGATCCGCGGGGAGCGACCCGCTCCGCCGCGGCCGGGCGGCACGAACCCCGAGTCACCCGAGGCGGTCCTGGACCCCGAGACGGTCCTGGACCTCCAGGCTCCCGAAGCCGTCGTGGACCCCGAGCCGGTCCCCACCACGGAGCAGGCGCCGGGTCGTGCCGGGCGCAACCTCCGCGCCGCGATCGGGGTCGGTCTCGGGCTGGGCGCCCTCATCCTGGCCTCGTTGCTGCTCTGGCGTCCGGCCTTCCTCGCCGTGGTCACCGCCGCAGCGGTCGTCGGCGTCATCGAGCTCACCCGGGCGCTGCAGGCAGGTCGCTTCCGTCCACCGCTGATTCCCCTCCTCGTCGGCTCGGTCGCCATGGAGATCCTGGCGTGGACCAGGGGCTCGACCGGGCTGGTCGTCGGCTTCCTGGTCACCGCGCTGGCCGTCGTCCTGTGGCGGCTGGCCGACGGTCCCGCCGGTTACCTGCGGGACGCCGCGGCCGGCGTGCTCGTCGCGTTGTACGTGCCGCTGCTCGCCGGGTTCGCCGTGCTGCTGCTCGTGCCCGACGACGGTGTCGCGCGCGTGCTGGCCTTCATTGCCACGGTGGTCTGCAGCGATGTCGGCGGCTATGCGGCAGGCGTGCTGTTGGGCAAGCACCCGCTGGCGCCCTCGATCAGCCCGAAGAAGTCCTGGGAGGGTCTCGCCGGGTCGGTGCTGGCCTGCATCCTGGTGGCCACGCCGGTCATCGCGCTGGCCCTGGACGGACCGTGGTGGGCCGGGGCTCTCTACGGCGCGGCCATCGCCGTCACCGCCACCCTCGGCGACCTGGCGGAGTCCCTGATCAAACGGGACCTCGGCATCAAGGACATGGGTCACCTGCTGCCCGGCCACGGCGGTCTGATGGACCGGCTGGACTCGCTGCTGCCCTCCGCCGCGGTTGCGTTCCTGCTGCTCTCGGTGCTCGCGCCCGTCTGACGCCCTCAGCCCGGCCGGACGACCTCCCAGACCTCGCCCACCACGTCGAAACCGCGGCGGGCATACCAGTGCCGCGGCCAGCCCTCTCCCGCCGCCTCGAGCACGACCAGGTCGCACCCGGCGGCGGCCGCCAGGTCGATCGTCCGAGCCAGGATCGCGTCGGCGTAGCCGCGGCCACGGGCATCGGGATCGGTCAGTACCGAGTCCACCGCCGCGGTCGCGCCGTCGACGCGCAGTTGACCCGCGGCCACCACCCGGCCGTCCTCCCGGACCACGAGATCCGTCACGGCCACGACCTGGTCGTTCAGGTGTTCTCTGCGGATCAACTGGGCGATCACCCGGTCCAGCTGCGACCCGGCGAGGGGCAGCACCTGCCGCCAGGAGCGTTGCCAGAACCCGTGCACCTCGCTTTGGTCCACGATCTCGACCCGTGCGCCTCCGGGCGTGGGTACCGCCGGGCGCGCCATGAGCACGAGCTCCTGGGGAGTCCAGCCACGGTCGCCCAGTTCTGCGGCCACGGCCGCCGCCTGCGGCCACATCAGCGCCGCCGTCAGGTGCGGCCAGCCGGCGTTGCCGGCCACCTCGCCGGTGGCCTTCTCGACCGTTGCGGCTTCCACCGGCTCGGTGAAGAGGAGCCGGTTGTTGTCCCGCGAGTACGGGACGTCCGGGTCGAGCACCGCGACGCCACCCGGCACGTCCCCGACACCCACCGCCCGCCGGACCGGGAGGGAGGTGGCGAACGCCAGTGCCCGGCCGAGGCGGTCCTCCGGCCCGGGGAGCGGGAACGGTGCCGGCGGGCGGTAGGGGACGACGGCGGTCACCGCGGTCACCGGCAACGGCCCGTACAGGTGGGGGAACGACATGCTGTCCGGGTCCGCCGGCACCCCGGGCTCGTAACGCACCGGGTCGATCAGCCGGGCGGGATCGACCACCAGCAGGACCATGTCGCGCTGGCCGGGGTAGAGGGCCTGTGCCGGCAGATGCACCTGGCCCGGGGTCGACAGGTGCACGAACCCCTGGTCCGCCAGCGACGGCGGGCGCACCGCCCCCTCGTCCAGGGCCGCCCGCCAGGCGGCCGGTTCGATGAGGTGGACGAGGACGTTCGAGGACACCCTGCGATCCTGCCTGCGTGGCGGACGACGATCTTCGCGGGCCCACCGACTGGGGGACGACGGTCGGCGTCGGGCCATGGGAGGGGCCCTGGCCCGAGGACCCGCGGTACGACCCCGCGCTGCTCGCCCATGGCGACCGGCGCAACGTCGTCGACCGCTACCGCTACTGGACCGTCGAGGCGATCGTGGGCGACCTCGACCGCCGCCGGCATCCCTTCCACGTGGCCATCGAGAACTTCGGCCACGACCTCAACATCGGCACCGTGGTCCGCACCGCCAACGCCTTCCTCGCCGCCGAGGTGCACGTCGTCGGACGACGACGCTGGAACCGCCGAGGCGCGATGGTCACCGACCGGTACCAGCACCTTCGGCACCACGGCCACGTGGCGGACCTGCTGACGTTCGCGCGCGAGCAGGGCCTGGCGGTCGTGGCCGTCGACAACGGTCCGGGTGCCGAACCCATCGAGACTGCCGTCCTGCCCGAGCGATGCGTGCTGCTGTTCGGCCAGGAGGGGCCCGGGCTCACCCCCGAGGCGCGCGACGGCGCGGCCCACACCGTCTCCATCGCACAGTTCGGTTCGACCCGCTCGATCAACGCGGGGGTAGCCGCCGGGATCGCGATGCACGCCTGGGTCCGGCAGCACGCCGATCTCGGGTCGGCGGGTTAGCTCAGGACAGCGGGGGATCGGGATCGATCCCGCGCGCCTCGAGCGCGTCCTCGATCGCGCCGCAGACGGTTCGGACCACATCCACCCGGGCCCAGCGCTTGTCCTCGGCGGCCACCACGTGCCAGGGCGCGGCCGGGAGGTCGGTGCGCTCGAGCATCTCCTCGACGGCCGCCTCGTACGCCGGTCGCTGCTTCCGGTTGCGCCAGTCCTCCTCGGTCAGCTTCCACGCCTTGTACGGGTCGTCCTGGCGCCGCTGGAACCGGCGCAGCTGCTCCTCGGAGGAGACGTGCATCCAGAACTTGACCAGGATCGTGCCCTCGGCCGCCAGCGCCGTCTCGAGGTCGACGATCTCGCCGTAGGCCCGCCGCCAGGCCTCCTCCGGCGTGAACCCCTCGACCCGCTCGACGAGCACCCGCCCGTACCAGGTGCGGTCGAGCACGGCCATGCCGCCCCAACCGGGAAGGACGGGCCAGAACCGCTTCAGGAAGTGGTGCCGCTTCTCGTCCGGCGTGGGGGCCGCGAACTGGGCGACCCGCACGTGGCGTGGGTCGAGCTCGCTGACCAGCCGCTGGATCGCGCCACCCTTGCCGGAGGCGTCCCAGCCTTCGAAGAGCACACAGAGCGGAGGGCCGATCTCACCGGGGCCGATCTGGCCGCCCAGCAGGAGCCGCAGGTGCACCAGGCGCTCCTGTGCGGCCGCGAGCTGCCGGTTCCCCTCCTTCTTCGACAAGCGGAGGCTCAGGTCGACGTCGTCCAGCCGGCTCATGCAGCGAGCGTTGCACCGGAAGGTGAGGTTCGCCTCGCCGTGGCCCGGCCTTCCCCCAGGGATGGGACCATGAACACGTTATGACTGCCCTGCCCCTGGTCTTCGATGCCCCGCGCCGCGGAATGCCGCCCCGCCACCTTGCCGATCTGACCCGCGACGAGGCGCGCGCGGCGGTCGCCGAGCTCGGCCAGCCGGCGTTCCGGGCCGACCAGCTGGCCCGGCACTTCTACCGCGGGGTCACCGACCCGGCGCAGATGACCGACGTTCCGGCCGCCGCGCGGGAGGCGCTCGCTGAGGCGCTGCTGCCCGGCTTGCTCACCCCCGTGCGGCACCTGTCCGCCGACGGTGGCCGCACCAGGAAGACGCTCTGGCGGCTGCACGACGGTGCGCTGGTCGAGAGCGTCCTCATGCGCTACCCCGACCGGGCGACGGTCTGCATCTCCAGCCAGGCCGGCTGCGGCATGGCCTGCCCCTTCTGCGCCACCGGGCAGGGGGGCCTGACCCGCAACCTCTCGGCGGCGGAGATCATCGGCCAGGCCGTCGCCGCTGCCGCCGCGATGGCGTCCGGCGAGATCCCGGGCGGCCCTGGCCGGCTGTCCAACGTGGTCTTCATGGGCATGGGGGAGCCCCTCGCCAACTACGCCCGCGTCCGGACGACGCTGCGCGCCCTCCTCGCTACTGCGCCCTATGGCCTCGGGCTCTCGCAGCGGGCGGTCACCCTCTCCACCGTCGGCCTGGTACCGGCGATCCGCCGGCTCACCGAGGAAGGGATGGCCGTGACGCTCGCGGTCAGCCTGCACGCCCCGGACGACGAGCTGCGCGACAGCCTCGTGCCGATCAACACCCGCTGGAAGGTCGACGAGGTGGTCGCCGCCGCTGACGCCTACGCGGAGCGCACCGGCCGCCGGTACTCGGTGGAGTACGCGCTGATCCGCGACGTCAACGACCAGCCCGAGCGGGCCGACCTGCTCGGCAAGCTGCTGGCCGGGAAGCTGGCGCACGTGAACCTCATCCCGCTCAACCCCACGCCGGGCAGCCCGTGGGACGCCAGCCCGCTGCCCGCGCAGCGCGAGTTCGTCGCCCGCCTGCGCGCCGCGGGTGTGGCGACGACGGTCCGTGACACCCGGGGGCAGGACATCGACGGTGCCTGCGGCCAGCTCGCGGCGTCCGACCGGGTGGACGGCGTCCCGAGCCTTGCGTTGCCGACCCCGGCGATGCCCACCCCCACCGCGGAGCCACCGGTCCCGCTCGGCTCCGAGACGGATGGGCCTGGCCTGGAGGGCACGGCATGAGCGAGACCGCAGCAGCGCCCGCGGCCGAGGCGCACGACCACTCGCACGCCGACATCTCCGGCGGCTGGCTGCGTGCCGCTGTCTTCGGAGCGATGGACGGTCTGGTGACCAACACCGCCCTCGTGGCGGGCGTCGGAGGCGGGGGTGCCGGTAGCCACACCATCGTGCTCTCCGGGGTGGCCAGCCTGGTCGCCGGCGCGATCTCGATGTCGCTGGGCGAGTACACCTCGGTCAAGACGCAGAACGAGCAGCTCGACCTGGAGATCGCCAAGGAGCGCCTGGAGCTCGAGCGCAATCCCGACGGCGAACTCGCGGAACTGATCGAGATGCTGCGCGTCCGGGGGGTCGACGAGCGGCTTGCTCGCGAGGTCGCCGTGCAGTTGTCCAGCGACCCGGAGGTGGCGCTGCGGCTGCACGTCGTCGCGGAGCTGGGCCTGAGCCCCGACGACCGGCCCTCGCCCTGGGTCGCCGCCGTCTCCTCGTTCCTGACGTTCGGGGTCGGCGCACTGGTGCCGCTGCTGCCCTACCTGTTCGGCCTCTCGCTGCTCTGGGTCGCCCTGCTGTGCGGCGGGATCGGCCTGCTGGTTGCCGGGGCGCTGTCCTCTCGCTTCACGCCGCGCGCGTGGTGGTACGCCGGGGCCCGGCAGCTGCTCTTCGGGGCGGTCGCCGCAGGCGTCACCTACGGGGTCGGGGCGGCGATCGGCGTCGGCGTCAGCTGAGAGGCCCCGTCCCGGGTCCCGCTCCGAGCTTGTGAGGAGTGGGGAGGACGGGGTCCTTTCTCAGCGGCTGCGCCAGGCGTTCCGCCGCCGCCGCCAGTCCAGGATCATGATGATGATCATCACCGCGACGATGCCGAGGATGTAGAGGTCCTCGACCTTCCCCTGGTGATTGCCGATCAGGAAGCTCAGGAGCACCAGGGTCGCGATCACGGCGCCGATGCGGCCCAACTTGCCGGTCTCCCCGTGCCAGCCCCAGTCCTCGGGGCGCTCGTGCTCGACCGGGTGCTCGCCCGTGCGGACGACGGCCTCTTCGCGACCAGGCTGGTTGACCCGCTGCGTCTCGCTCACGCCACGCATTCTGGCAGCACCGGCTCCGGATCACCGCACGAGGGAGGACGGCGCGGCGGGTTCATCGCGTCATCGGGGAAGATGCCTGCGTGCATGCCCCGCGCGAGGTCACGGTTCTCGGCTCGACCGGTTCGATCGGCCGGCAGGCGATCGCGGTGGCGCAGCAGAACCCCGACCGGCTGCGGATCACCGGCCTGGCCGCAGGGGGAGGGGACGTCGCGCGCCTGGCCGATCAGGCACTGACCCTCGGGGTACGCACCGTCGCGGTGGCGCGGGCGACCGCGGCCCAGGACCTGCAACTGGCCTTCTACGCCGCAGCCTCCCAGCGGGGCTGGGCGAAGGGGGAGTACGCCCTTCCGGAGATCCTCGCCGGCCCGCGAGCCGCCGAGGATCTCGCCGCCCGCCCGGCCGACGTCGTGCTCAACGGGATCACCGGGTCGATCGGTCTGGGGCCCACGCTCTCGGCGCTGAAGGCCGGCCGCACGGTCGCGCTGGCCAACAAGGAGTCCTTGGTCGCCGGGGGAGACCTGGTCACCGCGGCCGCGGCACCCGGCCAGCTCGTGCCGGTCGACTCCGAGCACTCGGCGCTCGCCCAGTGCCTGCGCGGGGGATCCCGCGGCGAGGTGGCGCGGTTGGTGCTCACCGCCAGCGGCGGGCCGTTCCGCGGCCGGTCGGCGGCGGACCTCGACGGCGTCACGGTGGAGCAGGCCCTCGCGCATCCCACCTGGGACATGGGGCCGGTCGTCACGATCAATTCCGCGACCCTGGTCAACAAGGGCCTGGAGCTGATCGAGGCGCACCTGCTCTTCGGCGTCCCGTACGCCGACATCGACGTCGTGGTGCACCCGCAGTCGATCGTGCACTCGATGGTCACCTTCGCCGACGGCGCGACGATCGCTCAGGCCAGCCCCCCGGACATGCGGCTGCCGATCGCACTGGCACTGGCCTGGCCCGAACGGCTGCCCGTCGTCCAGCCGGCACTGGACTGGTCGACCGCGAGCGCCTGGGAGTTCGCCCCTCTCGACGAGGTCGCCTTCCCCGCGGTGCGCCTGGCCCGATCCGCAGGGGAGGCCGGCGGTGTCGTCCCGGCGATGTTCAACGCCGCCAACGAGGAGGCGGTCGCCGCCTTCGTGGCGGGTCGGCTGTCGTTCCGCGGCATCGTGGACGTCGTCACGCGTACCCTCGACGACGCGCCGGACCTCGGCGCACCCACCTGCGTCGAGGACGTGCTGGCCGCGGAGAAATGGGCCCGGAAGCACGCCCGGGGCGTGATCACCGGAGGCTGACCTGACTGGGACCCTGCTGACCGTCCTGGGCATCGTCGCCTTCGCGCTGGGCCTGCTCTTCTCGATCGGCTTCCACGAGTTCGGCCACTTCCTCTGGGCCCGCAGGTTCGGCATGCGCGTGCCGCAGTTCATGGTCGGGTTCGGGCCCACCATCTGGTCCCGACGGCGCGGCGAGACCGAGTACGGCATCAAGGCGATCCCGCTCGGCGGCTACATCCGGATCGTCGGGATGATCCCGCCGGCCGAAGAGGGCGAGAGCAGGCGCGCCACCCGCATGCGCCGCTTCATCGCCGAGGTGCGGGGCCAGGCGCTCAACGACGTCCTGCCCACCGACGGCGCCCGGGTGTTCTACGGCAAGCCCTGGTGGCAGCGGATCATCGTGATGTTCGCGGGGCCGTTCCACAACCTCGTGCTCGCGGTCGTCTTCTTCACCCTCATGCTCACCGTGTTCGGCACCGGCGTCGTGACGACGACGCTGCGTTCGGTCCCCGCGTGCGTGCTGCCGGCCGGGGCGGACAAGGCCGCCGACTGCACCACCCCCGTGACACCCGTGGGCAAGGTCTGCGCCACCGGCCAGGCGGGCTGCGCGCTGCCCGAGCAGAGCCCCGCGGCCAAGGCAGGGCTGCGGCCCGGCGACAAGATCCTCGCGGTGGGCGGGAAGCCGATCGAGCCGACCGCCTTCGACAGTTGGACCGTCGTCCAGGACGCCATCCGTGGTTCGGCCGGGCGACCGCTGGACCTGACCATCGAGCGGCAGGGCCAGCGACGGGACGTCACGGTCACCCCCATCGAGAACACCGTCTACACCGACGCAACCAGCCAGAAGACCACCACGGCCGGCTATCTGGGGGTCAGCCCCCTCGTAGGGTTCGCCCGCCAATCGATCACGGACGTGCCCAGCTACCTGGGCATGGTGGTCTCCGGGTCGGTGCAGAAGCTGGTCCAGATGCCCCAGCGGATTCCGCAGGTCTTCCAGGCGGCCTTCATGGGGGCGAAGCGGGACGCGAACGGGCCCATCGGGGTCGTGGGCGTCGGCCGCATCTCCGGCGAGGTCTTCGCCCTCCAGAAGGTGAGCGCCCTCGAGAAGGTCAGCCTCTTCTTCCAGATGCTCGCCGGGGTGAACCTGGTGCTGTTCCTGTTCAACCTGCTGCCGATCTACCCGCTCGACGGCGGGCACGTGGCCGGGGCTCTCTACGAGAAGCTCCGCGGCACCGTGGCGCAGGTGCGTGGGCGACCGGATCCAGGGCCGTTCGACATCGCCCGCCTGATGCCGGTGGCCTACGTCGTGGCAGGCGTGTTCCTGGCGATGTCCGCGCTGCTCTTCGTCGCCGACATCGTCAACCCCATCACCCTGGGCTGATCCCGGCCGGTCGCGCCCGGACCCCTGTCCCGGCCGGATGACGGGCACGGATTCGTGCGCGGTGGATACTGGCTGTCATGGCGATCCCAGTCAGTCTCGGCATGCCTGCTGCGCCCCCACCCGTCCTCGCCCCTCGCCGGCAGACCCGCCAGCTGGACGTGGGCGGGGTCGGCGTCGGCAGCGACTCGCCGGTCAGCGTGCAGTCGATGACCACGACCAAGACCGCCGACATCAACGCGACGCTCCAGCAGATCGCCGAGCTCACCGCGGCCGGTTGCCAGATCGTGCGGGTCGCGGTCCCCGACACCGACGACGCCGAGGCGCTGCCGGCCATCGCCAGGAAATCCCAGATCCCGGTGATCGCCGACATCCATTTCCAGCCTCGCTACGTGTTCGCGGCCATCGACGCCGGCTGCGCGGCCGTACGGGTCAACCCGGGCAACATCAAGAAGTTCGACGACAAGGTCGGTGAGATCGCCCGCGCCGCCAAGGACGCCGGCATCCCCATCCGGATCGGGGTCAACGCGGGGTCCCTGGACAAGAGGCTGCTCGCCAAGTACGGCAAGGCGACACCTGAGGCCCTGGTCGAGTCGGCCCTCTGGGAGTGCTCGCTGTTCGAGGAGCACGACTTCCGCGACATCAAGATCTCGGTGAAGCACAACGACCCGGTGGTCATGGTCCGTGCCTACGAGCTGCTCGCCGCGCAGTGCGACTACCCGCTGCACCTGGGCGTCACCGAGGCCGGCCCCGCCTTCCAGGGCACGATCAAGTCCGCCGTCGCCTTCGGCGCGCTGCTCTCCCAGGGAATCGGCGACACGATTCGCGTCTCGCTGTCCGCGCCGCCGGTCGAGGAGGTGAAGGTCGGCACCCAGATCCTCGAGTCGCTCAACCTCCGCCAGCGCGGCCTGGAGATCGTCAGCTGCCCCTCGTGCGGACGCGCGCAGGTCGACGTCTACAAGCTCGCCGACGAGGTCACCGCCGGCCTCGAGGGCATGGAGGTGCCGCTCCGCGTCGCCGTCATGGGCTGCGTCGTCAATGGGCCCGGAGAGGCCCGCGAGGCGGACCTGGGGGTGGCCTCGGGCAACGGCAAGGGCCAGATCTTCGTCAAGGGCCAGGTCGTCAAGACCGTGCCCGAGTCGCAGATCGTGGAGACCCTCATCGAGGAGGCCATGCGTATCGCGGCCGAGCAGGTCGACGCCGGCACCCCCTCCGGGGCGCCCGTCGTGAGCGTCGGCTGACCTCCCTGCCCGGGCAGCAGACCTCCGTGCTCCGAACCCGGACCGCGCGTGTCCTCGACGAGGCCGACGAGCCGGCCGTCCACCGGCTGCTCGCGTCCGACCCGGTCGCCGCGTGCGTCCTCGCCGGGCGGGTGGAGTCTTCCGGCACCGCGCCGGTCGCGCTCGGCGCTTCGCTCTGGGGCGTCGACGCCGCGGCCGGGGGCGGATTGGACGCGGTATGCCTGGCGGGCGCGAACCTGATCCCGTTCGCCGTCCCAGGCGCCGGGCGCGCCGCGGCGCTGGCGTTCGCCGAGCGCGCCCGCCGTGCCGGGCGCCGGTGCTCGACGATCGTGGGGCCGTCAGCCTCGGTGGAACCGCTGTGGGAACGGCTGGCGCCGTATTGGGGGCCGGCGCGGGACCATCGCCCGAACCAGCCGCTGATGGCGATCGACGGCCCGCCCGCCGTCGCTCCCGAGCCGCTCGTGCGCCCGGTTCGGCCGGCCGAGCTCGACATCCTGTTTCCCGCGGCGATCGCCATGTTCACCGAGGAGGTCGGGGTCAGCCCGCTGCGCGCCGACGGCGGTGCGGGGTACCGGGCCCGGGTTGCGGAGATGGTCCGGGCCGGCCACTCCTTGGCCTGGTTCGAGGACGGCGCCGTCGTGTTCAAGGCAGAGATCGGCGCGGTCTCGCGCGCGGTCTGCCAGGTGCAGGGCGTCTGGGTGGCGCCCCAGCACCGCGGCCGGGGTATCGGCGCGGCCGGAACGGCCGCCGTCGTGGAATACGCCCGGGCGGCGATCGCACCGGTGGTGAGCCTCTATGTCAACGACTTCAACGCTCCCGCGCGGGCCGCCTACCGCCGGGTCGGTTTCCGTGAGGTCGGCCGCTTCGCCAGCGTGCTGTTCTGACTGTCAGCCGCCGGTCTGCGATTCTCTGAGACGTGCTGACGCGACGGGCCCCGGCCCATGTAACAGCCCTCTTCACCGTGCTGGTCCTCGCGGCACCCGTCCTCGGCGCCTGCTCGAGCTCCGAGGGTGACGTGCGGAACGCGGCCCAGGCCTTCCTCGGCGACTGGTCCGGCGGGAGGCCCGCCGCCGCGGCGAACGCGACGACCGACCCAGCGACGACCACGGCCCTGCTGAAGCAGACCGCCGCCGATCTGCCCTCCGCCGTCCTGCACACCGACCTCGGCAAGGTCAGCGTGGACGGCAGCAACGCGACCGTCGGGTGGCATGCGCGGTGGGATCTCGCCGCCGCCCCCGGCTGGAGCTACTCGGCCACCCTCAAGCTGCGGGAGTCCGGCGGCAGCTGGAAAGTGGTGGCCGACCCGACCGTCGTGCACCCGGGTCTCGGCACAGGCCAGCACCTGAAGCTGGTCCGCAGCCTCCCCGAGCGGGCCGCGATCACCGACGCGACCGGTGCCCCCCTGTTCACGCCCACTGAGGTGGTCCAGGTCGGGGTCGACACCGGCAAGGTGACCGACCTTCCCGCCCTGGCAGCCGGCCTGTCGGCTGCCACCGGCATCGCCGCCACCGACATCACCAAGGCCGTCACGGCGGCACCCAAGGGCCAGTTCATCCCGGTGATCACGCTCCGGCGGCCGGACTTCGAGGCGATTCGCGCGAAGGTGTTCGACCTGCCAGGGGCGGTCTTCCCGACCGGCACCCGGCTGCTCGCCCCCAGCCCCCGGTTCGCCAGCGCTCTCCTCGGCCGGGTAGGCGCCGCCACTGCCGAGGTGCTGAACGAGACGGAGGACCACGGGAAGGCCCGCTACGCCGCCACCGATCAGCTGGGGCTGTCGGGGCTGCAGCGAGCCTTCCAGGAGCAGTTGACCGGCACACCGGGCTTCACGGTCTCGGTGGTGAGTTCCGACGTGAAGACCGGCGACCAGGGACGGCAGATCGCCGCGGTCGCCCCCGTCCCGGGCAAGCCCGTGCAGACGCCCCTCGTCCCGGCGTTGCAGAACGCCGCCGACGCCGCGGTCGCCGGGCAGAAGCTGCCGACGCACCTGGTCGTGGTCCGGCCCGGGACGGGCGAGATCCTCGCCGTCTCCTCGAACGAGGCCGCCAGCCCCGGCAACGCGCTGTCGGGCCGGTTCCCGCCGGGTTCGAGCATGAAGACCATGACCGCGACTGCCCTGCTCGCCGCGGGCAAGCTGACGCCGACCACCCCCGTGCCGTGCCCGGGGACGACGACCGTCCAGGGACGCACGTTCCAGAACGAGAACAAGTTCGACCTGGGCACCGTGCCGCTCACCGAGGCCTTTGCGCAGTCGTGCAACACGACCTTCATCCAGCAGGCGCTGCAGCTGCCCGACGGTGCGCTCGCTGCTGCGGCGCGCTCCTACGGCGTCGGGAGCGACTGGAAGCTGCCGGTCGGCATCTTCAGCGGCAGCGTGCCCGAGGACAGCAGCGGGACGACGAAGGCAGCTGACGCGATCGGCCAGGGAAAGGTCCTCATGAGCCCCGCGGCGCTGGCGCTGGTGGCAGCGGGGATCGGCAGCGGGAAGCCTGCCGCCCCCGTGGAGGTCGTCGGGGCGACTCCGGCCGGTCCTGCTCCCCAGGGGCCCGCGCAACCGGTCCTGGATGCGCTGCGGCCCATGATGCGGCAGGTCGTCCTCTCCGGGACCGCCCGCGGGGTCTCCGGCCGCGGCGAGGTGTACGGCAAGACCGGCACGGCGGAGTACGGGTCCAAGACCCCACCGGACGCGCACGGCTGGTTCATGGGCTACCGCATGGGAGGGCCGGGCGGCGACCTCGCCTTCGCCGTCCTGGTGGAGGGCGGTCAGTCCAGCGGCGTGGCGGTGCGCGTCACCGACGCCTTCCTGGGCGCGCTGCGTTAGGCCCCGCTGCAGGGCCCGCCGCGAGCGTGCGAGCGGTGGGGGGCAGCGGGGTCCTCTTACTTCTTCGGCAGGCCAGGGAGCGCGCTGGTGACCGGCTTCTTGCCGGCGGCGCCGCGCCACCCGACCGCACGGACCTCGGCGCCGCTGAGCCACCCGACGGCCAGCTCCCGCGTGGTGCGCTCCACCGCCTGGTCCAGCACCCGCACCCAGGCGGCCGCCGTGCCGTCCTCCAGCACGACGGCGAGGGCCGCGGCATCGACCGCCGAGAGGACCGGGAAGGGCAGCTCGTACGCCGCCTGCTCCCTGACCGGGTTCGCCTTGCGCTCGGCGAGCAGTGCCGTCACCTGGTCCCGCACGTCCCGGTGGGCCGTCTCCGCGTCGGTGGCGCGACCTCGGCCGGTCGGCCCCAGGCCGGCCCCGACAACGCCGTATCCCCAGACCGCGACGTGCTCGGCGGCCAGCGCCTCGCGCAGCGCGGCGTTCTCCGTGCTCATGGTCAGCGTGCCGCTGTCGTCAGCCATTGCCGAGCTCCCTCATGCCAGTCTCACGTCCTGGCCGCGCAGTCCGGCGGCGATCGAGCCGAGCAGGGCCGCGCGGGCGCCGGACTGGCCGAGGCACGCGGTTGCGTGCGACGCCGCCGCCGCTTTGACCTGCGCCCGGAGCCAGGCGCGGGCATTCGCGCCGACCGCGGCCGGGCTCGTCGAGGCCGCCGCCGACGAGCGGGCGCCCGGTGCCGCCGCTCTCAGCGCCGCGAGCTGCTCCTCGGCCTGAGTGGCCAGATCGGCCACGGCGGTCTTGAGGGCGGGGTCGGCCGCACCGGCCGCAGCATAGGCAGCCACGACTGCCCTCTGCACCGCGACCTGAGCGGCGAGGTCGTTCTCCTGCTTGCTGGTGACCGCATTCGGTCCCGCGGCAGAAGAGGACGTGCACCCGGCGACGAACAGCGCCAGCCCCGCTGCGGAGGCCGCGAGCAGGGTGCGCCGCGAGAAGCCCGGCGGGGCGGGGGGAGGAGTGGGAGACATCGCCGCGATTCTCTCAGCCGGAACCGCATGGAGTCGGACGTGGCGCCCGGAACGCGTCGTCCGATTCGGCACGGTATCCCGGCGGCCCCTCGCGTCCCACGGACTGCCCGGCTGCGCTCCTGGCACCCGGTCTCGGCCGATCTCTCCGGGCGGTAGCCTGACTTCTTCCCCACGATCCAGGGTCCGACCAGCGCCGCAGGCCGGAAGGCGCCGGCTCGGAGGGGCGAGCGCCGCACCGTGCGGCCCGCCGAGCTTGGAGGAGGAACCGTGTCCGCCACGCGCGGTACCCAGCGCATCGACCCCGCCACCTCGCGACTGGCCGGCTGGATCCAGCCCGTCGTCGCGGACGCGGGCTACGATCTGGAGGAGTTGGTCGTTACCCCGGCCGGGCGGCGCAGCGTCGTCCGGGTGGTGGTCGACCGTGACGCCGGGGTGACCCTCGACGACATCGCCGAAGTCAGCCGCGCGGTCTCCGACGCGCTGGACAGCAATGACGACGGAATGGGCCGGACGCCCTACGTGCTGGAAGTGACGAGCCCCGGAGTGGACCGGCCGCTCACCGAGCCGCGGCACTGGCGACGCAACACCGGCCGGCTGGTCACGGTGCCCGTCGGGCCGGCGGGTTCGGCCGATGAGGTCACCGGTCGGGTCACCGCGGTGACCGACGCCGGTGTCGAGCTCGCCGTCGAGGTCAAGGGCAAGCCGGGCGCCAAGAAGCGCCCGCCGACGCCGCGGCAGGTGGCCTGGGCCCAGCTCGGCGCGGGGCGCGTCCAGGTCGAGTTCGGCCGCGCGGACACCCTGGGCACCGACACAGTGGGATCGGACGACGTCGCCGACGACGACGACGCGGACGACGACGGAGGAGAACAGTGAACATCGACGTCACCGCGCTGAAAGCGGTCGAGCGGGAGAAGGGCATCCCTGCCGACACGGTGATCGAAGCCATCGAGTCGGCCCTCGTGACGGCCTACCGGCACGCCGACGGGGCGGCCAAGCACGTGCGCGTCCATGTCGACCGCAAGAGCGGCGAGGTGGCCGTGCTGGCGCAGGAGCTCGGCCCGGACGGCGACGTCGTCCGCGAGTGGGACGACACTCCGTCGGACTTCGGCCGGATCGCGGCCAGCACCGCCAAGCAGGTCATCGTCCAGCGGCTGCGCGACGCTGAGCACGAGCAGACCTTCGGCGAGTACGCCGGCAAGGAGGGCGACATCATCAGCGGCATCGTGCAGGCGCACGACCGCCGCAACGTCCAGGGCACGGTGCTGATCGACATCGGCAAGGTCGAGGCGGTCCTCCCTCAGGCCGAGCAGGTGCCGGGCGAGGAGTACACCCACGGCAGCCGGCTCAAGGCCTACGTCGTGTCGGTGACCCGCACCTTCCGTGGTCCGCAGGTGACCGTTTCGCGTACCCACCCGAACCTGGTACGCAAGCTGTTCGCCCTCGAGGTCCCGGAGATCGCCGACGGCAGCGTCGAGATCGTCGCCGTCGCCCGCGAGGCGGGGCACCGCTCGAAGATCGCCGTCCGGACCAAGGCGCCCGGGCTCAACGCCAAGGGCGCCTGCATCGGGCCGATGGGACAGCGGGTGCGCAACGTGATGAGCGAGCTGCACGGCGAGAAGATCGACATCGTCGACTGGTCCGACGACCCCGCCGACTTCGTCGCCTCCGCGCTGAGCCCGGCCCGGGTGACCAGCGCGACGGTCGTCGACCCCCAGGCGAAGGCCGTGCGGGTCGTCGTCCCCGATTACCAGCTGTCGCTGGCCATCGGCAAGGAGGGACAGAACGCGCGGCTCGCCGCCCGGCTGACCGGATGCCGGATCGACATCCGCAGCGACGCCCAGCCCGACGACGAGGCCGCAACCCCCTCGCCGGGGGTGGGCCGCCCGCCGCTCCGCTCCGGTGCGCCCGCTCCCTCGTCGGGGGGGCGTCCGCAGTCACCGGCGGGCGCCCACCGGCCGCCGCCCCGGCGCGCGGAACATCCCGGCCCGGCCACGCGCTAGACTGCACGGTGGCCGAATCGCCGATTCCGGTCCGCACCTGTGTGGGGTGCCGGACGCGCGCTCCGGTCAGTGACTTGTTGCGTGTCGTCGTCCGGGACGGGGAACTGATTCCCGATCCTCGGCGGCGGCTCCCCGGTCGGGGGGCATCTGTGCACCCCACCCCGGAGTGCCTGCACGCAGCGGAGCGACGCCGGGCCTTCGCCCGGGGGCTGCGTCTCCCTGGAGGCAACAGTGCCCCCCTGGAGGCCGGTCCGCTCCGGACCCACGTCCTCGGCGCCTCTTCGGAAGCTCCGCGGGGAGCGGGGCCGGAACGGGCGAGAGAACAGCAAGAACTGCAGCAGTGACAGACCGCAGTTTCAGAGTCGGACCGGCATCAGGCCGGTCCACATGTCGAGAGCAGGACGTCGTCGGATGAGTCAGCCGTGAAGTTCCCACGATGACCATGCACCACTAACGACGAGGTCGAGCGGGCAAGCCGCCGGCCTCACCCATGAGGAGACCCGTGCCAGGCAAAGCCCGCGTACACGAACTCGCCAAGGAGTTCGGTGTCGACAGCAAGACCGTGCTCGCCAAGCTCAAGGAGCAGGGCGAGTTCGTGAAGTCCGCGTCCTCCACCGTCGAGGCCCCTGTGGCCCGTCGGCTCCGGGAGGCACTCGGCAGCAGCACCCCCGCCCCTGCTCCGGCGCGGCCCAGCGCTCCCGCGGCGAAGCCCGCAGCCGCGGCCGCCCCGGCCGCCCCGGCCCCGGTGGCCCCGGCGGCATCCGCTCCGGCC
>JAODNN010000163.1 GCA_025465355.1 Blastococcus sp. | reverse complement strand
TCGAGTGCGACACCCTCGATCAGGTCCGTGAGGCGGTCGACGCCGGGGTCCAGCTCGTGCTGCTGGACAACTTCGGCCTCGACGAGACCTCGGCGGCCGTCGCCCTGACCCGCGGGACCGGCGTGCGGCTGGAAGCCAGCGGCGGGCTGAGCCTCGACCGCGCGCACGAGGTGGCCGCCACCGGCGTCGACTTCCTCGCCATCGGAGCACTCACCCACAGCGCACCAACCCTCGACCTCGGCTTTGACCTGCAGGCACGCTGACTGCACGACAGCTGGCGATGGCCGACCGCGTGACCTGGCCGCTGCGGGCGGAGCCCTGGATCCACGATTCGAGCCCTCGACATCAGAGACGGCGTGCGTTCGCTACTACTGAAAGAGAACGTCGTTCGTGCCCTGTGAAGGGTCGCCGAGACTGACTCGAGGACGAATATTCCGGACTGAGAGGCGGGGCGCCGGCAACCGTTCAGCCCAGGATATTTCAGTGCACACCGCTCGTGAGCTGCACGCTCACACACGGCTTCTGCACACCGCTCAGGCCTCCATAGTCCGCGACTACCCAGGACCTCTACGGCCGAGATGATGCCGTCCCCTACGGTCCTGCCCTCGCGACCGGCTTCCTGCTCGCGGCCATCCTCTGACACCCATCCGAGACGGCTGGCGGATGTCTCGACCACGATCTGCGGCACGGCAGCAGGACGCCGGACCGGACGGCGGCCCTGTTCACTTCGACACAAGGCCCGAGCCCGGTCACGCTGCCCCCGGTATCAGTCGCGGGTCGTTTCGGCTCCTGTCGCACTGGTCTTCTCTCGACGCCGTCTGCGGCCTGCGTTCGACTGGCGGCGCCGCGGCTTGTTCGCCACGGGGGCTTCCGAGCGAGCGGTGTCGAGCTCACCGCGCAGTTCGGCCGATGCTGCAGATACACCCGCCGCGTTCCGCTACAACGCGAGCCCGACCCCGCCGCTACCGTGCTCTTCGCAAGGCAGGCGCACGGCCGATGGACCTTTCCCTCCCCGTGCAGAATGGACGGTCAAGATCGTCCACCGTATCGCCGGGACCTCGACCAGACGGAGTTCTCATGCTTGTTGATCGGGCGCTTCGCGCGCTCATCTCCGTTGGCACCAGCGCAGTGAGCGGTCTTCTCCGATGGGGCTCTCAACGCATATCCGACCCACTTTCCGGACAGCCGGCCGAGACACGGCGGACCGTGGCCGACGTCGTCATCGACGAGGGGCCCTCCGAGGTCCAGCAGCAGACCGTCACATTCGGCCTCGACGGTCAGACCTACGAGATCGAACTCGACGCCGCCCACGCCGGCGAACTTCGTTCGACCCTGCAGCGCTACATCGACGCCGGCCGTCGCATCGGAGAGCAGCGAACCACGCCCGCCACCACCGACAGCGCACGGCCTCGACGGTCCGCCGGGACCACCAAGCGAACCGACCCCGCGGCGGTCCGCGCCTGGGCGCGGGCCCACGGCCACCTGATCTCCGACCGTGGCCGCATTCCCACCGCAGTCCTCCAGGCCTACGAATCAGCCCGGCAAGGGAGCCGCCGCACCGGGTAACCGCCATTTCGTCACAGATCCGCAGCCGGGGAGCGGTGGTCGCGTTCGCCCGATAACCTGCCCGCTTTCGCTTCCCCGCGACCTGCCCTTTCGCAGCTCAGCACGGCGTTTCGCGGGCTTGCACCCCGAAGATGCCGGGCGAGCCGATGCGGGTCCAGCCGAGCCGCGCCAAGGCTGCTACCAGCAAGGATGACTGACACCGACCTGTCACGGATTGCGCACCGCTCGTTCGCCCGGTAACTCCCGGTTCTGCCGCGCCTGTTCGGCCGTGGGCGGACTACGGACGCCCCGAGGAGAGACCCATGAGCGACGAAGAACTGGCGCTCGACGTGAGAGACGAGCTGTTCTGGGACCCGAGGATCGACGGCCGGGCGATCGCGGTGACGGTCGTCGCCGGTGCGGTGACGCTCCGCGGAACCGTGGGCAGCTTCCGGCAGAGGCAGGAGGCGACGATGCTCATCCAGAGCAGCATTGAGCACTGCACGGCGGGCATATGCCAGAGCGGTCTCCGGCCGCACCCGCCGCCACCCCACATACAGGCGGGTCAGCGCCAGTTGGACCGCGTCCTCGGCCCGATGGGGGTCCCCCGCGGTGACCAGGCGAGCGGTACGGACGAGCGCGGGACGATGACGAGTGACGAAGTCGGTGAACTCGCGATCGCGGTCGAGTGTCAGTCCCATGATCTCTTTCGTCTCGTCGGGCGCGGTGATGCCTCCTGTACGGACGAAGACGCGGCCAGGGTTGCCCCGTCGCCGAAAAAGTTCTCGCGGTCCGCGCGTAACCCTGGATCGGTAGCCGCTCTACGTCCTCGCGCGACCGCCGCGAGCCCTGGACTGCCGCCCTGGACTCGGTCGCAGACATCTCGGGCTCGCCATCGCGTCGTCAAGCGGTCGTCGACGGTGCTGTTCGCTCTCCCGTGGGGCCGGCGGAGCGAGGTCGTATCGGACGTCGGAGCCCCTCCAACCCGCGTGCCACGTCTGATCCTGCGCCACCATCCGCGCGGCGAGTGACCCTCAGTGAGCCGTGGAGGACAGTCGCACCGCGGCGGACGCTCGCCGGTCGCGGTCGCCGATTGCCGCCCGCTCCTGCAGCCATCTCTGCAGCTCATCCGCCGGCATCGGCCGGGCGATGTAGTAACCCTGGGCGAAGGTGCAACCCAGCGCGGCGGTCAGCGTCAGCTGCTCGACGGTCTCCACGCCCTCGGCCAGAGCGCGCATCCCGAAGGCCCTTGCGAGAGCGACGACGGCGGCGATGACCGCGGCTGACTGGTTCCCGCGGTCCCCCGCACCGGCGACCAGGCCGCGGTCGATCTTGAGCACTCCGGCGGGGATGTTGCCCAGCTGTCCGAGCGAGGAGAAGCCGCTGCCGAAGTCGTCGATCGCCACCTCGACGCCGGTGATCCGCAGGGCGGCAAACTGCGCCGCGGCGCGTGCCGGATCCTCGGCCACGGTGGTCTCGGTCAGCTCGACGATCAGTCGATCCGGCGGCAGTCCCGACGCGGCGAGTGCTCCGGCGACGTCGTCCACCAGCGCGCCCGTGGCGAGGGTGGCTGCACTGACGTTGACCGCGAGGGTCAGGGGCAGACCGAGTCGCGCCCACTCGGCGGCCTGCAGGGTGGCGGCGCCGAGCACCCAGTTGGTCAGCGGGTCGATCAGCTCGTACTCCTCGGCCACGGCGATGAAGTCACCAGGCGAGAGCAATCCGCGCTCCGGGTGCTGCCAGCGGACCAGCGCCTCCACGCCGTCCACCTGGCCGGTCGGGAGGTGCAGGATCGGCTGATAATGGAGAACGAGCTGGTCGGTCTCGATCGCCTCCCGCAGCTCGCCGGCCACCAGGACCTTCTGCTGAACGGCGTCACGGAGGCCGGAGCTGAACACGCATATCCGGCTGCGACCGGCCCTCTTGGCCGCGTACATCGCCAGGTCGGCGTCGTGGACCAGGTCGGTCGAGCGGATGTCGGAGGGGTCGCCACTCCCAACGGTCGCGACCCCGATGCTCGCGGTCAGCCCGGCGGTACGGCCGCCGACGTGAAAGGGCTCGTCGAAGATGCTCTGGAACCGATGGGCCAGCGCCTCTGCGTCCGCGGTGTCGCAGCCGCGGCAGACGACGACGAACTCGTCACCGCCCAGCCGGCCGACGGTGTCCTCCGCCCGCGTCCGTTCGGCCAGCCGCGCGGCGAGCTGGCGGAGCACGTCGTCACCGGCCTCGTGACCCAGGGAGTCGTTGATGTCCTTGAAGCCGTCCACGTCGAGGAAAAGGACGGTGATCGGTGGGCGGTCCGGTCGCCGTAGCTCGGCGTCGATGAGCCGGTGCAGTGCGGCGCGGTTCGGCAGCTCGGTGAGGTCGTCGTGCCAGGCCTGCCAGGCCGACGTCCGCTCCGCATGTACCCGGTCTGTGACGTCGGTGTGAGTGACCACGACCTGTCCCACCTGGTCAACGCGCGAGGCCTGCAGGTGGTACCAGTGGGTGCCGGTCGGATGCTGCAGCGAATAGTCCATTGCGAACGACGCCCGCTCGCCGCGGGACAGTGCCCGCAGCGAGTCTTCAATCTTCTCGCCGACAGCCTTCCCGCACGCTCGTCGGGCCATCGCGAAGTAGTCGACGCCGGCGCCCCCGTCGATTCGGTCGTCGTCGGCCGTCTCAACCGCGGCTTCCCACGCCGAGTTGGTCAGGAGGACCTTGCCGTCGGGGTTCAGCAGCACGGTCGGTGACGGCAATGCGTCGAGTACGGCCCCGGACAGGGCTGCCGCGTCGGCGTCGGACTCGTGGTTGCAGCGCGCGTCGAGCGGCGAGGCGACGGCGGTGACATTGCTGCGCACGAGAACTCCCAGCGATAACCGATCGTGCTCCTCGGTCGAGGACACCGAAGAAATCGTCGTGTGCGGCCACCCCATTGATCGCGAGGTTCCGCTGGGTGACATCGAGAAAAGCGATAGACGTGCCGCTCCGGCAGATCGTGTACTTCCTGGCCATCGTCCGAGGAATGCTCGATTCCCGCTCCACGGGCGTGTCTTTGTGGCTCCAGTGGAGCTTTCCAGCGCCGGAAAGGAACAACCCGGCTGATCGCCGAACCGCGCATCACGGGTGCCCGCCGACACGCCGCGGACCGGTGACCGTTCCGGGTCCGCGCTCTCTACGGTCATCCTCATGGCGAGTCCAGTCCGCTGTGGGGCCCAAGAAGCGGGGATCGGCCGCCGGAGCTTCCTGGCGCTGATTGGTGGCGCTGCGCTGACGGCGGCCTGCTCCCCGACGAGGGGCGAGCAACATCTCGCTGGCACCCCGTCGACCAGCGCGCCGACCCCGGCAGCGCCGCCGGACTGGGCCGGTCTGGGCTCACGACTGCAGGGCCGGTTGGTGCTGCCCACGGACTCCTCCTACGAGGTCTCCCGCAGGCTCTGGGACTCCCGCTACGACGACCTGACCCCCCAGGCGATCGCCTACTGCTCCTCCCCCAGCGACGTGCAGCGCTGCCTCGAGCTGGCCCGGAATGCCGGCATCACCCCGCGACCGAGGTCGGGCGGCCACAGCTACGGCGGCTGGTCGTCCGGGAACGGACTCATCGTGGACACCACGGCCATGGCTTCGGTGTCCGTCGACGCCGGCGCCGGCACGGCCACGATCGGTGCCGGGGCCCGGCTCGTCGACGTCTATGCGGCGCTCGCGGCGCAGGGCCGCGCCCTCCCCGCCGGCTCCTGCCCGACGGTCGGCATTGCCGGGTTGATCCTCGGCGGCGGCGTAGGGGTACTGAGCCGCAGCTACGGGCTGACGACGGACCGGTTGACGGAGGTGGAACTGGTGACGGCGGACGGGACGCTGCACCACGCTGACGCCGCCACGGACCCCGACCTGTTCTGGGCCAGTCGCGGCGGCGGGGGCGGCAACTTCGGCGTCGCCACCTCCTTCACCGTCAGCACGGTTCCGGCTCCCCAGCTCAGCACGTTCTCGCTGCGCTGGCCGTGGTCGGCGGCGGCCGACGTGCTGGCCGGCTGGCTGGAGTGGGCACCGGCCGCACCGGATGAGATCTGGTCCACCCTGTTGCTGCTGGCTCACCCGGCCAGCGCCCCGCAGACACCTGTGCTGCGGGTCAGCGGTGTCTGCGTCGGCACCCCCGCTCACGCCGCCTCGCTGGTCGACGGCTTGGTGCGTGCGGTGGGCAGCCGACCGTCTGCGCGGAGCAGTTCGGCCCCGAACGGCATCCTGGCGGCGATGCTGTTGGAGGCGGGCTGCTCCGATCTGAGCGTGGCTGCCTGCCGGTTACCCAGCCAGGGACCCTCCGGAGCGCTCGAGCGCAAGCCACTGATCGGCGCCTCCGACTACCTGACGGAGCCGCTGTCGGCTCCGGGCGTCGGGGTGGTCGTGGACTTCGTCGACCAGCGTCAGGCGGACACCCTGCTCGGTGAGGGCGGCGCCCAGTTCGACGCCTACGGCGGAGTGATCAACCGGGTGCCCGCGGCGGACACCGCGTTCGTGCACCGCGGAGCGCTCGCCTGCGTCCAGCGGACCTCCTCCTTCCGCCCCGGAGACAGCAGCGCGACGATCGAGCGCGGGCGTCGGTGGCTCAAGGAGTTCACCGCGGCACTGCGCCCGTACGTGAGCGGGGAGAGTTATCAGAACTACGTCGACCCCGACCTCGCGGAGTGGGCCCAGGCCTACTACGGCGACAACCTCTCGCGACTCCGCGGCATCCGCTCAGCCGCCGACCCCGAACGACTGTTCTCCTTCCCGCAGGCCCTCTGACGGAGTAGCCCCATGCGGGAACGTGATCAGGACCGACAGCCCGCACTGAGCGAAACCGGTCAGGAAACGAACCGAGCCGAAAGACCAGCGTCGGCGGAGGTGTCGACGGTCATGCTGGTGGTCACCCTTCCCGGGTCGGACGGTGCTCGTGCGAGGGCGCTCTTGGACTGGTCAGGCGAAGGCTGCGGCGACGGCGTCGTGGGTGATCGCGCCGGCCCGCGTGTTCACGCCGCGGGCGAACCCGGGGTCGGTTGCCAGAGCCGCGTCGACCCCCAGGTCGGCCAGCCGTCGAACGTAGGGCAGGGTCGCGTTGGTCAGCGCCCGGGTGGAGGTGTGCGGCACGGCGCCGGGCATGTTGGCGACGCAGTAGTGGACGACGCCGGCGACCTGGTAGGTCGGGTCGTCGTACGTGGTGGGACGGGAGGTCTCGAAGCAGCCGCCCTGGTCGATCGCGACGTCGATCAGCAGTGCGCCGGGCCTCATGCCGGTGAGGTCGCCACGGGAGACCAGCTTGGGGGCCACCGCCCCGGGAATCAGCACAGCGCCGATGACGACGTCCGCGGCCGCGAGCTGCGCCAGCAGGGTGGCCGGGTCGGATTGCAGGACGCGCGCGCTGTTGCCGAATTGGCTCTCCAGCTCGCGGACGCGCCGCGGAGAGACCTCGAGAACAGTGACGTCAGCCCGCATGCCGACCGCCAGGGCCGCGGCCTGGGTACCCACCACGCCGCCACCGAGGATGACCACCTTGGCGGGGGCGACGCCCGGCGAGCCGCCCAGCAGCATCCCTGGGCCGCCGTACGGGTGCATCAGGTACTGGCCCGCGGCGTGAGCCGCCAGACGTCCGGCGATCTCGCTCATCGGCGTCAACAGCGGCAGGCCACCCTGGCTGTCCTCGACCGTCTCGTAGGCGATCGCGGTCACCTTGGCGGCAAGCAGGGCGTCAGTCAGCGCACGGTCAGCGGCCAGGTGCAGATAGGTGAACAACACGGTGGACTCGCGCAGGTAGCCGTACTCGGCAGCGACGGGCTCCTTTACCTTGACCACCAGGTCGGCCCCCCAGGCGTCCGTGGTGTCCACCAGTTTCGCCCCCGCACCCTCGTAGGCGTCGTCATCGATGCCGGCACCGATGCCCGCGCCGCTCTCGACGAGCACCTCGTGGCCGTCCCTGATCAGAGCCGTGACGCCCGACTCGGTGAGCGCGACGCGTCGTTCAGCGGGCTTGGTCTCCTTGACGAGGCCGATGCGCATGATGGTCCTTCCTTGGGGCAGCCGGGTGCATGCGGGCGCCCACGAGCGTGAGTTCAGCCGGGGCCCTGCGGTCGAGTCGGTCTGTGTGTCAGGCGGGGTAGGTGTCGAGGGCGCGCGTGATGGTCTCGGCGATGAGCGCGATCTCGTCCTCGGTCGTCACGAACGGCGGGCAGATCTGCAGGGTGTTGTTGTGGATAGTGCGGATCAGCACGCCCGCGTCGGTGCAGGTCTCAGCGACCGCGTCGCCGGTGACGTCGGCGCGGAGCTGGATCCCGGCCATGAACGCGTCACCAGCCCGGACCTCGGCGACGAGGTCGTGGGTGCGCAGCGGCTCCACCGCCTTCTCCAGCACCGTCTCCAGATGCGCGGCGCGCTCGACGAGGCCCTCCTCCTCCAGGATGTCGAGGTTCGCCTCGGCGACGACACAGGCGGTGGCGTGTCCGGAGTAGGTCAGGCCGTGCCTGAACATCGGGGCGTCACCACCGGCTGGGCCGGCGAAGAACCGGTCAGCGACCCGCGGCGCGACCAGCACCCCGCCCAGCGGTGCGTACCCGGAGGTGATGCCCTTGGCCATGGTCACCATGTCCGGGTTGATGCCGTAGCGCTGCGATCCGAACATCTCTCCGGTCCGGCCGAACCCGGTGATGACCTCATCGGCGATCAGGAGGATGTCGTACTCGCGGGCGAGGGCAGCCAGACCGTCGAGGTAGCCGTCCGCGGGGCCGATGACGCCGCCGGTCCCGATCACCGGCTCGGCGATTACTGCGGCGACGTTCTCGGCGCCGATCCGCTCGACTTGGGCGCGAACGTCGTCGATGTCGTTGGTGGCGATGCGCGCGGTCTCCGGCACCAGCGACTCGGTGCCGTAGCCGTCCCGGTTGTACTCCAGGCCGGTGATGCTGGTGCCGAAGGCGTGCAGGCCGTGGTAAGCCCCGTGGCGGCTGAGGATGATCTTCTTGGTGCCCCGCCCTTCCAGCTGCCAGTGTCGGCGAGCCAGCTTGCAGACCACGTCAACAGAGTCGGAGCCGCCGCTGGTGAGAATGACCTTCGCCTCCGGGATCGGGCCCAGGGCGACGAGACGGTCGGCCAGGCGCAGTGCCGGCTCGTTCGCGAAGCGGCTGAACGTGTGGTACGTCTCCAGCTTGCGCATCTGGTCGTAAGCCGCGCGGGCAATCCGCTCCCGACCGTGGCCCACGTTCGCGTGCCACAGGCTCGCCGTGGCGTCGAGGAGCCTCTGGCCGGTCGAGCTCGTCAGCCACGCGCCCTCGCCGCCGGTGATCACCAGCCTCTTGGCGCGGGCCGTCGGCATGTGCGCCTGCGGATTCCAGAACGCCTCGCCCACGGGACGTGTCACGGGCTCAGTGGTCGACGTCTCAGCCATGTGGCGAACTGTAGAGCAGTTGAACTGCCTCGGGCAAGGACCGCTACCCGGGCGACGCCGACCCGACCCGGGCGTCTCGGACCGCGCCGCCCGGACCCGAGTCGGGCCCTGTCAGGTCGCCTGCACCACTACAACCACGGGCCCCACACCGCCCTGGGCAACCGCCCGCCCATCGGCCGCCGCACCAACGTCTCCGGACGGCACACCTAACCGCGCGCGGCGAGGATCTCCTTGACGCGGTGGGCGTTCGTCTCGATGTGGGTGCGCACCTCGCGAACGGCCTTCTCGGGGTCACCGGCACGGATGGCGTCAAGAATCGTCCGGTGCTCGGCGAGCACCGCCGAGGGATTCTCGTATTCGCGATCCTGGACGGAGAGCACCATGAGGTAGAAGCGCAATTCCTGCATGAGCTCTGCGTAGAACTTTTCGAGGCGGCTGCTTCCGAGCAGCGCCACGAGCGAGGCGTGGAACTCCAGGTCGACGTCGACGATGCGCCGGGCGTCGCGCGACTCCGCCGCCTCGACGAGGGCATCGAACGCGCTCTCTATGACCTTGAGCCGTTCCGGGGAAGGCTTCCTCGCGACCGCAGCCGTCTCGAGTCGCTCGCGCGCGGTGTACACGGCCTCGAGACTCTCCGTGGTCGGCGAGATGACGACCGCGCCGCGATTGACCTCGTAACGGACCAGCCCACCGAGCTCCAGAATGCGCACGGCCTCGCGCACGGTGTTGCGTGCCACTCCGACCTCGGTGGCGATGGCGCTCTCCCGCAGTCGGTCACCCGGCTGGAATGCGCCGGCGAGGACCCGTTCGGAGAGCAGATCGGCGAGCTGCTGCGCCGTCGTCGTCCGGCGTAGCACCGCACCCTCCAGGGCTGACATACGCCGATCATAGGTCCCAACCGGCTATCAGTCTTTCAGTTCAACTGCAATACACCCCGGACGGGGCCGTCGTCCCTCAGGTCCGCCGACGCGGAGCCCGGACTCCCATGGCACCCGTGGCGAGGCGGTGCCAATGACCCCGAAGCGGACCGGGCCGGGGCCCGGCAGGCGGTCAGCGAGCTGTGTAGCCGCCGTCGACGGGCAGCGTGATGCCGGTGATGTAACACGCCTCCGGCGACGCAAGGAAGCTGACCGCGGCCGCGACGTCGTCAGCCGTCGCGACGCGACCGAGCGGGATAGCCGCGGCCGTCGCGCGTTCCGCCTCGGCCGGGTCGGGCTGCTGCTCGAGCCACGCGTCGTACAGCGGCGTACGCGTGAACCCGGGGGCCACGGCGTTGACGCGGATGTTTTGCGGCGCGAGCTCGACCGCAGCAGAGGCGGTCAACGCCTTCACTGCTCCCTTGGTCGCGGCGTATATGCCCATGGTCGGGGCGCCGACAGACGCCAGCCGAGACGTGATGTTGATGATCGCGCCTCCTTCTGGCATGCGCTTGGCACCCTCCTGCAGGACGGCGATCGCGGCATAGGTGTTGATCTCGAATGCCTGATGGACCTCACTACGAGGAACCTCGAGGAGATCGCCCGTGTGGTCCACCGCGGCATTGTTGACTACGACGTCCAGGCGGCCGAACCTCTCCGACACCTTCTCCATCAGCCGCGCCGGGCCGTCGGCGTCGGTGAGGTCGCTACGGATGAATGCGGCGCCCTCGAGGTTGGCGACCACCGCGCGCCCGCGCTCTTCGTCACGCCCGGTGACCACGACGTCGAACCCGTCGCGCGACAGCCGTCCAGCGATGGCGACCCCTATTCCGGAGGTAGACCCCGTCACCACCGCCACGCCGGAGGCATGGCGGTGGTCACCGGTCGCCGTGAACATCAGGCTGCAGCCGCGCTCTGCGCGGCCATACCGAGCAGGGGAACCCTTGTAGCGGGGCGCCGGAAGTGACGCCTCACGCGAAGGACTTGAACTATCACATTCCCGCACCCTCGTAGTACCGGTCGGTCACGGCGAGGGCCTCATCGAGGATCCGCAGCCCCTCCCTGACTTCGTCTGCGGTGATGGTGCAGGGGGGAACCACGTGGGTCCGGTTGAAATGGGTGAAGGGCCAGAGCCCGGCGCTCTTGCAGGCAGCGGCGAATTCGGCCATGGGCGCGGCCTCGGCACCGGACGCGTTGTACGGCACGAGCGGTTCGCGGGTCCGGCGGTCTCGGACCAGCTCGACCGCCCAGAACACACCGAGACCGCGGACCTCGCCCACCGAGGGGTGCCGCTCGGCGATCGCGGCCAGCTCCGGGCCGATGACCTCCTCCCCCAGGGCGCGGGCATGCTCGACGATGCCCTCCTCCTTGAAGATGGTGATCGACGCTGCGGCGGCGGCACAGGCGAGCGGGTGTCCCGAGTAGGTGAGGCCGCCTGGATAAGCCCGCTGGGCGAAGGTCTCGGCGATGGAGTCCGAGATCAGCACCCCGCCGAGCGGGACGTATCCGGAGTTGACACCCTTGGCGAAGGTGATCAGATCCGGAGCGACACCCCAGTGGTCGATGGCGAACCACTCGCCACAACGGCCGAACCCGGCCATGACCTCGTCGGCGATCATGACGATGCCGAATTCGTCGCACATGTCGCGGACGCCCGCGAGGTAGCCGGCCGGCGGCACGAGAATGCCGTTGGTGCCGACGACGGTCTCGAGCATGATCGCGGCGATGGTGTGCGGTCCCTCGAACGTGATGAGGTCGCGCAGGTGAGCGAGGGCGCGTTCGCACTCCTCGGTCTCACTCGTGGCGTGGAAGGCCGAGCGGTACAGGTACGGACCCCAGTAACGGACGATGCCGGGCATGCCGGGTTCCGACGCCCAGCGCCGCGGATCCCCGGTCAGCGCGATCGACCCCGCGGTCGCACCGTGATAGGAGCGGTACGCGGCCAAGATCTTGTGCCGTCCCGTGTGCAGCCGGGCCATCCGCACCGCGTTCTCGTTCGCCTCGGCGCCGCCGTTCGTGAAGAACACCTTGTTCAGGGTCGCGGGGGCGAGCTCGGCGATCAGCCGGGCCGCCTCGCCGCGGACATCATTCGCGAAACCGGGTGCGACGGTGCAGAGCTTCGCAGCCTGCTCCTGGATCGCGGCGACGAGGCGCGGGTGCTGGTAACCGATGTTGACGTTGACGAGCTGGCTGGAGAAGTCCAGGTAGCGCTTGCCGGAGTAGTCGGTGAACCAGGCCCCCTCGGCGGTGGCGATGGGCAGCGGATCGATCAGCGCCTGGGCGGACCAGGAGTGGAAAACGTGTGCACGGTCGTCGCGGCGCACCTGCTCCTCGAGGAGCGCAGCATCGGACGGCGAGGGGACGGTGGTCATGGCGGCGGGTCCTTTACCGGGTGCGAGGGAAGCCGAGGTCAACGGTCGAGGTGGCCGGGTCGGGCCACCGGGAGGTGACGACCTTGCCGCGGCTGTAGAAGGTGATGCCCTCGGGGCCGTACATGTGGTTGTCCCCGAACAGCGAGGCCTTCCACCCGCCGAAGGAGTAGTAGGACACCGGAACCGGGATGGGCACGTTGATCCCGACCATGCCGACCTCGACGTCGAACTGGAACTGGCGTGCCGCACCTCCATCGCGGGTGAAGATGGCCGTGCCGTTGGCGAACTGGTTGGCGTTGATCAGTTCCACGCCCTGCTCGTAGGTCTCCACGCGCACGACGCCCAGCACCGGGCCGAAGATCTCGTCGGTGTAGACGCTCATGTTCGGGCGAACGTGGTCGAGCAGCGTGGTGCCGAGGAAGAACCCGTCTGCGGGGACGTCGGCTCCCCGCCCGTCCACGACCACCGTGGCGCCGGCCTTCTCGCCGGCGGTCACATATCCCGCGACGCGGTCGCGGTGCTCGGCGGTGATGAGCGGTCCCATGTCGGTGTCCGGATGGGTGCCGTCACCGACAGTGAGCTTGGGCAAGCGGGCCGCGATGGCCTCGACCAGCGGGTCCGCGATGGAGCCGACGGCGACCGCCACGGACAGCGCCATGCACCGCTCGCCGGCCGCGCCGTAGGCGGCCGAGACGATCGCGTCCGCGGCGACGTCCAGGTCGGCGTCCGGCAGCACGAGAGCGTGGTTCTTCGCACCGCCGAGCGCCTGGACGCGCTTGCCGTGAGCGGTGCCGGTCTCATAGATGTAGCGGGCGATGGGCGTCGACCCGACGAAGCTGACCGCCGCGACGTCCGGGTGGGTGAGCAGGGTGTCGACCGCTTCCTTGTCGCCCTGCACGACGGTGAACACGCCGTCGGGCAGCCCGGCCCGCTGCCAGAGGTCGGCGAGGAACAGTGCGGCCGACGGGTCCTTCTCGCTCGGCTTGAGGATGAAGGCGTTCCCACAAGCGATGGCGTTCGCGCACATCCACAGCGGCACCATCACGGGGAAGTTGAACGGCGTGATGCCGGCGACGACGCCCAGCGGCTGCCGGATCGAGTAGACGTCCACACCGGACGTCGCCTGCTCGGAGAAACCGCCCTTGAGCAGGTGGGGCACACCGGCGGCGAACTCCACGTTTTCCAGCCCGCGGGCGATCTCACCGGCGGCGTCGGCAAGCACCTTTCCGTGCTCGGCGGTGATGATCTCCGCCAGCTCGTCGGTGTGCGCCACGAGTAGCTCGCGGAAGGCGAACAGGACCCCGGCACGGCGGGACAGGGACGAGGCACGCCATTCCCGTGCAGCCGCCCGGGCGGAGGTGACAGCCGCGTTGACCTCGGCGGCGCTGGCCAGGTCCACCTCCGCGGTCCGGTGGCCGGTCGCCGGGTTGAACACCGGGCCGGTCCGCCCGGATGTGCCCTCAGTGGTGCGTCCGTCGATCCAGTGCGAGATGCGCGTGCTCATGATCGCACCGTACGTGCCAGGCACGGGTACATCAAAGATGCGATTGTTACGGTACATAAATGCGAGACCTGTTGAGCGTCCTCGAGCAGCGCATGCCCGAGCCCACCGCGCGGGGGCTCGTCACAGCGGTGACCGCCGCGATCCGCGAGGGCGTCCTGCCGCCGGGTACCCGGTTGCCACCGATCCGCACGATCGCCACTCAGCTCGGCCTCTCACCCACCACGGTCAGCGCCGCCTGGTCCCTGCTCGCCCGTTCGGGGACGATCCGCACCGAGGGGCGCCGCGGCACCACCGTGACCGACGTCGGTGCGATCGGCACCGGGCGGTACCGGCGAGCACTGCAGCACACCTCGGAGTTCCGTCTGGACCTCTCCACCGGCGTACCCGACTCCCGACTCCTACCGGACCTGCGACCGGCCCTGCGCAGCCTCACCACCGCCGGAACGCCGAGCAGCTACCTCGACGACCCCGTGCTGCCAGAGCTCGTCGACGTCCTCGCCGACGACTGGCCCTACCCCGCGGCCGCCTTCACGATCACCGACGGAGCGATGGACGCGATCGAGCTGATCGCCCGGACGACCATGCGCTTCGGCGATCGGGTGGCCGTCGAGCACCCCGGCTTTCCACCCCTGCTCGACCTCCTCGATGCGCTCGGCGTCGAGGCCGTCGGCATCCCGGTGGATGAGGCCGGGCTCGACCTGCCGGCGCTGACCGCCGCGCTCCAGTCCCCTGTGGCGGCGGTCGTCCTGCAACCGCGCGCGCAGAATCCGACCGGCGTCTCCATGACGGAGCACCGGGCCCGGGAGGTCGCGCAGGTGCTGTCCGGGAGCGACGCCGTGGTGGTGGAGGACGACTCGGCAGGAGCGATCGCGCATGACCCGGCCATCAGCGTCGGTCGATGGCTGCCCGACCGCACCCTGCATGTACGCAGCTTCTCGAAGTCGCACGGCCCCGACCTCCGCCTGGCGGCGGTCAGCGGGCCATCCGCCCTTATCGCCGAGCTCACCGCCCGCCGGCACCTCGGCCAGGGGTGGAGCAGCCGGCTCCTGCAGCGCATCCTCCTGCACCTGCTCACCGATCCGCGCACCATCGACCAGCTGGACCATGCCCGCCGCGAGTACGCCCGGCGTCGCAGCGCGGCGGTGCAACGCCTCGCAGAACATGGCATCCGCGTTGCCGGGAGCGACGGCCTCAACCTGTGGGTCCCGGTCGACGACGAGAACGCCGCCGTCGTGCGGCTGGCCAGTCAAGGCGTCGGCGTCGCCCCGGGCGCTCCCTTCGCCGTCCTCCCGGATCAGCAGCGGCACGTGCGCGTGACCGTCGGCCTCCTCGGAACCGAGGAGCAGTCGGTCATCGACCAGATCGCCGCAGCCTGCCGGCCGGGGATCCCCTCGATCATCCGGTGACCGGCCGCCGGCCCGGCGCACTCACGCCGAGGCCGGTTCGCCGAGCGCCCCGGTCGGTACGCCCAGGAACCTGCTCAGGAACTCACGCGTCCGCCCCTCACGGGGACGCACCAGCACGTCGGACGGTGGCCCCTGCTCGACGATGACGCCCCCGTCCATGAAGACCACCCGGTCCGCGACCTCGCGTGCGAACGCCAGCTCGTGCGTCGCCACGACCATGGTCATGCCGTCACCCGCCAGCGACCGGATGACGTCGAGGACCTCGCCGACCAATTCGGGGTCGAGGGCGCTCGTGGGCTCGTCGAAGAGCATGACTTTCGGCTGCATCGCCAGAGCACGGGCGATCGCCACCCGCTGCTGCTGACCGCCGGACAGCTGCACGGGGTAGGCGTCCCCGAAGTCGGCCAGACCCACCTTCGCGAGCAGACGCTGGGCCATGTCCACCACCTGGGCCTCGCTCTGCCGACGAACCCGGCGGGGAGCCAGCATCACGTTGTGCAGCGCGGTCATGTGCGGGAACAGGTTGAAGCTCTGGAAGACCATGCCGATGTCCGTGCGCTGACGGCACAGATCGCTCTCCCGCCCGGGGATGAGCTGACCGCGGCGCCCCTGGGCCATGCCCACGAACTCTCCCGCAACCCGGACCGTCCCTCCGTCAGGGCGTTCCAACTGGTTCACGCACCGCAGCAGCGTGCTCTTCCCCGAGCCGGAGGGGCCGATGAGACACACCACCTCGCCGGCGGCGACCTCCAGATCGAGGCCGTGCAGCACCTCTTTCCGGCCGAAGCGCTTGACGAGTCCGTCGATGACGACCATGTCCTTCACTGATTCCTCCTGCACTCAGGTGATGGGCGCCGCGGTCGCGGGCGCGGCCGGTCGGTCGGTGGAGGTACCGGCTCCCCTGGAGACGGATCTGCGTTGCCGACTCTGTCGTATGCCTCGCGAGAAGTGCCGTTCGACATACGACTGGCCGATCGTCAGCACCGTGGTCACGACGATGTACCAGATGCTCACGACGATCAGCAGCGGAATCGTCTGATAGGTCCTGTTGTAGATGATCTGCGCTGAGTACAGCAGGTCCTGGTAGGCAAGCACGCTGACCAGCGCCGAGTACTTCAGCATGCCGATGAGCTCATTGCTGGCAGGCGGGATGATCACGCGCATCGCCTGGGGCATGATGACGTGACGGAGCATCTGCTTCCGGGACATTCCCAACGCCAGAGCGGCTTCGCTCTGGCCGTGGTGTATCGACTGAATGCCCGACCGGAAGATCTCGGCCATGTATGCGGCCGAGTTCAGACCGAGCCCCAAAATGGCCGCGGTGAAGGGGGTGATAACAGAGTTCGCATCGGCACTGAACAGGGCGGGACCGAACGGGATATTCAAGCTGATGTGCCGGTACAGAGCACCGAGGTTGTACCAGAAGATCAACTGGACCAGCAGTGGAGTGCCTCGGAAGAACCAGACGTAGAACCAGCTCGCCGCGACGGCGAGCGGCGCGCCCGAAAGCCGCATGATGGCCAGGAGGGCTCCGAGCACATAACCGACGAACTCCGCGATGACGGTCAGTTCCAGCGTTCTGAGCAACCCCATGAGGATGGAGTGTGAGAACAGGTAGTCACCCACGACCCCCCACTCAAAATTCTCATTCGTGCTCACCGACCTGATCAACTCGATGGCGACGACGAGAACGATGAGCGACAGCAACCAATGCAACGGCGACTGCGAGCGCACGAACCTCGCCAGCCGGCCGGGGACGACGCCCGCGTTGCTACTCGCACCGGAGGCGGGCGTCTCCGACCGCAACTCCATGCTTCTGCCAACCATGGCTGGGCCTCCTAGCAGTCAGGGCTGGTGCGGTGGGCTGCCGGCAACCGGACGGCAGCCCACCGACCTGTAGGGACGTTCGGGTGAATGCGCTCGGCTACTGACTCTTGGCGGCGTTGATCGCAGCAGCCTTGATCGCCGACTTCTCCAGTCCGTACTTCGCCAGCAACTTGGCGTACTCGCCGTTGTCGATCAGCTTCTGCAGCGCATCCTTGAGGGCGGTCGCGAGCTCCGTGTCCGACTTCGACACGTGGAATCCGATGGGAACGCTGTTGAGCAGCGGGCCGACGATCTTGATCTTGATGCCCTGCTGGATGTCGTACGCCAGGATGAACGACGAGTTGAAGATCGCGTCCGCGCGTCCCGAGCTGACCGCCAACAGCGCGGTGTCGACGCTCGAGAACGTGGTCATTTTGATCGGGCTCTTCCCGGCGTCGGTGCAGTCCTTGGACGCGGACTGCACGGAGCCCATGTAGGTGGAGCTCCCGGCAAGCGTCGCCACTGTCTTCCCGCACGCATCGGCCAGGCTCTGGATGTTGTCGGGGTTGTCCGCAGGAACGGCCAGCTGCGCGGACGCGTACATGTAGTCGACGAGGATGCCTACTGCCTCGTTCTCGCTCGTGTCGCTCGTCCCGCCTGAGGCGATCGAGATGCGGCCGCTCTTCAGGCTCGGCACCAGCGAGTCGAACGACGTGTTCTGCATCTCGAACTTCGTGCCGAGGACATCCGCCATCTTGTTGAGCAGATCGATGTTCAGCCCGGCGAGATGACCGTTGTCCATGTAGCCGAGCGGCGGGTAGTCGGAGACGGATCCGACCACGATGCTCGACGCGTTGCGCAGATCCGACGGAAGTTCGTCGTGGAGCTGGCTCGACGCCCCGCTCCCCTTGCTCGCCGTGCCGGCGGAGGCCTGATCCGAACCGCTTCCGGAGTCACTGGAACCGCACGCAGCCACGCCCAGGGCGATGACCGCGGCCAGGGAAATCGCTGCGGAGCGGCGCAGGCCGACCTTTCCTACGAGATTCATGTGCCGTCTTCCTTCTAAGAGGGTGAATGGGATGTTCCGAGCAGCACCAGGCCGACTGCCTGTCAAACGCTTCCGTGCAACACGTGACCACCGACCACGGTGGCCAGTGCTCGTGTCGACGCAATGTCGACCCCGTCCGCGTAGGGGTCCTGGTCGATGACGACGAAGTCCGCGAGCTTTCCCGGTTCGAGAGTTCCGCGTGATCTCTCCTGGCTGGTCGCGTATGCCGCGTCCCGCGTAAAGGAGGAGAGGGCCTCATCCACCGTCAATGCTTCGGCGGGGTCGAGAACCACGCCATGCTTGTTCTGCCTCGTCAGCATGCAGCCCATGACGTACCACGGATTGCACGTGAACGGCTGCGCCCCGGACGTGTCGGAATTTCCGGGGACGATTCCGCCGGCGTCCAACAACGTTCGCAAGGCATATTTCGGGACCCCTGGGGGGAGTCGGTCCCCGGGATCACTCGGTTCGGCCACGATCAGCCCCGGGTTCGGCACCGCGATGCCGCCGGCGGCCAGCAGTCGGTGCAGCCGTTCCGGCGCATACATCTCGTTGGTGAGGTGCTCGATCCGTGTCCGATGGGGTGTTCCCGGATTGGCCCGCACTGCCTGCTCCACGGCGGAGACCGCGATCTCCTGCGCGAGGTCGCCGATGGCGTGCACCCAGACCTGGACACCGCCCTCCACCGCGACCGTCACCTCCTGAGCGAGCGTCTGGGGTGTCCGGCTCAGCAGTCCCCAGCCGTCCGCCGGCCCGCTCAGGCCCGAGGAACGCAACGCCCCGTCACGCCCACCGTCGAGAAAGATCTTCAGACCCTGGATCTGGCACCAGTCATCACCGAAGCCCGTCTCGATGCCCAGGGCGGGCAGCTGCTCCGCCGAGGTGAGCGCCTGATGGCCCGGGCCGCAGGTCAGGGCGAGTCCGATCCTGGGAATGGTGCGTTGGCCGGCCAGATGCCTGAACGCGCGGACGCCGGCGGCGCTCGCCGCGACCTCGTTGACGGTCGTGACCCCGTTGGCGAGAAAGTGTTCGCGCAGCGTCTGCTCGAGCAGCGGCGCGAGGATGGCCGATACCGGCGCCTCCCATGCCAGCAGGTCCCACCCCTCCTCCAGGACACCGGTCGGTCGGCCGCTGCTGTCCCGCTGGATCCGGCTCCCCGGCGGCGCAACCGTCCGGCTGGAGATGCCGCTGACTCGCATGGCCGCCGAATTCAGCTGGTACTTGTGCATGGACCAGCGGATGGCCACCGGGTGGTCAGGAGCAACCGCGTCCAGCTGGGAGAGCGTCGGGAACCCCTGGCCGAACGTGCCCTGGAGCACGATCCAGGTTCCCGCGGGCGCCTCGGCGACCTGCCGCCCGAGTTGAGCCAGGATCACGTCGGCGTCCAGTTCGCGGACGTCGCCGAAGAAGTTCCGCGAGTACGTCATCAGCTCGATGTGGGCGTGCGCGTCGATCAGCCCGGGGACCACCGTCCGTCCCTGCACGTCGACGATGGTCGTGGCCGGGTGCTCGCCCAACGCCTCTGCCTCTGCCCCGACGGACACGATCCGGTCTCCGGTGACCGCTAGCGCGGACACCCGCGACCTGTCCGCGTCCATGGTGAGGAAGTTGCCGTTGACGAAGACCGTCTCGGCACGGGCCGCGGGGCTCATCCGGCGACCTCGGTCCACGGGATGGCGGGCTGAGGAGCGGCCACTCCGCCGCGCCACCAGAACTCCCACTGGTGCGCGGTGGTGGGCACGCTACCGAGGAGCTCGAACAGCCGAGAGCGCAACGGTGCCAACGGCTTGGGGCACTTGTACTGCGCAATGTCGTAGGCGGTCGTCAGCGCCTGGACCGTCGTGACCCGCCGGCGGACCTTGTCCTGCCACGCCTGCAGGCCCTGGGCGATGTCGGTGGCCCCGGCAAGGGTCTCGGCCATCTCCCAGGAGGTGTCGATCGCCAGACCCGCGCCCTGTCCGAAGTTCGGCGGCTGGGCGTGTGCGGCGTCGCCGATCACCGCGACATTGCCGGCCGCGAGCTCCTTGCAGATCACGATCGAATGCGTGTGGTGCACGCCGTCGCCGTCGCCCACCCTCTCGAACACGCTGGCGATAGCCGGGAACGCCTCGGCCCAGTAGGCCCGGTCCAGGGGAAGCGCAGTCGCTCGCCGGTCGCGCTCAGGGCCGATGATGAAGGCGTACGTGTAATCCTCGCTGCACGGCGCCACTCCGACCCGCAGCGAACCGTTCCAGTACTCGTTTGCGTAGGCCTCCTCCTCCCGCGGGATGATCACGCGGGTGGCGCCGTCCCCGAGCAGAGCGAACAAGCGGGTCAACTTCAGCGATTCACGGATTCGTGAATTCACGCCGTCTGCAGCCACCACCAGGTCGGCCTTGACCTCCTCGCCGTCGGACATGTGCAGCACACCGGAAGGATCGGCGGACGCGGCCTCACGGCCGGTCACGAGCTCCGCACCGGCGGCCAGGGCGGCCGCGCGCAGTACGGAGTGCAGCTCGGAGCGGAGCGCGATGAGGAGCCGTTCCTTGTCCAGGGTCCGTCTGACGATGGTCTTGCCGGTCTCGTCGTGGATCATGGCGGCGCGCAAGCGCACCCCTGACTCGGCCAGTTGGCCGCCGACGCCCAGGGCGTCCAGGACTGCCAGGCTGTTCTCCTTCAGGTAGATGCCCGCGCCGAACTCACGCGGCTCTTCCGACCGCTCGTAGATCCGCACCTCGAAATCGTGCTGAGCCAGGGCGGCCGCGGCCGCGAACCCGGCAATGCCGGCACCGGCGATAGCAACTGTCTTTTTTGCCATGAGGCCTCTCCATGTGTGGTGGAACGGAAGAAAGAGCACGATCGCCCGTCGACCGGACGGCGGTTGCGGTCGCTTTCGACCCGGGAAACGTCAGTAGCTGGGTGGGCTGATGACCCAGATCAGCTCGCACGCATCGGCACCTGCATTGATCACCCGGTGATGCCTGGAACTGGGGTAGAAGATCGAATCGCCGACCTCGAGACGGAACACCTCGTCGCCGAGTTCGAGCTGCACTTCGCCGGTGGAAACGATGAGGAGTTCGTCGGAATCGCCGTGCGCATACGCCTGGGTTCCGGTTGATCCACCCACCTCGATCGTGGCTTGCAGGACCTCGACGTTGCGTGTGGGCGCCCGTGACGTCAGCAGGTACTTGGTGGCGCCCTCGCCGAAACACATGTGCGGCCGATCGGCTTTGACCAGCACGCGGGGCGACGGGTCGTCCGGCATGCGGAAGAGATCGGTCACCAGCAGGTCGAGCGCGTCCGCGATCCGTCTGATCGAAGCCACGCTCGCCTCGGTCAAGCCACGCTCCAACTGGCTCAGGAAGCTCTCGGACAGCCCGGTCCGCTCGCTCAGCACCCGCAGGGTCATCCGGCGACGTTGCCGAACAACACGGATCGCGCTGCCGGGTGCGGCGGCGGGCGGATCCTGGACCACCAGAGACCGTCCTTCCGAACAGGATGTGAGCGGTACTTCAGAGTTGTTCAGTCTCGCTGCAGAGATGTCTAGTGCAGGGTGTGACGCACGTCAAGGTCTCCAGGAACAGAAGGTTCCCGTGGGACACGTCGACGCCTCCCCGTGATCCGACGCGCCGGCTCCCCGGACCCGGACCGGCGGGGAATGGCGGGGCGAGCAGCTCGTTCGCCGCAGGCCGTCGTGGCCCATCGCCGGCCGGGCCGGCCATCACGCCGGTCGGGGCCGGGTACGTCTCCGCGCCAATATGGTGTGATGGCGATCGATGGCCGAAGAGGATGGAACTTGTGAGCGCTAGCGCCGACACATCGTCGACCGGCGAACTTGGGCAACGCATCCGGACGGTTCGCCGGCGCCGCCACGTGACCATGCGTGAGCTCGCTGCCCGCGCCGGCATTTCCGTGAGCTTGATCTCGCAGGTGGAACGGGGACGCACGAATCCGTCGATGACAACCCTGCGACGCCTCGCGGAAGGACTCAACGAATCAGTCGCGATCTTCTTCGAAGGCGAGGAATCGGCGGGAACCCTCGTGCGCGCGAACAATAGGCGTCGCATGGTTCACCCGTCCGGTGTTCTCGAGGACTACCTCCTCACCCCCGCCGCCGCGAAGACGATGCAGATCCACTACTCAGTCATCGGACCAGGCCAGGGGTCAGGAGAGCCATACACGCACCCAGCTGAGGAAGAATGCGTGATCGTGATCGATGGCTCGCTCGAGGTAACCGTCGACGGGGAACCTCTGGTGCTCGACGCCGGCGACGCCCTCTTGCTGGACCCGCGTCTTCCTCACAGCTACCACAATCCCGGCGAGACCCCTACGACGTCGATCTGGGCGATGAGCCCGCCCGGATACTGAGCCCTGCCTACCGAGCACCTTCGACCCCCTGCGGCGACGCCAAGGTCAGGACTCACCCCCGAGCCGTGGCCACGGCCACGGCTCGGCCACGAGCGTGAGCACATATCGGTGAGGGTTTCGGACTCTGCGACGCCTGGTGGCCAGGATGTGCTGGCTGCTGGCCCGCGCGACCGCGGTGCTGCTCGAGCGGCTCCGGCACCAGGCCGTCGGCCACCGGGGTCAGGCCTGCTGCGGCCAGATACACGAACTCCGCGCCACACACCTCAACGGGCCGACTGCCGATCTTCAGAGTGACTTCGGCGCGCAGCTGCGTAACAACTGGACCTGCACGGCAGACGTCGACGGCTCGAACAACGTGACCAACGTGCGGGCCGTTCTGGGCTGCCCCTTCGATAAAGACCCAGGACCACGGCCCGGCCACGCGCTATCGGAGATGCCTTCGACGGACGGCGAAGGGCTGCGGGGCCGCCGGGTGAGCGATGACGGAACGTCGGCACTATGACCCATGCGGCGAAGACCCATGCGGCGAAGACCCATGCGGCGAATCGCGGCTCGCTGCCCTGGATCAGCCGCTGAGCCGGGTCTTGAGCAACTGCTTGCCCTGCTCAGCCCCCTTGCGGCTGTCTGCCTGCGCCTTGCGGAAGAGGTCGGCGACCTCGCTGTCGCCATCGCGGTCCGCGTCCTGGACGTAGGTCTCCAGACGAAGCGCATTGCTCAGGCACTGCTCGGTGAACCAGATGAGGTTGTAGTCCTTGTCCTTCGTACCGGTTACCTGCCCCGTCTCCTGGCCGCTACCAGTGGTCATGTCCGCTCCTTTGCTTCAGCGAGGTGTTCGGTCTACTCGCCGGCAGCCGGTTACGTCCACCAGTACGTGCCTGGTGCTGTTCGCCCACACCTCCACCTGCCCGAACAGCGCGGCGCAAAGTCGGCCAATCGCCGTAGCGGGGTCAACGCCTTCCCGACCACCGATCCGGAGGCATGGTGGCCGGACAAGCGCGACACCGGCGGCGTTGCCGGGGGACCACACCCGCAGGCGACTGTGTCCAGCCAACCTCCGCGCACCGCGGGCCGGTGTGGCAAGCCTCTCGTGCCGACCGGAGGGAGCTCCCTCGAGCACCCGAGCGGCCGTCGGAGGGTCCGAGAGCAGCGGTAATGTCTTCTCGCTGTCGGGGGCGTCCTCCGACGACCGATTCCTGGTCGCTGACGGTGTTTCCCCCTGGCGGAGGGTGGGTCGATGTCAACGGCGCCGAGGCCAGGTCGTCACGCGGATCCTGTCGATCCCGACGTCGACCTGAAGGTTCCCGCACAGCGACGCGGGAGCAATTGGGATCCCACCGTGCTGGCGACCATCGCCGTGGGCGGGATCATCGGCGCGGAGGCGCGCTACGGCATGTCGGTCTGGCTCCCCCATCGGGTGGGGCAGTGGCCGGTTGCGACGTGGCTGGTCAACACCAGCGGCTGCTTCCTCATCGGGGTTCTGATGGTCGTGATCACCGAACTGACATCCCCGCATCGCCTCGTCCGCCCGTTCCTGGGCGTCGGCATCCTCGGCGGCTACACCACTTTCTCCACCGCCATGGTGGACGTGCAGCAGTTGGCGCTGGCCGGCCGTGGAGGTCTGGCGCTGGGGTACTTGGCGGTGACCGTCCTCACCGCGCTCGCCGCGACCCTTCTCGGGGCGATGCTGACCCGCATGGCCGCTGCAGCCAGACTGCCGCGCGAACGTCAGGGGCAACACTCGTGACGGCGCTGCACGGACCCGCGCGACGACTGACGGTGTTCGTCGGTGAATCCGACACCGTCGGGCACAAGCCGCTCTACACCGAGATCGTCCACCGGGCCCACGCGGCCGGGCTGATCGGGGCAAGCGTCTTCCGCGGCATCGAAGGCTTCGGCGCGACCCAGCACATCCACACCACCCGGCTGCTCAGCCTGTCCGAAGACCTTCCGGTGTCGGTCGTGATGGTGGATACCGCCGAGCGCATCCAGGCGTTCCTACCTGAACTGGAGAGCCTGGTCCCGGCCGGCCTGATCACCGTCGAAGACGTCGAGGTGTACCGCCCCGCAAGCCACGAGCCGATCCGGTGATCGTCCTGTGGATCGGGGTAGGCGCGGCGATCGGTGCACCGGCCCGCTACCTCACTGATCGAGCGATCCAAGCCCGCCATGACAGCGTGTTTCCCTGGGGAACGCTGACCGTCAACATGGTCGGCTCCTTCATCCTCGGGTTCCTGGCCGCGAGCGCTGTGCACTTCTCCCCTGCCCTCACGGCAACCGCCGGGATCGGCTTCTGTGGAGCGCTCACCACCTACAGCACCTTCAGCTACGAGACGCTGCGCCTGCTCGAGAACGGGGCGCGCTTTTACGCCATCGCCAATGTCGCCGCCAGTCTCCTAGGCGGCTTCGGTGCCGTCGGACTGGGCTGGACCTTGGGCACCTGGCTCACCTGATCAGGCTCACCCCGTCCTGGCGCCCCCCACCGCCCGCGCCCCCGCTCGTCCACCGGGCCGAACGGGGCGCCGCCGAACGGGGCGCCGCCGCGACGGTGGTGCCGGCTGGTGGTCGACCGGCCGGCACCCCCGGGTGCGACGGAACTACGAGGAGACGGCACAGCTACCGCGGTCGGCCGAGACCGGACCGGACGCGGAGGGCCGGACGTCGAAGTCGAAGATCGCCGTGGGCAGGTAGAGCGAACAGCAGGCATTCGGAATGTCGACGACTCCGCTGACACGCCCTTCGATCGGCGCCGACCCGAGGAGGAGGTACGCCTGCGGCCCGGAATAGCCGAACTTCTCGAGATACGCGATCGCGTTGAGGCAGGCGTTCCGGTACGCCTGCGTGGCGTCGTTGTAGAGGTTCGTGTCGCTGTCGTGGTCGACGCCGATCCCGATGAAGCTGAGGAATTCGCTGTAGCGCGGTTCCACGTTGCCCGGCATGAAGATGGGGTTCGTCGTCACGGCGTAGGTCGCCATGCCGCCCTTGATGAGGTCGACGTGGAAGTCGATGAACCCGCCCATCTCGATCGCGCCACAGAAGGTGATCTCCCCGTCTCCCTGACTGAAGTGCAGGTCGCCGCCGGAGAGCAGGGCGCCCGGGACGTGCACGGGGTAGAACACCCGCGAACCGCGGGTGAAGTTCTTGATGTCGTGGTTGCCGCCGTTCTCTCTCGCCGGAACCGTCCGGGCGCCGTCCCGCCCGACGGCGGCCAGCTCCTCCCCGCTCAGCGTGCCGGCCAGAACGCTGTCTTCCAGAGGCGGCAGCGCCAGGGGCGGAACCCGGTCCGGGTCGGTCGCGATCAGCGCGCGTTCGCGGGTGTTCCACCGGGAGAGCAGTTCGGGTGACGGTGCCGTGCCGAACAGCCCGGGGTGCGTGATGCCGGTGTAGCGGACCCCGGGGATGTGGCGGGAAGTCGCGATCTGGCCGTGGAAGTCCCAGATGGCCTTGTAGGCGTCCGGGAACTGGTCGGTGAGGAATCCCCCGCCGTTCTGCTTGGAGAAGATGCCGGTGTATCCCCACCCCTGTCCGGGCGCGGGTCCCCCTTCCTGCTGCGGCACGGGCCCGAGGTCGAGGATGTCGACGACGAGCAGATCCCCCGGCTCGGCCCCCTCGATCGCGATCGGGCCGCTGAGCATGTGGGCACCGGAGAGGTCGACGTCGCGCACGTCGTTGGCGGAGTCGTTGTTCCCGATCTGAGCATCGGTCCACTCCCGGCATTCGACCCGGATGTCCGATCCCGGGCTCACGGTGACCGCCGGCGGGATGTCGGGATGCCAGCGGTTGTGACCCGGGACGTCCTGGTCGCGCATCGACCGGGCCTGGTCCACGGTGAAGACGACGTCAGGCATGGCGGCTCTCCGTTCTACAGGGGTGACTGGGTCGGCAACCGAAGCGAGCTCTGCTGTAGGAGGTCGGAGAGGACGGGACGCGACATCCCTGCCGGCTGTTCATGGCCTCGGCAGCCGGCGATGCAGCGGATGCGTCGTGACGTTCCCGGGTCCGGCTCGGGACGGGATCGAGTCGACGACACGCGGCTCGTGTCGACTTTCCTCCGCAGCGTCGAGTGCCCGTGTCAGGCCGGACGCAGTGCGGCGGGTGTACGGCGCGGTGTACCGGCGACGTGCGGGCCGGGTACAGGTCGGGCAGGGGACTGCCGGAGTCACGTCCCTCATCGGTACGCGGACGGTGAACGCCCCGCACTCTTCGCACCGGAACTCGTACGACGCCATGACGCCTCCCGAAGTGCTTCCAGCGGAAAGTATGGCCTGGTAAAGGAACGGTCAAGGGTGCCCGTCGTCGCAGGCCGGGACGCCGCGCGGCGCCGCGGGGGCCGCTCTGCGTCGCGAGAGAGTGACCTCGTACACCGAGCAGAGACCCCCAGGCCGGGGTTCCTCGCCCCCCGGGACGGCGAGGGTCCAGCGGCGCCTGAAGACGAGCCAACGGCTGCGCCCAACTCTCCGTGACGGCGCGCCGGTTCACTCGCCCGTCGTACCTGTTACAGCCGCACCTGCCTGGCAGTGCCTTGACCGCCCCGCGCATCCGGCGGAGCGTGGGATCCCGCATTGCTGGGGCGGCCTGTGGCGCCCTTGGAGGTGTGACATGGTCGTCTACGCCCACCGCTGCGTCGAACGCGGCGTCACGGAGTTCTCCCGCGGTCGGCACCGCCACCGCCGTCGTGCCGCGTCCGACGTGCGGCCGTGCGGATATGCACCGCGCCCCGGCTCTCGCTCGGTTCGTCGGTGCGCCGGGCGCTGATCGACATCACCGAGCGCACATGAACAAGTCGCCGCGAGCGCACAACAGGCGGGGAACCGTATCGACAGGAACGAAGGGATGGACGACATGGGCAGCGTTGGGCTGCTTTACGTCGGAGCAGTTCTGATCATCAACGGGTTGATGCTGCTGGGGCGGGTCGACGCCCGGGCGGCCGCGCCACTGAACCTCTTCGTCGGCGGCCTGCAGGTCCTCACGCCGACGTATCTCATCTTCACGGCCGGCGGGGATCCGAACAAGATCCTCTTCGCCTCGGGTCTTTACCTCTTCGGGTTCACCTACCTGTACGTGGGCTGCAACCTGTTGGGCGGCCTGGACGGCACCGGGCTCGGCTGGTTCTCCGCGTTCGTCGCGGCGGCCGCGGTGGTGTACGCCGGGTTGAACTTCGGTCGCTTCGACGATCCCGGCTTCGGGGTCATCTGGCTGTACTGGGCGGTGCTGTGGCTGCTCTTCTTCCTCGTGCTCGGCCTCAAGAGAGAAGAACTGACCCGCTTCACCGGTGCGATCGCCATCGTCGCCGGCGTGTTCTCGGCGGCCGTGCCCGCGTTCCTGTTGCTGACCGGTGTGTGGGAGAGCGGCGCGTGGGGCCTGACCAAGGCGACGACGGCGATCGTGCTCGCGGTCATCTTCGTGCTGTCGCTGGCCCTCTACCCCCGACTGCGCGAACCGCGGACCGCGGCCGAGCCGGCGCCGGAACTGCGCGAGGGCGAGGCCCGGTCGACGCAGATGTACGGCAACGTCACAGCGGACGAGGAGCAGCGCGCCCGACGGTCTACTGACGCACCGGCCCAGCGCAGGCGGTGACGCTCCCCTCGAATGCCCCGTAAGCACTCCCCGCCGAGACCAGGAGGTCAGAGATGCCGGACGTCGTGTTCCCGTTGGACTCCACCAAGAAGTTCACCGAGCAGAAGTACCTCGGCCACAACCGGTGGCACCCCGACATCCCCACCGAGGTGACCGTGCGCCCCGGGGATTCCTTCCGGGTGCACTGCCGTGAGTGGTTCGACGGGGCCATCCACAACGACGACTCCGCCGACGACGTCCGCGACGCGCCGCTGTCGACCGTGCACGTCCTGAGTGGTCCTCTCCGGGTCGAGGGCGCCCGGCCCGGGGACCTCTTGGTGGTGGACATTCTCGACGTCGGCCCCATTCCCCAGGAGGACTCGGGCCCGCTCGCGGGACAGGGGTGGGGCTACACCGGCATCTTCGCCACCCAGAACGGCGGTGGCTTCCTGACCGAGCAGTTCCCCGACGCCTACAAGGTGATCTGGGACTTCATGGGTCAGACGGCGACGTCCCGGCACATCCCGGGCGTCTCCTTCACCGGGATCGTGCACCCCGGCCTCATGGGCACCGCGCCGTCGGCCGAGTTGCTGGCGCGCTGGAACCGTCGCGAGGGTGACCTCATCGCCACCGACCCCGACCGCGTGCCCCCGCTGGCCCTTCCCCCGCTGCCCCAGGACGCGATCCTCGGGCGACTGGAGGGCGGAGATTTCGAGCGCGTGGCCGGCGAAGCTGCCCGGACCGCCCCACCTCGGGAGAACGGCGGGAACCAGGACATCAAGAACCTGACCAAGGGCAGCCGGGTCTTCTATCCGGTGTTCGTCGAGGGGGCCAAGCTCTCGATGGGGGACCTGCACTTCTCCCAGGGGGACGGCGAGATCACCTTCTGCGGGGCCATCGAGATGGGCGGGTTCATGGACCTCCACGTCGACGTCATCTCCGGCGGCATGGAGACCTACGGCGTCGGGGAGAACGCCGTCTTCATGCCCGGCAACGTCGATCCCCGCTACGAGCGGTGGCTGGCGTTCTCCGGCACGTCAGTGACCCTCGACGATCGGCAGCACTACCTGGACTCGCACCTGTCCTACCAACGGGCCTGCCTGCACGCGATCGACTACCTCACCAAGTTCGGCTACAGCCCGGAGCAGGCGTACATGATCCTCGGAGCCGCGCCGATCGAGGGCCGGCTCTCCGGAGTTGTCGACATTCCCAACTCGTGCTCCACGGTCTACATCCCGACCGGCATCTTCGACTTCGACGTCACTCCGTCGGCGTCCGGGCCGACCCGGATCGACCCCGGCATGGGCGTTCCCAAGTCCAGCTTCTGAGGACGGCGATGCAGGGGCGTCCGTGAAGGCGGGCGCCCATGCACGGCCAGGGACCCATCGCATGCGACGACGCGCTGGCTGCGGCGCCACGATCAGCGGATGACCGAGGACCAGGGGTACCTGCTGGACAACCAACAGGTGGAGGCCGGGCAGCGCTTCGCTGCGTTCGGGGAACTGTTCGACCCGTCAACCTTCCGTCATCTGACGGCGATAGGGCTGAGCTGGGGCTGGCGGGTGTGGGAGGTCGGCGCGGGCGGCCGGTCAGTGCCGGCTTGGTTGGCGCAGCAGGTCGGCGCGGACGGCCGGGTGATCGCGACCGACATCGACACCAGCTGGGTGAGTGGCACTGCAGGCGTTGAGGTTCTGCGGCACGACGTCGGGCTCGACCCGGTCCCGGACGGGCCGTTCGACCTGGTGCACGCCCGCCTGCTGCTGGTGCACGTGCCCCACCGTGACCGAGCCCTGGCGCAGATGGCGGCGGCTCTGAGGCCGGGCGGTTGGCTGGTCGTGGAGGAGGCCGACCCGGGGCTGCAGCCGCTGGTGTGCCTCGAGGACGAGGGGCCGGTCGAGGAATTGGCCAACCGATTGAAGGCGGGCTTCCGGCAGTTGCTCGCCGACCGCGGCGCTGACCTGGCGTACGGCCGCACGCTGCCCCGCCGGCTACGGGAGTTGGGGTTGGTAGACGTGTCCGTCGACGCCTACTTTCCGATCACCGGGCCGGCCTGCAACGAGCTGGAGCGGGCCAGCGTCGAGCAGATCCGCGGCCGTCTGATCGCCGGCGGGATCGCCACAGCCGCGGAGATCGACGAGCACCTGGCCGCCGTGACAGGTGGGGCGCTCGACCTGGCGACTCTCCGATGATCACCACCTGGGGGCGTCGACGACCAGCAGGGTGACCGGTGGTCGATCGCCGACCCGCCCGACCTCACTGTCCTGACACGCCAGTTGCGCAGTCCACGGTCTATGGCGTCATGGAGCGGGGACCTGCCACCCGGGACGACACCAGGCCGGCATCTGGGTCGTGGCCGAGGACACCTCGGACGGCAGCCCGCCGTCGCGTCGCCGGGCTGGGCAGCGGGATGATCGCGATCAGCGCGGGCGACGGGCGGCCTTCCCTTCGACCCGCTGCTCGATCCGATCGACCGCGCTCTCGCCGTGGGTGTCGTTCTCGCGGTGTTCGGTGTCGGCCATGTCGTTCACCCCTCGCGGGCGAGCCGCCCGTCTCACCGGGCGGGTCGATCCGGAGGGGCGTTCCGCAGCGAGCCGATCAGTCGCCTGGCCACTTACCGGTGAGCTTGGTGAAGCCGCGCGCGCCGGCGCGGTCGATTACCGCCTTAGTGGCCGCGAAGATGGCTCCCTGGAGGGCCGCGGCGAGCACCGCTTCGGTCATCGAGTACTCACTCTCCAGGGCCTTCGGCGCGTCCTCCTCGTTGGAGACACGCTTCCAGACCACCTTGAAGATGGCTCCCGAGAGGGCGCCGGCGAGGATGCCGCCCAGCAGGCCGACCGGCTTGTAGGCGATCTTTGCTCCCTTGTTCATCGCCTCCTCCGTCCGTCGCGCGGCGACGGCGGTCAGTCCGTACACCTTGATGCCCCATTGAGTCGGCGGTAAGCAACTCAGGTGACCGGCTGACGATTTCCCTGAGTTGGACGTGACGGCGGCCGAGGACGGCAAGGGACGCAGCCGGCCCCGGCTGGCCGGTCCGCAGCCGCCGAAGGTGATCTGCGTCGACCCGCGGCTGACGCCCGTGGCGCGCGCTGCGACCGTGCACCTGGCGCCGAAGCCCGGCACCAACGTCGCGCTGATGAACGGGCTGCTGCACGAGATCGTCGAGAACGGCTGGATCGACCAGCAGTAACTGGACGCCCACGTCGTGGGCTTCGAACAGCTGCACAAGCGACTGGTCGAGTACCCCGTGGAACGGGTCGCCGAGATCTGCGACGTGCCGGCCGACCAGATCCGGGAGGCGGCCCGGATCATCGGCACCGCAGAGCGGCTGCTGTCGACGGTTCTGCAGGGCTTCTACCAGTCGCACCAGGCCACGGCGGCCGCCGTCCAGGTCAACAACGTGCACCTGGTCCACGGCATGCTGGGCAAGCCGGGCCCGCTGAGCGCCAGACCCACGACCGGCTGGTCATCGCCGCTGCACGGCCATCGCAGGACACCCGTACGGCATAGTCGGGCCCCCGGCCCGGAACCGCGGAATCCGGGGCCCCAGTGCCCGCCGGATGCCCCGACACTGTCGTCGAGACCCCACTGCGAAAGAACTTCCGCAAGGTCCTTGTGTCCTCGGTCACTAAACCCTAAAGTCGGCCGCAACGAACAGAGTGTTCGCTATGGCGATAACTGGTGTATGCCACGCCGTAGGGGTAGACGTGACCGAGGGGAGGCGCAGTGGACATGGGGGACGGCGGCCCCGAGGTGGCCCTGGGTACCCGGATTCGCGAGTTCCGCCAGGCGCGGCGACTCAGCCTGCGGACCCTCGCCCAGGCCACGCAGACGTCCCCCGGTTTTCTCAGCCAGCTCGAGCGCGGCCAGGTCAACGCCAGCATCGGCACGCTCCGAAAACTCGCCGAGGGGCTGGGCGTCACCCTGGCCGACCTGTTCAGTGACGAGTCCCCCGCCATCCACGCGACGGTTCTGCGACGGTCGGACAGGCCCGAGATCCACGCGAGCAATCTGGCGTCGAAATACCTCCTTTCGAAGACGCCGCTGCTCAATCTCGAGGTCTATGCGGGCGTCGTGCGGCCGGGAGGAAACACGGGCGACCCGTACAGCCACGGGGACGCCCAGGAGATGCTCATCGTGGTCGCCGGATCGGTGACCCTGGTCCTCGCGGACATCGACTACCAACTCGATACCGGCGACAGCGTCGAATACCGCACATCCATCGCTCACACCGTCAGGAATGACGGTCCCCTGCTGGCCGAGGTGCTGTGGATCATCAGCCCTCCCACCATTGGCCTCTCCCCGACGATCGCAGATTCGCCCGCGCCGTAAGCGCCCGGCTCCCAGTTCCCCTTTCCTTCGCACGCCTGGTGGCGTGCGACAACCGATGTGTCACGACGTTCGAAGGAGCACGCCATGCACATGCACAAGAACACCCGGACCCTGAAGACCATCGCTCTCGCCGGCGCCGCCGCGACCTCCCTGGTGCTATCGGCCTGCGGTGGCGGATCGGCATCGTCGGCAGACAAGGGGCCGGACCTGGGCAGCGGTCCGGCGAAGGCCGGAACGGTGGCCCAGGGAGCGCTGAAGGGCACGACCCTGACGTTCGTCTCCTATGGCGGCATCTATCAGGACGGCCAGATGAAGGCTGCGGTCACACCCTTCGCAGACGATTCGGGTGCCAAGATCCTTCAGGACGGTCCGACCGACAACGCCAAGATCAAGACGCAGGTCACGTCCGGGAACGTTTCCTGGGATGTCATCGACACCACCAACGTCGTGGCGGCACAGCAGTGCGGAAAACTGTTCATGCCCCTGGACACCTCGATCGTCGACACGAGCAAGATCCCCGCAGGCGCCCTCACCGACAAGTGCTCCGTTCCGGCCATGGGATACGGCCTGGTCATCGTCTACAACACGAAGAAGTACGGAGCCAACCCGCCGAAGACGTGGGCCGACTTCTATGACACCGCGCGCTTCCCCGGCAAGCGGACCATCGAGGGCGGCACGGGCGATATCGACCCGGGAGTTCTGGAGGGTGCCCTGCTCGCGGACGGGGTCTCGCCCGACGACATGTACCCCATCGATGTCAAGCGAGCCCTCGCCAAGATGTCCTCCATCAAGAAGGACATCGTCTTCTGGTCCACCGGGGCACAGTCGCAGCAGCTCATCGAATCGGGCCAGGTCGACATGGCGCTGGTCTGGAGTGGCCGCGCCTACTCGGCGGTGAAGAACGGCGCTCCGTTCGCTCCCCTGTGGGACCAGTGGATGCCCGAGGCCGACATGCTGGCGGTGCCCGTGGGTGCGAAGAACCCGAAGGCATCCTTCGCCCTGATCAATTACTACCTGGGTGCCAAGCAGCAGGAAAAGCTGACCGAGCTGACGTCCTACAGCCCGATCAACGTCGATGCCAAGCCGCAGCTCGACGAGCTGGCCCAGTCGTTCATGACCACCACGCCGGAGCACACCAAGCAGGCCTTCAAGGAGGACCTGGGGTGGTGGGCCGAGAACCATGACGCCATGGTGTCGGAGTACACCAACTGGCTGGCCGGCTGAGGTCACCAGCGTGACAGCCATCGATGCCCTCTCCGGGGGGCGAGGGACGACTGCTGCGCCACCGGCGCGAGCGATGTGGAAGTCGCGCTGGGGCAACTCGGGACTCCTGATACCGGCCGCCGTCCTCGTTATCGCTGCCTTTCTGCTGCCGTTGGGTGTCATGGTGTGGCACGCCCTGGCGGATCCCCACTTCGGGCTGGGGAACATCCAGTGGTACCTGGGCGACCACATCCAGCGGACGGTCCTTCTGCGCACCTTCGTGACGGCGATCAAGGTGACGGCGGTCTGCCTGCTGCTGGCATACCCCTACGCCTATGCCATGGTCGCGGCAGGGCCCCGGCTCCGGGCAGCGCTGACGCTCCTCGTGCTGGTACCTCTGTGGACCAGTCTCATGGTGCGCACGTTCGCCTGGGTCATCCTGCTGCAGGATCACGGGCTGGTGCAGCGGATCCTCACCCCGCTGGGCCTCGGCGGTGCACAACTCATCAGGTCCAACGTCGGCGTCATCATCGGGATGAGCCAGATCCTCTTGCCGTTCTTCGTCCTGCCGCTCTACGCGGTGATGACGAACATCGACCGACGGCTCGTGCTGGCCTCCTCGAGTCTGGGTGCACGGCCGGCGACCACGTTCCTCCGCGTCTGGCTCCCGCTGTCACTTCCGGGCGTCGGCGCCGGAGCACTCATGGTGATCATCAGCAGCCTGGGCTTCTACGTCACGCCAGCACTGCTCGGCGCCCCCGGTGACTCGCTGATCAGCCAGCAGATCTACGTACAGGTGAACTCCTTGCTCGACTGGGGGCACGGCGGCGCCATGGGCCTGGTCCTTCTGGTGATGACCCTGGCCGTTCTCGCCCTCGCTCTGGGAGTCATCCGTTGGTCCTCGCGCGGCAAGGGAGGTCAGAGCGCATGAGAAGCGGGATGTCCGCACGCGTGTGGCGGTGGGTCCTCTGGACCTTCTGCGCGCTCGTGGCCGTGTGGCTCGTGGCCCCGTCGCTGGTGGTGGTGCCGCTCAGCTTCACGGACAAGGCGTCGTTCAACTTTCCGCCGACGGGATGGTCGACGCGCTGGTACGGCAACTTCTTCGAGGACTCCAGCTGGAGCGACGCTCTGCTGGCCAGCCTGCGGGTCGGTCTCCTGGTGGTGGTGGTGGCCACGGCGAGCGGCACCGCCGCTGCGTTGGCGCTGTCCCGGTCCGCCTTCCGAGGCCAGCAGGTGGTCCGCGGGCTGCTGCTGGCCCCGATGATCGCGCCGGTCATCGTGGTCGCTGTCGGGATCTATGCCGTATTTCTGCGCGCCCACCTTCTGGGCACCACGTTCGGCTTCGTTCTCGCCCACAGCGTCCTGGCTCTCCCCTTCGTCATCATCCCGGTCACCGCGAGCCTCCAGGGGTTCGACAGACGCCTCGAGAGCGCCGCGGCAATCTGCGGCGCCACCCGCGCGGCGACCTTTCGCCAGGTGACCCTTCCACTCCTCGTCCCTGGGGTGGTCTCCGGAGCGTTGTTCGCATTCGTCACCAGTTTCGACGAAGTCGTGATGTCCCTGTTCATCCAGTCCCCGTACCTGCAGACGCTCCCCGTGCGGATGTTCTCGTCGGTCACGCGGGACACCGATCCCACGATCGCCGCCGCGGCGACTCTCATCCTCGTCTTCACAACGGTGACCACGACCGTGGCCAGCGCGTTCGTCACAAGGAGGAATCGTGCCGTCTGACCTGGAGACACACGGTGCATCCATCGCCCTCAGAGGACTCACCAAGAAGTACGGCGACGTGACAGCGGTCGACGGCATCAACCTCCAGGCGCAGCCTGGGGAGTTCCTGACCCTTCTCGGGCCGAGCGGCTCGGGAAAGACCACGACCCTGAACATGATCGCGGGATTCGAGCCGATCACGGCCGGCGAGCTCCTCATAGACGACAAGCCGGTCCATGCGCTGCCGCCCCACCGGCGTGAGATCGGAATGGTCTTCCAGCACTACGCCCTGTTCCCCCACATGTCGGTGCAGGACAACGTCGCCTACCCGCTGCGGCAGAGAAAGATCGGAAGGGCCGAACGGAAGCATCTCGTCGCTCAGGCGCTGGAGGCGGTGGGCCTCGCCCACCTCGGTCATCGCAAGCCGCGACAGCTCTCCGGTGGTCAGCAACAGCGCGTGGCCCTTGCGCGAGCGATGGTCTACGGCCCCCGGGTCCTGTTGATGGACGAGCCCCTCGGCGCGCTCGATAAGAAACTGCGGGACTCCCTGCAGTTGGAGATCAAACGGATCCATGCAGAGCTCGGCACCACCTTTGTATACGTGACGCACGACCAGGACGAGGCCCTCGTGCTCTCGGACCGCGTGGCCGTGTTCAACTCCGGGCGGATCGAGCAGATCGGCAGTGCCAAGGAGTTGTACGAGCGCCCGCAGACCATGTTCGTGGCACAGTTCCTCGGCGAGTCATCGGTGTTCCACGGAATCGCGCAGCCCAGCCCCTCGGGCAGCGCGGTCATGAGTGCGGGCGGGATGCTGCACGCGGTCCGGGGCGACGTTCGCCCCGGGGAACGGGCCGCCCTCGTCCTGCGCCCGGAACGGCTCCGGGTCCTGCCGGCCGACGGTCCCGTACCCGACGGGAACAAGGTGCGCGGCCGAGTCACCCAGGAGATCTATCTCGGCAGCTCGCGCAAGCTGGAGATCAGCCTCCTCGACGGTGCGCCGGTGCTCGCGCGCGAGTCGTTCGGCGCTGCATCCGCCAGCCGCCCCGGCGACGAGGTCTGGGTGACCTTCCGCCCCGAAGACGCCGTCGTGCTCCCTGTGCCGGCCAGCACGGAGCCGGGGTCCGACGACGCCCCTGCCAGGTTTGAGCCCGATCGGGTCCAGGCCGCCACTCCCCCCACGACCCAGCAGATGAAGGCGTGAGAGCAGTCAAATGACCGAGACCGTCAAGGACACCACCGGGCCCGCAGGTCCCATCGTCAACGGTGCCGTCTCCTACTGGTACTCCGAGATCGGCCTTCCGCAGTACCGGAACCCCCTGCCCGGCGACGAGCAGGCGGACGTCTGCATCGTCGGCGGCGGCTTCACCGCGCTCTGGACCGCCTACTACCTCATGCGCGAACAACCCGACCTGCGCATCGTGATCCTCGAGAAGGAGTTCGCCGGCTTCGGCGCCTCGGGGCGCAACGGCGGCTGGCTCTCCTCGGAGCTGGCAGGGTCGCGGGACCGTTACGCCGCCACCCACGGACGCCAGGGGGTTGCCGACCTCATGCGCGCGATGCGCCTCGCGGTCGACGAGGTCATCGATGTCGCGGCGGCCGAGAACATCGACGCCGAGATCGTCAAGGACGGGCTCCTGCACGTCGCACGCAACCGCGCACAGCTCCAGCGCGCGCACGAGGCCATCGCGTTCGAACAGAGCTGGGGGGCCGGACCCGACGACTTCACGTTCCTCAGCGCGGAGGAGCTCGCCGATCGGGTCGCCGTCGCCGGCGCCCTCGGCGGCACGTACAGCCCCCACTGCGCACGGGTGCAGCCGGCCAAACTCGTCCAAGGACTAGCGGCGGCAGTGGAGCGCCGCGGCGTGCGGATCTACGAGCGGACCACCGCGCTGGAGATCGAGTCCGGGCGGGTGCGCACGGACCGCGGCACGGTCACCGCGCCCATCGTCCTGCGGTGCCTGGAAGGGTTCACGGCGAACATCAAGGGCGCTCGGCGCAACTGGCTCCCGATGAACTCGTCCATGATCGTCACCGCCCCCCTCCCCCAGGCCGTGAAGGAGAAGCTGGGCTGGACCGGTGCGGAGCTGCTCGGCGACTTCGCGCACGGGTACATGTACGCACAACGAACCCGGGACGACCGCATCGCCCTGGGTGGACGTGGCATTCCCTACCGGTTCGGTTCGCGGACGGACACGCGTGGCGCGACCCAGGACGCGACCATCAGGACGCTCGTGCGGTTGCTGCAGGACATGTTCCCCGCGGCGCGGGACGTGCCCGTCGTGCACGCCTGGTGCGGCGTCCTCGGTGTTCCCCGCGACTGGTGCGCCACGGTCGACCTGGACCTCACCACGGGACTCGGCACCGCGGGCGGCTACGTCGGGAGCGGCCTCACCACCACGAACCTGGCCGGCCGGACCCTGGCAGACCTCGTTCTTCGGCGCGACACCGAGCTGACCCGTCTCCCTTGGGTCGGGCGCCGGGTGCGGAAGTGGGAGCCGGAGCCGCTGCGCTGGTTGGGCGTCCGCGCGATGTACACCCTGTACCGGGAGGCAGACCGTCGGGAACGCGAGCACGACCTTGCGCGGACCAGCCCGATCGCACGTGTCGCGAACATGATCACCGGGCGCTGAGCCGGCCCGACCTGGACCTGAAGGGAGACATTTCACTATGACAGACACATCCGGATCCACCGCCGGCGAGACGGTCACGCTCCGCCACATCAACGCCGACGCCGTGACCTTGCCGGCCCCGGTGCCCAAGCCGACGAGCCGCACGGGACAGGTCGAGTCGACGCTGGGCGTCTGGCACGCCGAACCGCCCACGTCGGGCGGTGTATGGGAATGCGGACCGGGTGAGTTCACCGCGGACCGCTCGGAGTGCACGGAGGTCTGTCAGATCCTCAGCGGCACGGCGACGGTGACCGGTGTCGACGGGGCCAGTGCTGATCTGCGACCCGGATCGCTGCTCGTCCTGCCCCAGGGGTGGCGTGGCACATGGCAGATACACGAGACCGTCCGGAAGTCATTCGTCATGATCGGGTCGATCACCGGGGGGTAGCCGGGGCCAGCTCGAGGGACGGGTGGGGGACGACATCCTTTGCGGTGTTGGTCACCCAGGCCGACGCTGCTTCCAGGCCGTGATGCCCGAGCCCCCGGGACCGCAGGCGCGCCGGGAGCGTCGCGGCCCGCGTGGCGGACCCCGGTCAGCTACGACCGGTACCGGCGACCAGAGGTCGTTGCTGGCTTCGTAGCCTGCGTGCCGTGACCGAGACGGTGCACCTGATCGCACCAAGGAGCAGCTACGACGTCATAGCCGAGCAATACGCCGAGCTGTTCCGCGCCGAGCTCGACGACGCCCCGCTGGACCGGGCGCTGCTGAGCGGGTTCGCCGAGATGGTTCGGCGGGACCACCCTGACCCGCAGCTGCTCGAAGTCGGCAGCGGACCGGGAAGCGTCGCGGCGCACCTCCACCAGCTCGGGCTGACCGTGCGCGGGATCGATCTGTCACCGGCCATGGTCGAGCTCGCGCGTCGTGAACACCCCGAGGTCAGCTTCGACGTGGGGGAGATGGGCGCACTTGATGTCGCGGACGCGAGCGTGGCCGGAGTGGTTGCCTGGTACTCACTCATCCACGTCCCCGTCCCCCAGCGGCCGCGAGTGATCAGCGAGTTCTACCGGGTGCTCCGACCCGGCGGCTACGCGCTACTGGCTTTCCAGATCGGCGACGACACCCTGCACCTTGATGAGGCTTTCGGCCACGAGGTCTCGCTCGACTTTCACCGTCTGCAACCCGACGCCGTCGTCGCGTTGCTCGACGACACAGGATTCGAGCTCACCGTCCGCCTCGTCAAAGCGCCCGAGTCGACAAGTGCGGCGGCGAAGGTCCCGCAAGGTTTTCTCATCGCACGGAAGTCCTGGTGACGGCTGCGTCGTACGTGAGAGTCACGCCCTAGCTCCCCGAGGATGCCGCGGGCGCGTGCCACCCCCGCCGGGACCGATGCTGGGTTGGCGCTCGACGCGGCCACCCGGCTCGACCGCTGCTGCGTTACGGCAGATGGTCCTCGTCCGGTCGAGACGCCCGTTCCCGACGCACACTTGTCGGTGAACGTTGCGTAGGCCAACGGAGGTGACCGAATTGTGCGGCATCAGCGGTTGGGTGGACTACGAGCGCGATCTCGGTGAGGCGAGCGCCCGGCAAGTCCTGGCAGACATGACCGCGACCATGGCGTGCCGCGGTCCCGACGACGAGGGCACGTACGTCGACACGCATGCCGCGCTGGGGCACCGCCGGCTCGCCGTGATCGACGTGCCCGGCGGCCACCAGCCCATGACCGTCGCGCAGGACGCCGGCCCCGACACCACTGCCCTGGTCTACAGCGGCGAGACCTACAACTTTCGTGAGCTCCGCGAACGGCTGGCACTCGAGGGCCACCGGTTCAGGACGAACAGCGACACGGAGGTGGTTCTGCACGCGCACCGGGAATGGGGCCGGCGCGACCCGCGCGACGCGGTGCGGGAGCTCAACGGCATGTTCGCGTACGCGCTCTGGGACACCGCGACCGATGAACTGGTGCTGGTCCGTGACCGGCTGGGGATCAAGCCGCTCTACTACTACCCGACCAGCGACGGCGTGCTCTTCGGCTCCGAGCCCAAGGCGATCCTCGCCAACCCGCTGGCCGAGCGTGTCGTGGACGCCGACGGCCTGCGCCGGGCGCTCGGCTTCGTCGCCGATCCCCACCATGCCGTCTTCCGTGGGCTGCGCGAGGTGCCGCCCGGCCACATCGTCCGGGTCAGCCGCGCCGGCATCAGCGAGCAGCGCTACTGGGCCCTGACCGACACCGGGCACACCGACGACGTGCCGACGACGGTGCGGCACGTCCGCGTGCTGCTGGAGGACATAGCGCAACGCCAGCTCATCGCCGACGTCCCCCTGTGCACGCTGCTGTCCGGTGGCCTCGACTCTTCCGCTCTCACCGCGCTGGCCGCCCGCTCCGCCGCCGGCCGGGTGCGCTCGTTCGCCGTCGACTTCACCGGCTACACCGAGAACTTCACCGCCGACGACCTCCGCGGCACGCCGGACGCGCCCTACGTGCACGAGGTGGCGCAGTTCGTCGGTACCGAGCACAGCGACATCACCCTGTCCACCGGGCAGCTGATGGACGCCGACGTCCGGTCGGCCACCCTGCACGCGCGCGACCTGCCCTCCGGCATGGGGGACATGGACACCTCGCTCTACCTGCTGTTCCGCAGCGTCCGGGAACAGTCGACGGTGGCCTTGTCGGGCGAGTCGGCCGACGAGGTGTTCGGCGGGTACCGCGACTTCCACGACGCCGACACCGTCGCCGCCGACACCTTCCCGTGGCTGGCCGGACGGATGATGCGCCGTGACCCGTCCGACCCCGGCCTGTGGGACGCCGCCCTGATCGAGGAACTCGACCTGCCGGGCTACATCGAGGCGCAGTACCGGACGGCGCTGGCGCAGGTGCCCGAGCTCACCGGACCGCCCGCCGACGATCGGCACGAGCGGCGGATGCGGCAGATCTGCTATCTCTACCTCACTCGGTTCCTGCCCCTGCTGCTCGACCGCAAGGACCGCATGAGCATGGCCGTGGGGCTGGAGGTACGGGTCCCGTTCTGCGACCACCGTCTCGTCGAGTACGTCTTCGGCACGCCGTGGGCGCACAAGACCTTCGACGGCCGTGAGAAGAGCCTCCTGCGGGCGGCCACCGCGGACCTGCTGCCGGATTCCGTGGTCCAGCGGGTGAAGAGCCCCTATCCGTCGACGCAGGATGCCCGCTACGAGCGAGAGCTGCGCAGGCGGGTCGCCGCACTTCTGGACACGCGCGGCCCCGTGACACCGCTCCTCGACGCGAACGCGGTCCGGGAGCGACTCGCCGCGCCGGTGGGGACGGCTTCCGGGATGGCCGCGCGGATGCGCTTCGAGCAGGTCCTGACGATGAACGCGTGGCTGGGCGACTACGGCGTCACGGTGAACGTCTGAACACCATGGCGCCCTCCCCGGCACGGTCCGTGACTGCCGTCAGCGGGCGCCGAAAGCGGGTGCCGCCGCTGCCACAGGCTGCCGGATCACCCTCCGCCCACTCAGTGCCTCGATACGGAGGGCGATGTACTGCCGATCCTGCTCGTCGGTCCATGGGGCGAAATCCAGCTGACTGAGGGCTGCGACCTGGTCGGCCTCGGTAATGAGCCGGCTGGGGCCGAGGACGTTGACGCACCAGCCCTCCCGCGTCTCGGCGTCGTAGCCATCGGCCTCGAAGGCGACGATGTCGCCCCGGCTGGCGCTCTTGACCTTGCCGCCGGGAAGACAGCTCATGATCACCTCACCGGCGCGGACAGTGAAGAACACGGGCAGGATCCACGGAAGAGCGCGTTCGGTGAAGCCCAAGCGGCCGACCGGCGACGAGGCCAGGAGGCGCAGGCACTCGGCGGCATCGAGTTCGTCGAACTGGTGCTGAGTCTGTCCCGGCATGCCGAGATGATCCTGCACTGCCGGCATCACGGGAACGGGCGAACGTCACGCCCGCTCACAGACCATTCGAACGGCGCGTGGCTCGGGCCGAGGAAGCCGTTGACCGTCGCCTCACTCGCTCAGCGCGAGGGCCGGCGAGATCGCGCGCCGCAGGTCGTCGATCCCCTCACCGGTGAGGGCGGAGACCGGCACGGCCGACGGATAGGCCCGCTGCAGGGCAGCGAGCCACTCGGGGGGAGCGATGTCGGTCTTGTTCAGGACCAGCAGCTCGGGGCGGTCTCGCGCACCGATCTCCCACAGCACCCCGCGCACCGCCGTCACCTGGTCCATCGCGTCGGGAGCCGAGGCGTCCACCACGTGGAGGATCAGATCGGTGTCGGCGACCTCCTCCAGCGTGGAACGGAAGGCGTCGACGAGCTGGTGCGGCAGGTGGCGTACGAAGCCGACCGTGTCGGTGAGCGTGTAGCCGTCACCCTCCGCTGTGGTGGCGCGCCGGACGGTCGGATCCAGCGTCGCGAACAGGGCGTCCTGCACCAGGGCATCGGCACCGGTGAGCCGATTGAGGAGAGCCGACTTCCCGGCATTGGTGTAGCCGGTGATCGCCACCGACGGAACGCGGTTGCGCCGGCGCCGGGCGCGGGTCCGCTGCCGGCGTCGCGCCGTCTGCACGAGCTGGTTGCGCAGGGTGGTCATCCGCCTGCGCAGGTGCCGGCGCTCGCTCTCCAGCCGCATCTCACCCGGCCCGCGGACACCCATCCCGGCCCCACCCGCTACCCGGCCGCCGCCCACACGGGACATCGCCGCGCCCTGGCCGCGCAGCCGCGGAAGCTGGTACGCCAGCTGGGCCAGCTCGACCTGCGCCTTGCCCTCGCTGCTGCGTGCGTGCTGGGCGAAGATGTCGAGGATCAATGCCGTCCGGTCGACCACCCGGGCGCCGACCCGATCCTCCAGATTGCGCAGCTGAGCGGGACTCAGTTCGCCGTCCGCGATCACGATCCCCGCGTCGTGCGACCGCACCAGATCAGCCAACTCGGTGACTTTGCCCGACCCGAGGTAGGTGGCGGGGTCGGGGCGGTCGCGGTTCTGCACCAGCCGGTCGACCACTGCGACGTCGTCGGTCTCGGCGAGCCGCTCGAGCTCGTCCAGCGGGTCGTGCTCCGCCGTGGCGTCGCCGCGCAGCCCCAGAAGCACCGCACGGGGCCGCTGGTCACCGTCCGTTCCGGTGTCCTCATAACGGTCGGTCTCGGCGCCCCGCTCGCCGAGCAGCCATGTCCCTGGCATGTTCGTCCCCTCCCGGGGCCTGCCGGAGCCGGGTGGCGACCGTCCTGGCGCCGGGCCCCGATCCCGGGGCGCGTTCCGGCGGTTCCAGCCTGACCGCAGACGGCACCCCATGCCACCCCGGGCAGCGCGGCTGAGGCCGGTGAGCATCCTCCCGGTGCCCGAGATCGTGCGCCGGAAGGGCCGCTCTTCGGCATGGGTCTCGCGACCTGCGCGCGTCGGCGTGCCGTGCAACGCTTCGAGGCGGAGGACATGGCCTGCCGGACGTGCACCGTGCACCTCGGCGGCCCGCGCCTCACGGGGAGCGGTGGAGCAGACGCCGCGTGCATGCGCATGGGAGAGGAAGTCCCGGCATGACCGAGAACGTCCGCGCGAACAACGACGACGCCAGCGATGTCATCGAGTTCCTGCTCAGGCAGCACCAGCAGGTACGCGGCCTGTTGGGCGACGTGCTGACCGCGACCGGGGACGAGCGGCAGCGCCTCTTCGACGAGGCGCGCGAGATGCTGGCTCGCCACGAGACGGCCGAGGAGATGATCGTCCGGCCACTGACCCGCAAGGCCCCCGCCGGTGACGAGATCGCCGACAAGCGCATGGCCGAGGAGAACGAGGCCAAGGAGGTGCTGGCCGACCTCGAGAAGATGGACGTGAACACGCCGGCGTTCACCGAGAAGTTCACGGCGTTCCGCGCCTCGGTCCTCGCCCACGCCGACGCCGAGGAGACGCAGGAATTCCCGCTGCTGCGGCAGAACACCGATCCGGAGGCCCTGGTCAAGGCACGCGACCGCGTGCGGACGGCCGAGAAGCTGGCTCCGACGCACCCGCACCCATCGGCGAGGACGACGGCCGCCAACTACGTGGCCGGCCCGTTCGTGGCGATGCTGGACCGGGCGCGGGACGCCTTCTCCAAGTCGTCCTCGGACTGACGTCGCCGGGCAGCCCAGCTAGGACTCGGGTTCCGAGGGAGCCGGAGAAGGCCAGCGGTGCTCCACCCTCGCGAGCTTCCAATAGCTGATCGCGACTGCCCACACGAGGACGAACAGTCCGGCGATGGCGAACCCCACATTGTTGAGGTCCATGCCGGCGATCCAGGTGCTCACGCCGTCGCTCCACCGAAGCCTCGAGTGCAGGACCCCGACCAGTTCGATGGTGCCGATGAGCAGGGCGACCGTGACGGACAGACCGGTGATCGTCAGGTTGTAGTAGAGCTTCCGGACGGGGTGGGCGAAGGCCCACTGGTAGGCCACCGTCATGAAGGCGCCGTCGAGGGTGTCGAACAGAGTCATGCCCGCGGCGAAGAGCAGGGGCAGCACGAGCACCGCGTACCAGGGCAGTCCAGCTGCGGCTCCCGACCCGGCGAGCACCAACAGCGTCACCTCAGTGGCCGTGTCGAACCCGATCCCGAACAGCAGCCCGACCGGGTACATCTGGGCCGGGTGGCTGATCGAGCGCAGCAACGGCCGGAGGATCCGGTTCAGCAGCCCGCGCCCGTCGAGCGCCCGCTCCAGCGCGGTGGGGTCGAAGCGGCCGGCGCGCGCCTCCCGGTAGACGCGGGCGACACCGAGGAACGCGACCAGGTTGAAGGCAGCGATGAGGTACAGGAAGAGTCCCGACACACTCGTGCTGACGGCGCCGAGCGCATGTCGCGCCGCGGAATCGCCGTCGGTCAGCCCGACGACGAAACGCGTTCCCGCCGCCGTTCCGGCGGTCAGCAGAGCCACGACGGTGGCGTGACCGAGCGCGAACCAGAAGCCGACCGAGACCGGACGCCGCCCTTCAGTCATCAGTTTGCGGGTGGTGTTGTCGATCGCGGCGATGTGATCGGCATCGAAGGCATGCCGCACCCCCAGCGTGTAGGCCGTCACCCCCAGCCCGACACCGAAGACCTGTGTGCCGATCGCGAACTCGCGGGGTGCGACCAGGGTCGCCAGCACCACCCACCCGACAGCGGTCATCACGGAAATGACGCCGAGCAGCACCGCGAGTTGGCGCCACTCCCTGCGGTCGAGCCGGGTCGGCGGAACGGACAGGGATGCCATGGGCGGCCTCTTCCAGCACCTCGTGGATTCGGTGTTTCCGGTGCCGTGGCCGGTCTCCTGGCTCGCAGGCGTCAGTGACCTGACGCCCCCACCCGCCTTCCCGGACACGTGTCCAGTGGCTGCCGTCTCAGACGGCGCGGGGAGGGTTCTCCTGCTCACAGTGGCGAGGGCCGCTCCGGTGTCCCACCGGATTCCCGAGCACCACGGCCCGGTCACGCTAGCAGTCGGAGAGCGGCCGCCGCCGGGGGTTCACCACCTCCACCCCGCGCTACGAGCCTCGCCTAGGTGTAGTGCCCATGACCGTTGTTGACGCGTGCTGGGCTGAGATGTGAGGAGACCTCCGGACGAAGGTGTGGGTGCTGATGCCATACCGAACAGCCCGGAGGTCTCGTGTCTCACGCTAATGCTCGTCTGACCGTGCATGGCCGCGCCGAACTCGTCCGCCGAGTGGTCGAGCTGGGCCGGCCGGTGGCGCATGTCGTCGTCGAGCTCAACGTCTCCCGTGCTACCGGCTACAAGTGGCTTGCTCGCTGGCGGGCCGAAGGGTTCGCGGGCCTGCACGATCGGCCCAGTCGTGCCCATCGGTTACCCGGCAAGACACCGCCGGCGCTCGAGCGGCAGGTGCTCGCGTTGCGGGCCGCCAGGAAGCTGGGTCCTGCCCGGATCGCTCCGCTGGTCGGGCTCGCCCCTTCGACCGTGCACGCGGTGCTGCACCGCCACGGGATGCACCGGCTGGCCTGGCTGGACCGGCCCACTGGGCAACTGGTCCGCCGCTACGAGCGCGACCGTCCTGGCGAGCTGGTGCACGTCGACGTCAAGAAGCTGGGCGCCATTCGGCCCGGCGGCGGCTGGCGCGCTCACGGCCGTGGCTCTGCCCAGGGCCACCACAGTCGCAACGAACAGCTGGCCGGCCGCAGGGTCGGCTATGACTACGTGCACTGCGCCATCG
>JAODNN010000149.1 GCA_025465355.1 Blastococcus sp. | reverse complement strand
GGTGGGCCCCGAGGGGATCGAACCCTCAACCCGCGGATTAAAAGTCCGCTGCTCTGCCGATTGAGCTAGAGGCCCGGTGGGTGCAGAAGACCCTCCAGACAACGCACGAGACAACGCACGAGTGATCTGGAGGCCCGCGGCCCGGTGTGAGGCTACCGCCGGGGCCGCGCCGGCCCGGTCGTCCCTCCCCCGCGAGAACGACCCCGGCCCCGACTTCTGACAGCGTGGAAGGGCGCAGCGGGCAACGCTCCTCAGCGACACAGCGCGCCTTCACACTCACGTCCGCGGCTGCGCCAGCCTCATCCGGACAGGCGACCGACCTGCCCACCCGACCGAACGCACTACAAGAGGAGCTGCGGGGTCACTGGGTCACGGCGGAGTCTGGCACTGGTGGGCGGGGCCCCTCTGCCGGCGTGCCGACGGTGAGTCGGTGGCGCCGTTCGACGTGTTGCCCCCAGTAGGTGGAGGTGATGATCAGACCGGCCCCGATGACGCCGAGGGCGGTGAGCTGCTCCCCGCCGAGACTGACGCCGACCGCGACGGCCCAGACGGGTTCGGTGCCCATCAGCAGGCTGGCACGGCTGGCGGAGGTGCGCCGGATGGCCCAGGTCTGCGCGAGGAAGGCGAAGACGCTGCACGCCAACGCCAGGTAGGCCAGGCGGCTCCAGTCGTTGAACGACAGGTGGGGCACGGCTGAGGCGAGCCGGCCACCGGCGACGGCGCTGAGGAGCAAGGCACCGACCACCGCCTGCACCGTGGTGAGTGACAGCGAGCTGTCATGCCGGCCGCGGGTGAGTCGACCGATGAGACTGACGTGCACGGCGCGGACCGCCGCGGCCGCGAGCATCAGCACATCGCCCACCGTCGGGGCCCGGAAACCGTGACCGGAGACCAGCAGTGCCACGCCCAGCACGGCGACGGTCGCAGCGATGAAGAAGGACGCCGGCAGCCAGGTGCGCGACCACAGGCTCTCCAGGACCGGGGTGAACACGATCGTCAGGCTGATGATCAGACCGGCGTTGGTGGCCGATGTGGCCGCGACGCCGAAGGTCTCCAGGGTCAGCACCGCCGCCTGGGTGCACCCCAGCAGGACGCCGACCGACAGCTCCCCGCCCCGCGGAATAGCCACCCGCCTCATCAGGCATACCGCTGCAAGGGCGAGCGCGGAGATCACGTAGCGCAGCGCCAGGACGACGACCACCGGCGCGACCACGGTGAGGTCCTTCGCGACCAGGTAGCTGCTGCCCCACACCAGCGCCACGCCCAGCAGCACTGCGTCGATGGCGGAGCCGGAGCGGAACAGGGTGGTGGGCACCGACCGACCCTCCTGCTGCTGACCGTGAAGAACAATGGGGACCTGCTGAGGCGACGTTTTAGGATCGCTTCATGGATCCGCGACAGTTGGCCGTTCTCCGTGAGCTCGGCGACCGCGGCAGCGTCACTGCGGTTGCCGCAGCGCTGTTCGTCACCCCGTCGGCGGTGTCCCAGCAACTGGCTGCCCTGCAGCGCCGCGCCGCCGTTCCGCTCACCGAGCGCCGGGGCCGCACCCTCGTCCTGACCGACGCCGGGCGTGCCCTCGCCGCCGCCGCCGCCGAGGTGGCCACCGCCCTGGCCCGAGCCGACCGCGCGGTCGACGACTACCTCACCGACCCCCACGCCTCCGTGCGCATCGCGGCCTTCCACAGCGCCGCCGCCACTTTCTTCCCCCGCCTGCTCCAGGCCGCCGGCAGCGGCCCCGTTCCCGAGTGTGCCGACCAGGACGTGGAGCAGGCCCGGTTCCCCGCGCTCACCGCCGACTACGACATCGTCATCGCCCACCGCCCCGACCACAGCCAGCCGTGGCCGGCGGAGACGAAGGTGACCCCGCTCCTGCACGAGCCCCTCGACGTCGCCCTTCCCATCGGACATCCTCTGGCATCGAGAACCGACCTGTCGGTGGCCGACGTCAGCGACCAGCCGTGGATCGCGGTGCAGACCGGATACCCACTGCTCGGCTCCCTCGAGGCGATCGCCGCCGCTGCGGACCGCCCGCTGCAGATCCGCCACCGGATCAACGACTTCACCGTCGCCGCGGCCCTCGTCGCAGCCGGCGGCGGCATTGCACTGATGCCCCGCTACACCGCACCGGCCCGGCCGGATGTCATCCTCCGGTCGCTGCGCGACCTGCACGTCGCCCGCCGCGTCGACGCCCTCATGCGTCCCGAACGGGCGCTGCGCACATCCGTCACCACGATCCTCGGCGTGCTCGACGACATCGCACGTCAGCTGACTGAGGTCGCGGAGACGAAGGTGACGGACCAGCAACCACAAGACTCACGAGACGACGCGTGAGACTTCTGGCGGCCCCGCGGCCCGGTGCGGGGTACCGCTGAGGGGCTGCGCCGAACCAGACAGGCGGCGCGCCACCTGCCGCCTACCCCCGCACCGGTCACCTGCACGTGGTTCCCGCAGGGCCGCTTCAGGGACCCGGGACGCGGGAGACGTGATCCTCCTCGACGCCAGCGACGTGGCTTCGTCAGCAGCAGTGTCAGGACGGCATCCCGTGACGGCGCCGAGGGCGATCACGGCCGCCGGTCCTCGTCCTCCGGGTGGGTCAGCTACGGCGTAGAGCGCGGCCATCGGGCAGGGTGCGGCCGCTCAGAAGCGCCGCCAGGCGGCCGCTGTCGGCGCGCACGACCTCGCCGTTTCCCCAGCTCCAGTCGGTATCGGCGGCCTCGAGCCGGACCTCGGTCAGGTCCACCCCGAACCATGCGCCGTGTGCGGCGGTGAGCTGGTCGAGGACGGCTGCGACGGCCTCGATCGGCGCAACCGCCGGCCGGTCGAGCGCGACCGTCACGTCGAGCGAGTGGATCACTGCATGGCTGAGCGCACCGGCCGCGCCGCCGCCCGGCGGCTGCCACCCGTGCAGCAGCAGGGAGCGCAGCGCGTCCAACTGGGCGGCGACCGGCAGGGAGGCATCCCGGGTGGCCACGGTGTTGGACAGCACGTCGAAGTCGCCGCCGGCCGCAGCCATGTCGGCCCCGAACTGCTCGGGCGTCAGTCGCGCCGGCATCGTCACGTGCGCGACCACGTGCCGGACCTGCCACTTCTCGCAGAGCGACGGGGCGTCCCACGTCTCGGCGGGCGCCGTGGCGAGCAGGTCGGCGAGGCCCTCGTAGGTCGGTGCCACCCAGGACTGCAGGTCGGTCACGGTCGCTCCTCTCGGATCAGGCGAGTGAGGTGCTCCTCGAGCTTGTCGAGGGAGGTGAGGAAGCCGGCCCGGGCCTCCGGCGAGCGCATCGGCTCGGGCACGTGCCGCTGGTGGATGACGACCTCGGTGCCGCCGTCGCCGAGGTCAGTGAGCGTGCCGGTCGTGTGCACACCGGTTGCCGGCTCGACCCAGGCGAGCCGTTCGGGCGGGACGACCTCGGTGAACGTGGCGACCATCCGGTAGCTGCCGTGCTCGCCGAGCATCGCGGTCTCGAACCGCCCGCCGCTACGCAGCTCGACGACGATGCCGTCCAGCGGAGTAGTCATCCCGCGCGGGCCCCAGAACTGCGAGAGCTCCGCGGGCTCGGTGAGACACCGCCACACCAGCTCGCGCGGCGCGCGGAAGACCCGCCGGTAGATCAGCTCGTCGGCGTTCACTGTCGCTCACCGTCCTGCAGGCGAGCGAGGTGCGTGTCCAGCCGGTCCATCCGCTCCGCCCACACGCGACGGCTCTCCTCGATCCACGACACCGCGGCCTCGAGCGCCCCGGGTTCGAGACGGCACGGCCGGGTCTGCCGATGCCGGCCACGACTGACCAGACCGCACCGCTCGAGCACCCCGATGTGCTGCGACACGGCCTGCAGGCTCATTGCGTATGGCGCCGCGAGTTCCTTGACGGTCGCCTCGCCCTCGCCGAGCCGGGCCACGATGTCGCGCCGGGTGCGGTCGGCGAGCGCCGCGAACATGGCGTCGAGCCGCTCGTCGTCGACGGTGATCACCACGGGCGATACTCAAGCAGACGCTTTATCAAGCGTCAACTGGACCAATGCGTGGTCGGCACGCACCAGAGGCCCGTGCGGGCCTGGGTCTCCCAGACGGCGTTCGCCGCCGGACGTCAGAGGACGTGGAAGAGCCGAAGCAGCACGACGGTGACGAGCGCGGATACCAGCAGGGAGCCGAGACACCCCAGCCGGCTGGAGAAGAAGAAGAACACCGTCGCCCGGTTCCCCCGCCCGGCCGCTTCGAACCCCGTCCGTGTGCGGTGCGTCACGGCCGCGTGCTGGCAATGCACCCGTTCAGGGGATGCCGCCATCGACCAGCGGCTACGTACGGTGATCGGGCTTCGTCGGGCGGGCGGGCAGTGGCGCCTGCCCGCTCAGCTCCGATTCCACCGCTCCGTGCCCATCGCATGTGAGCGGGAACGACCCCGGTCCGGCCGCCCCGTTCCCCCCGGGCCGGCCGGACCGGCCCTTTCCTACCGGTGCCGCGCGGGCAGCCGCGCCATCACGCGGCCGGACTCCATCCGCACCTCGAGCTTCTCCTGCGGCGTCGACGCCGGCCCCCGGCGCGGTTCCCCGTCGTCGAGGTCGAACGCCGAGCCGTGCCACGGGCAGACCAGGCACGTGTTCCCCCGCACCTGCTCCACCGAGCCCTCGTACAGCGGTCCGGACAGGTGCGCGCACCGCCCGATGAAGACGTCGACGCGGGCACCCCGGCGGACCGCCGCCAACGGGACGGCGGACCCCTCCCCCTTGCCGGTCCGCAGCGCAGGCTGCCCTTCGGGGAAGTCGTCGAGCGGCCCGAGGTCGATCCAGTCGCGGGTGAGTGCACGTGCGGCGGTGACCGCGTGCGAGGCGCCGGAGGACTGGGCGTAGGACATGTGCCCGCCGATCGCCGCCGAACCCGCGGCCAGCCCCAGCCCCGCGTAGGACAGCACCCGCCCCAGCCCGCCGCGACCACGCCCGCGCGCGACCAGCGAGCCCACGTAGAGGCTCAGGGCCACGCTGTTCGCCGACGCATGGACGGCTCCCAGCCGGCGCACCCCCACCTCCTGCTCGGCCCAGTCGGCGGCCCCGCTCAGGGCCGTGGGCACGGCTGCGGCCACCCCCGTGCCGATCAGCAGGGTCGCGGCCGGCCGCAACGGCGGCACCGCGTCCAGCACCCCAGCGGACAGCCAGCTGCCCACCGGCACCTGCGCCAGTACCGGGTGCAGCGGATGGCCGAGCCACGTGCCGTGCAGGAAGTCCCTGAGCGCCTGCGGCTTCAGGACTCCCTGCACCGCGCGCCGCACGGGCGTGATCGCCTTGTCCAACGCCGCGACGTCGGCCACCCGGTCGAGGATCCCCATCACGCTCATGCGCGCGTCCCTACCCCGGCGAACCAGCGGCGACTCGCGGCCGCCCCCCTCGGACAGGTGACGAGAAGGCTGGCGGGACGCAATTCACAGTGTTCAGCGGCATGTTTCCGGGTGACAACGGTTAGCCGCAGAGGAGCCTTGACCCCGCTCCACCCCCGATCAGTCCCGCAGCTTCCCTCGTTGCACTGCCCGAAAGGACCCCCGTGAGCTGCCCCGCCTCCCCTGCGACGGCCGCCGTGCTCGGCGAGCCGCCTGGGGAGCCCGGGGATTCGGTGCCCTCGACCGTCGAACGCATCCTCGCCCGCCTGCGTGAGGACGACGCGTTGGCCCAGCTGACCCGGTTCATGGTGGTCGGCGGCTCCTCGACGGTGCTCTACGCGCTGCTCTTCCTGGCCCTCCACCCGCTCGGCTTTCTGCCCGCGCACGTGACCGCGACGGTCCTCTCGTCGATCTTCGCCAACGAGCTGCACCGACGGCTGACCTTCCACGCCGGGGAGCAGGTGGGCTTCCTGGCCGCCCAATGGCAGGCCGGCACCGTGTCGCTGGCCGGGCTGCTCGCCACCAGTGCGGCCCTGGGCTGGCTCGACGCGACGACGACGAACGCGCCGGCTGCCCTGCAGATCGCGCTGGTCGTCGCCGTCACCACCTTCATCGGCGCCGTTCGGTTCGTGGCCCTCCGCTGGATCTTCCGACCGCAGGTGGGCGTCCGCGGCTGAGCCCGGACGCTCCCTCGCTCAGTAGCCTCCCGTGGGTGAGCGAGACCGAGCCGACCACGCCTACCGCTTACAGGCGGCGGGTGCGTGTGGTCGGCCGCTGGGCACTGCGGGTCGTAGTCGCGTTGAGCGGCGCACTGATCGCGGTCCTGCTCTTCGGCCGCGTCAACGCGCCGATCGGGCCGTTCGACGCGAGCCTCGCCTTCCGTCCCTCCGGCGGCGGCGCGCAGGTCGCCGTCCCGCCGCTCGGTGCACTGACCGTGGACGTCTACGACGGGCCCCTGCGCCTGGACATCGGGCTGCAGCGGGTCGACCAGCAGCGCGCGAAGGCACTCGCCACGGACCCGGTGCGCCTGGCCGGTGTCGTCGACCAGGTGAGCGCCGACCTCCGCCGTGCCGTCCTCCGGCTGGCCTTGACGACGGCCGGCGTGGCGCTCATGGGTGCGGCGCTGACCTCCGTCGTCGTCTTCCGCGGGCGCCGGGAACCGGTCGTGGCCCTGGGGATCACCGCCGCCGTCCTGGCCGGGACGGCGGGTCTCGGCGCGGCCACCTGGCGGCCGGAAGCGCTGTCGCAACCGACGTACACCGGCCTGCTGGTCAACGCGAACAGCCTGATCGGGAGCGCGAAGGACATCGTCGCCCGCTTCGACGCCTACCGCGCCTCACTCGAGAGCCTCGTGGCCAACGTCGGGACCCTGTACTCGACGCTCGCATCGCTGCCTCCCCCCGGTGGCCGTGATTCGGTGGCGCTCCTGCACGTCTCCGACCTGCACCTCAATCCCGCGGGGTTCGACCTGGTCCGGCAGGTGGTGACCCAGTTCAAGGTGAACGCCGTCCTGGACACCGGCGACATCACCGACTGGGGCAGCCAGCCGGAGAACCACCTGATCACCTCCGTCGGCACGCTCGGCGTCCCGTACGTCTACATCCGCGGCAACCACGACTCCGCCACCACGGGCGACCTGATCGCCGCGCAGCCGAACGCCACGGTGCTCGACGACTCGGCGGTGACCATCGCCGGGCTCGAGATCGTGGGTGCCCCGGACCCCCTGTTCACCCCCGACAAGAGCACCGGCGCCGACACCGCGAGCGACGACATCCTGACGCGGTCCGGCCAGGCACTGGCCGATTTCGCCACCACCCTGCCCAAGCGGCCCGCGATCGCGATGGTCCACGACCCGAAGCAGGCCGTGCCCCTGGACGGCGTCACACCCCTCGTGCTCGCCGGGCACATCCATCAGCGGAAGGTGGGCGTGCTGCCGGGCGGGACGCGGCTCATGGTCGAGGGCTCCACCGGCGGCGCCGGACTGCGCGGACTCCAGGGCAAGTACCCCCAGCCCCTGACCTGCACGGTGCTCTACCTCGACCCCGCAACCGGCGCACTGCGCGCCTACGACGAGATCACGCTCGGTGGGCTGGGAGAGACACAGGTGACCATCCAGCGCACGGTGGTACGGGCGAACCGCCAGGGCCCGGGCGCGGTGGGCGGCAGCGGGAACAGCGGCACGCCGTCTCCTGCCTCTCCGACGGGATGACGGTCCACCCCTACCCTCCCGGCATGTCCTCGCCGCCGCCCCGCGCCCTCCGACTCGTCGGCGGGCTGCTCGCCGCCGGACTCTCGCTGGGGTCACTCGCGGGCTGCTCGGGGTTCAGCTCGGACAACGT
>JAODNN010000146.1 GCA_025465355.1 Blastococcus sp. | reverse complement strand
CGGTGAGCCCGACGGCGTTGGCCGTGTCACGCGCGGTCGGCTCCAGCACCAGCCGGTCCGGCCGCAGCCGGGGCAGCGCGGCCCGTACCGCGTCGGCGTACCGCGCGGCCGTGCAGACCCAGATCTGTTCGGCGGCCAGCACCGCCTCCAGCCGGCCGAAGGCCTCGGCGAGCAGGCTGTGCGCGCCGTCGTCCTCCCCGGTCCCGGTGACGATGTCGAGCAACTGCTTGGGCCGACCGGATCGCGACAGCGGCCACAGCCGCGTCCCGGAGCCGCCGGCCATGATCACCGCGTGCCGCATCTCGCGTTCCTTCCCGGATCCCTGGACGAAGTCACCGGCGACGCCACCGCCGACGCGCCCCAGGCAGCTCGGCCACCGTCTGCTGGGGCTGCGCGCCGGCGCCGACCCGTCCGCTGACGTAGGAGAGCAGCATGCGGGCGCCGAGACCGGCTCGGAGGACCAGGCGCAGTGGCGCGTGACGCCGGCCGGGGTAGCGCGCCGACAGGTAGCGGAGGGCGCTCGTGTGGTGCACCCGCTGCATCCGCCGCGGCTCGCGCCGAGTCGCGTGGCCGCCCTCGTGCACCACCACGGCCGACGGCGCGTAGATGTGCAGCCAGCCCCGGCGGCCCAGCCGCTCGGCGAGGTCGACGTCCTCGAAGTACATGAAGTAGGCCGGGTCGAAGCCCCCGACGGAGTGGAAGGCCTCGAGGTCGACGAGGAAGCAGGATCCCGAGAGCCAGCCGGCCGCGCGCTCGCGCGGCACGTCGCGCTCCCGGCGGTAGCGGGCCGTCCAGGGGTTTCCGGGCCAGATCCAGCCGACGAGGGCGTGCCCGATCCCGGTCGACAGCGACGGCAGGTCCCGCGCCGAGGGGTAAAGCGCGCCGTCCGGCGTCTGGATCGCCGGCCCCACCATGGCGGCCCGTGGCCACCGCTGCGCGACGGCGAGCAGCTCGTCGACCGCGCCGTCCTCGAACCGGACGTCCGGGTTGGCCACCAGCGCCCAGCCGGTCGGCACATCGGCCAGACCGGCGTTGGCCGCCGCCCCGTAGCCGACGTTGCCGCCCATGCGCAGCAGCCGGACGTCGTCGGCCGCGGCCGCGGCACGCTCGGGCACGCCGTCGACCGAGCCGTTGTCGGCCAGCACCACGTCGAGTGGTCGCGCGGTGGCCCGGCGCAGGCTGGACAGGCACTCGTCGAGGGCCGGCCCCGGGGAGAAGGTGACGACCGCGACCCGCAGCGGCTCGGTCACGAAGGCCGGCGCAGCACGGGCTCGGTGCGCTGCGCGGCCCGGAGGGTGACGTGCGCCCACCGTGCCGGGACCTTCTCGCGCCAGAAGTCGTCGGAGGCCAGCCGGTGCGCCCACCGGCCGCGCAAGAACGCAACCTCCGTGGCAACCGCCCGCCGCTGACGTGTCCGCGACTCGAAGTGGTGGAGGACAGCGTGGGGTGTGGCGATGATCCGGTAACCCGCGTCGAGGATCTTGAAGCCGAGATCGACGTCGTTGAAGTTCACCGGGAAGGCCGGTGACAGCCCCCCGACCTCCTCGAACACGTGCCGGGGCAGCAGCGCGCACGCCCCTGTGACCCCGGAGACCTCGCGGTCCAGCAGGTGCGCGGCGAAGGGGCCGACGTCGTCAGCCGGCTCGCCTTCGGCGATGTGCTGTACGTCCCCGAGGCCGACGTGCAGGCCCAGATGCTGGATCGTCCCGTCCTCGTAGAGCAGCTTCGCGCCGACCATGCCCACGTCGGGAGCGAGCAGGCCGACCATCGTGTCCAGCCAGCCGCCGTCGAGGATCTCGGTGTCGTCGTTGAGCAGGAGGAGCAGGTCCGCCCGTGCCCGGACGACGCCGTAGTTGATCTTGTCTGCATAGTTGAACGGGTACGGGTAGTCGATCACCCGCACCCGGTCCGGGGCGAGGTCAACCAGGGCCTGCCGCACCTCGGCCGGGGTGGGTGTGTCGGCAACCACGAGGACGTCGAAGTTCGGGTACGTGGTCTTCGCCAGCAGCGAGGCCACCGCCTCGACGACCATGACGCGGTCGGCACCATGGATCACCGACCGGGAACCCCGGGTGGGGATCACCACGGTCACGGGCGGCCTCTCATGCAGCGTCCGCCGGATGCGGTACACACCCGCGGCGTGCACCTGCTCCACCTGACCGTCGATCCCGGTGCGCTCGAGGTGTTCGGCGAGCGCGCGATGGGCCGCGTCGAAGACCGGCGCGTTCTCCTCACGGTGGGACACCGACGCCTCGTGGATCCGCCAGTGGTACAGGACCTCCGGGATGTGCACAACCGCCCGCGCCCGCTCGGTCGCCCGCAGCACGAGGTCGTAGTCCTGACTGCCTTCGAAACCGAGCCGGAAACCGCCCACGTCGAGCATCAACTGGCGGCGGAAGACCGAAAGGTGACCGACGTAGTTCTGGCCCCGTAGCCGCTCCGGTGAGAACGCCGGCTTGCGGAAGGTCGCCTGCACAACCCCGTCGTCATGCAGCTGGTCCTCGTCGGTGTACAGGACGTCGGCCTCCGGAAAGCGGACCAGCGCGTCGTGAACGACCTCCAGGGCCCGCGGTTCCAGCACGTCGTCGTGGTCGAGCAGCGCGACGAACGTCCCCCTCGCCGCGGCCAGCCCGGCCGCACTCGCCCCACTGATGCCCACGTTCTCCTGCAGCGCGACCACCCGGACCCGGGGATCGACGGCGACCTCGGCCAGCAGTGCGGTGAGCTCCTCGTCGGCCGAGCCGTCGTCGACCAGGAGCAGCTCGAAGGAGGGCTCGGTCTGCGCCAGCACCGAGGCGACCATGGCGCGGAAGTGGTCGGGCTGCGTGCGGTACAACGGCACGAGGACCGTGAACAGCACCTCGCGCTCGCTCACCGTCGCCGCAGCC
>JAODNN010000132.1 GCA_025465355.1 Blastococcus sp. | reverse complement strand
GAGATCGCACGGTTCGACCGCGACCTCCTCACGCAGTCCGAGGCGGTCTGACATGACTCAGAAAGCAGAAGCGGCCCCGCTCACGACGGGGCCGCTCCAAGTTCGATCTCCGGCTAAGGGCTCGAATATGTCCAGCATAAGGGATAAGGCCGTCTCACTGGCCGGACGGGGTTGGGCGGTGTTCCCGTGTCGACCCAGCGACAAGCGGCCGGCGGTGCCGGAGTGGGAACGGCGTGCCTGCTCGGACCCGGCCACGGCGGGACGGTACTGGCCGTCGCCACGGCACAACATCGGCGTGGCGTGCGGCCCGTCCGGTCTGGTCGTGGTCGACCTCGACACCCCCGCGCACGGCGGGACGCTGCCGGAAGAGTGGCGCATCCCCGGCGTGGTCGAGGGTGCAGACGTGCTCGCCGTACTGGTCGAGCGGCTCGGGCGGGAATGGCCGCACACGTACATGGTGCGGACACCGTCATTCGGCACGCACCTGTACTACCTGAAGCCCGAAGGCAGGGAGATCCGCAACAGCGCGGGCAAGGTCGGCCCGATGATCGACGTGCGGGCGGCCGGCGGGTACGTGGTCGGTGCCGGATCGGTGACCTCGGTGGGCGTGTACGAGGTGCTCATCGACTCCGCCCCAGCGCCGTTGCCGGGATGGCTCGCCGATCTCGCAGACCCGCCCCGTTCGGTTCGGTCACTCAGCACCCAGGCGGCACCTCGTGCCGAGGTGAGTGGACGCCCGCGTAGCCGGTTTGTCGCCCTGCTCGACACTCTCCTCAACGCCCCGATAGGGCAGCGAAACAACGTGCTGCACTGGGCCGCCTGCCGGGCCGGTGACATGGTCCAAGAGGGCCAGGTCGAACAGTACGCCGCATACACGGCACTCACCCAGGCCGCCGAGTCGATCGGGCTCGGCGAGCAGGAGTCGAGGGCCACGATCACCTCCGCGTTCGGGAGGGCAGCGTGAGCACGCGCAAGAAGGCGGAGCAGTTCGCCGACGCTGCCGGGATTCCTCACGACCCCCCGCCGGAGGCGGAGCCGTGGGACGACCCGCTCCCGCTTGGTGCCCGTGGCGTCCTGCCGCTGTTCCCTCTGGCGGCGCTCCCCGGCTACATCGTGGACATGGTGACCGGGGTCGCCGAGGAACTACAGGTGCCTATCGACCTGCCGGGCGGCCTAGCCCTCGCGGTGCTCTCCACGGCCGCGGGAGGGCGGGCTGAGGTCTCGGTACGTGGTCAGTGGCGCGAACCGCTGTGCCTGTACGTGGCGATCGCGATGCCTCCCGGATCGGGCAAGTCGCCGGCGTTCCGGGCGATGCTCGCCCCCGTGTTCGAGGCCGAGAAGGACATGAGGGAGAGCGCTAAGGCGGCGATCTCCGAGGCCGATAGGGAGCGCCTCGTCAGGATGGCCCAGGCCGAAGAGTCGCGCCGCAAGGCCAAGAGCCCCGAGGACGTCGAGGCCGCGGTGAACGCCGCCCAGCTGGCGGAGGCGATCAAGGTCCCCGTGATGCCCCGGTTGACCGCCGATGACGTGGTACCCGAGCAGGCCGCGACCATCATGGCCGACCAGGGCGGGCGTCTGGCGATCGTGTCCGCCGAGGGCACGTTCTTCGAGGTCGTCATGGGCCGCTACTCCAACGGGAAACCCAACGTTGAACTCGTCCTTAAGGGCCATGCCGGGGACCGGGTCCAGATCGACCGGCGAGGCCGAGAGGAGTTCATCGAACGTCCCGCGCTGACCATCGGTGTCGCGATCCAGCCGGACATGCTGCGCGATATCGCGTCTAAGCGTCAGATGCGCGGGCGGGGTGTGCTCGCACGGTTCCTGTTCAGCCTGCCGCCGGACATGGTCGGTGACCGGAAGATCACCCCTGACACCGTGGCCGAGGACGTCGTACGCGACTACACCGCCACCATCAAGGGCCTGGTCGTCGAGCTGGCCGAGTGGACCGACCCGGCGGTCATCGGCATGGCCCCGGCCGCCTTGAAACTCTTCACCGAGTGGCGCGAGGAGGTCGAGCCCCGGCTCAAGCGAGGGACGGGAGACCTCGAATCGCTGCGGGACTGGGCTTCCAAGCTCCCCGGCGCCACCGTCCGACTGGCCGGTCTCCTGCACCTGGCCGAGCACCCCGCCAACGGGGCTAGGACTGCGATCTCCGAGGAGACGATGGGTCGCGCCATCGAGCTGTCCCGGTACTACGTCGAGCACGCCATGGCCGCGTTCGGCGCGATGCGCGCCCATCCTGCCCTCGACAACGCCCGTTCGGTCCTGGACTGGATCAAGGACAAGGCGGAGCCGGAGTTCAAGGCCCGCGATGTCCAACGGGCTTTCCACCGCAGGTTTCAGAACGCCGAGGACGTCGCCCAGGTGCTCGCCCTGCTGGAGGAACACGAGTACATCCGCAGGGCACCAGACGCCAAGACCGGGGGCCGCCGCAGCGTCGTCTACCGGGTGAACCCTAAGGGGTGGTGACACGGTGACAAAAGCCCTCGAAAACAGGTCTGACCTGCGCGGATACCTGTCACCAAAGGTGGTGACAGGGCGGTGACAGAAGCCTTCTACGGTGACAAAAGGCCGCCGGATGGCCGCCGAGATGTGTCACCACTTGTCACCAGAACCGGAAACCTTCGTTTCCGCAGGTCGGAGAGTTTCCAGCCCACTTTTGTCACCACTTGTCACCAGGCCCGGTGACACATATAACCGCAGGTCAGAGCCATGATTCAGCCTTTTGTCACCGTTTTCTAGAGGAGAGCGCACATGAAGAAGTCAGAGACAGCCGAGATGACCGCAGCACGAGCCGCCGGCGTCCGTCCGGACCGACGTACGGACCGCCGGTCGCTACCTGCTCGACCACGTCACCGAAGGAAGCTCATGACCACCCCGCCCAACGCCTACGCCGTCCTCATCGCCCCGGGTCCTGGCCACCGAACCCACTTCCTGTGGGTCGTGCTCGACCCCGTATTGCCATAAGCAGCACACTCACGGAGCAGGCTCGGACGGCACCCTCGACGGTCACCGGGGCGCCCATTGCGCCGACCGCATGGACAACCTCGGCTACTACATCGTCAAGAAGGAGGCGAAGCAGTGACCGATACGAGGCCCGACCCGTTCCCGATGATCGGTGACTGCCTTGGCGTCACCGTCGACGAGGCCTACCGCATGACGCAGGGGACGGTTCGCCGAGGTCACGCCGGGACCCGCTCACGTCACATTCGCCTAGGTGAACGCCTTCCCCGAATTGGGCCGCGGGCCGGTTCTTCGGGGCTGGTTTCCCTGTCTGGCTATCTCGACGGTCGATGTCACGGTGACATGCGGTCTGAACAGTGGCTGACCTGGGCGGATGCTGGTCCTGGTCGGGGCCGTACAGGGCCGATGTCACGCCTTGCGGGCACGGACGTCACGGCGTTTAGGGGTGATGTCACGGGGGCTGTGACATCGGAAGGGGGCCGCCGGTATGGCGCGTGAGGAGCAGATCGAGACGGCGTGCCGATGGCTGGCCTCGGTCGGAGGGTCGGCGACGCCGGGTGATATCGGCGCGGCGCTGGGGCTCGGGAACCGGCAACGTCAGTCGGAGGTGATCAATGCTCTCCGGGCTGGCGGTCTGGTCGAGGGCCCTAAGCAGCGGGTGACGCTGACCGCTGCCGGTTGGGCGCGGTTCGGGGTGGCCGAACCGGTCGGCGCCGGCCGGGCTCTGGACGCCGCGGTAGGGGGCTGGCCGTACGCGCACCAGGCCTACATCCGGCTCATGGTGTCGGCGACCATCGCCCGTGTTCATCTGGGCGAGGCCCGGCCGTCCGGGCATCTGGGGTTCATGGCGATCGGGGAGACCGGCACCGGGAAGTCCTCGCCGGTCGAGTACGTGGTGTGCTCGTTGCTCGGCTTGGACGTCGGCGAGGTGGTGCGGGAGGTACCTGCCGAAACGCCGGGTGGTATCCGGGGTCGGCACCGTGACAGCGGCGACGGCTACCAGCTCGTCACCACGACCTCACCTGCGCCGGTGGTGCTGTTCGATGAGTTCGACAAGGCCGAGGAGCAGGTGCGCCGCGCGGTGTGGCCGTACTTCCAGGGCAAGACCGTGGTTACCATCGATGGCACCGCCTATGACCGGCCGTCGACCCCGGTGCTGGCCTGCAACCCGCCTCGCGTGCGCGGCAGCGTCCCGCCGCGGGGAGACGCTGCCCGGTACTCGATGCTCCGCCCTGAGTACCGGCGCCGGTCGGTCGTGCTGGATACCGGTTACATGCACGGGCGGCGCGCCCAGCTCGATGCCGCCGTACGGGCCGCCATCGCCAACCCCGCACCCGGGGGCCGACTGTCTCTCGACCGGTTGAAGCCGCCCGCGACCGCACTCGACACGCGGGCCCTGGCCATCCTCGACCAAGTACGCGAGGTCTTGACCGACGCCGGGAACGAGGAGTACGACGTGCCCGGGTTGGAGCTGGCCACGCTCGGCCGGGCCCGGCTGCTCGGTAGTGGTGACCTCGCGCTCGCCGCGGTCGCGACCGCCACTGACTATCTGCTCGTCGCTGAAACCGTGCCGGGCCGGGTCGCCCGGGACTGGCATGTGCAGCTTGAGGTGCTCCGCCGCGTGTGCGTGGACGGTGGCGAGGTCGACCAGTTCGCTGCCCTGGTCGCTAAGGCACGCACCGAAGCCGACCAGCACCGCGGCCGGGCCCGCGTCGCGGTAGTCGCCAAGGAACGCGAAGACGTCGAGCTGATCGCCGAGCGTGCCGCGCTCGCCGAGCGGCTCCGGCTGGCCGCAGAGAGCATCGACGGGCGCCGCCTGGCCGTGCTCACCGATGCCCAGCGCGCCGACGCCAAGGGCGTACGGGCCGCTCTGCTGGACATCCGCGACCGGGTCAACGAGTCGCGCAGCCCCGCCCGCCTCGCCGAGCTCGACCAACTGGCCGGCGAACCGCTGAGGCTGGTCGCTGGGATCGCCCGCCAGGTCGAGGGTGAGAAGCGGCGCCGCGTCGAGGAGACCCGGTATGCCGCCCAGGAGAAGCGACGGGCCGCCCACGCGCTCACACGTGCCCGCAAGGTCGACCAGCAGCGGCGCCGGAAGCTCCGCGAGCACCTGGCCGACGAGCTCGACCGTGTCGTGACCGCCGCTAAGCCACTGGAACGTCTGTACGCCCGGACAAGTACCCGCTCGGGGGAACAGCCGTTCCGGGTGCTGCGCGATCTGCGCATAGAAGGGCGCGCCCTGCTCACGTACGAACCTCCGGCGATCGAGCGAGGCGGCGGGTTTCTGGACAAGGTCGGTCGCGCTATGGCCGGCCCCACGCCTGGCACCTGGCGCGCTGAGGGAACCGACATCGTTTTTCACGGAACGGCCCACCAGTGCGCCGCGCTCGACCAATGGGGCCCCAACACCCGCGCGGTACTCGGCCCCGTCCTTCGCTGGCTGCACGACATCGAGGACGACCGTCGCGCCCAGCTCGGCCGCAACCCACGGACCGGCCGCCCCCAGATTCCCCGGCGCCGATCCGCCGTAAGAACCACCGGACCGGCCGCGATTCCCGCGACCCGGGTCGCCGCACTGCCCACGGGTCCGGCCCACGTGCAAGACGTCCTCGCGGCCATCTCGCCCCGCCCGTACTGACCCGCCCGACCCGACCAGGAGATGACCCGATGGCCTATTCCGAGAACTCAGATTCCCAGAACCACCA
>JAODNN010000131.1 GCA_025465355.1 Blastococcus sp. | reverse complement strand
GAGATCGCACGGTTCGACCGCGACCTCCTCACGCAGTCCGAGGCGGTCTGACATGACTCAGAAAGCAGAAGCGGCCCCGCTCACGACGGGGCCGCTCCAAGTTCGATCTCCGGCTAAGGGCTCGAATGCGTCCAGCATAAGGGATATGGCCGTCTCGCTGGCCGGACGGGGTTGGGCGGTGTTCCCGTGTCGGCCCGGCGACAAGCGGCCGGCGGTTCCCGAGTGGGAACAGCGTGCCTGCTCGGACCCGGCCCCGGTGGGGCGGTACTGGCCGTCGCCACGGCACAACATCGGGGTGGCGTGCGGCCCGTCCGGTCTGGTCGTGATCGACCTGGACACCGCCGCGCACGGTGGGGAGCTGCCGCAGGAGTGGCGCATTCCCGGGGTGAACGAGGGCGCCGATGTGCTCGCCGTCCTGGTCGAGCGCCTCGGGCAGAAATGGCCGCACACGTACATGGTGCGGACACCGTCCGGCGGCACGCACCTGTACTACCAGGGGTCGGAAGGGCGGGAGATCCGCAACAGCGCGAGCAAGATCGGCCCGATGATCGACGTACGGGCGGCCGGCGGATACGTGGTCGCAGCCGGATCGGTGACCTCGGTCGGCGTGTACGAAGTGCTCATCGACTCCGACCCGGTGCCGCTGCCGGAGTGGCTCGCCGACTTGGCCGACCCGCCCGATTCGGTGCGATCACCCAGTACCCATGCCACGCCTCGTATCGGGGGGCAGGGGAGCCCGCACGGTCGATTTGTTGGCCTGCTCGACACCCTCCTCAACGCTCCGGTAGGGCAGCGGAACAACGTGCTGCACTGGGCCGCCTGCCGAGCCAGGGACATGGTCCGAGAGGGCCAGGTCGAGCAGCACGCCGCATACGCGGCACTCACCGGGGCCGCTGAGTCGATCGGCCTCGGCGAGCAGGAATCACAGGCCACGCTCAACTCCGCGTTCGGGAGGGCAGCGTGAGCACGCGCAAGAAGGCGGAACAGCTCGCCGACGATGCGGGGATCCCTCGCGACGCCCAGCCGAAACCGGAGCCGTGGGAGGACATGATCCCGCTTGGCTCCCGGCGGAGCCTGCCGCCCTTTCCTGTCGAGGTGTTCCCACCCTGGTTGGTCGACATGGTCAACGGTGTCGCCGAGGAGACCCAGACCCCGGAAGACATTTCGGCCTGCCTGGCGCTCGGCGCACTGGCCACGGCCGCGGGCGGCAAGGCCATCGTGAGAGTCCGGGGCTCATGGGAAGAGCCCACCAATCTCTTCGTCGCTGCCGTGGCCGACCCCGGGACTCGCAAGTCTGCAGTGTTCCGGGCGTTCACCGCGCCCCTATATGCCGCAGAGAAGGCGCTCAACGCCGCCTCGAAGGAGAAGCGACGCGAGGCCGAGATCTGGCGGATCAAGCTTGAGGAGGCCGACAAGGACGCCAGGACCAAGGCCAAGAGCGGCAAGCCCGAGCACCTGGCGGAGGCCGTAGGCGCGGCTGGAGCGCTGGAGAAGGCGGAGGCTGAGATGCCCGCCGAGGTCCAGCTCATCGCCAAGAACGTGACGCCCGAGGAGTGCTCCACAATCCTGGCCGAGCAGGGTGGGCGGCTGGCTGTCCTGTCCGCTGAGGGCGACCTGTTCGACATCATCTGTGGCCGGTACTCCAACGGTGTCCCCGCCCTTTCCCCGTTCCTGGAGGGCCATGCCGGGGACGTCCTGAAGATCAATCGGCGTGGGCGGGCCGAGTATGTCGAGGCTCCCGCCCTGACGATCGCGGTGTGCATCCAGCCCACGGTGCTCACCTTCATCGCCGACAAGCCTCGGCTCCGAGGTCAGGGCCTGCTCGCCCGGTGGCTGTACTCGGTCCCCAAGGACAAGGTCGGCTATCGCAAGAGCGAACCCGAGATCGTGTCACAGGAGATCCGGGCTGCATACGAGACCAACGTGAAGGCACTCGTCATGTCGCTCGCCGAATGGGACGCGCCTATGATGCTCGACCTCACCGAAGCCGCTCGCAAGCTCGTCATCGAGTTCATGAACGAGGTCGAGCCCAAGCTCCGTGCCGGCGGCGGCGAGTTGGAGAACCTTCGGGATTGGGCCAGCAAACTGATCGGCGCCGCCGTACGCATCGCCGGCCTGCTGCACCTCGCCCAGCACCTCAAGGACGGATACCAGCAGCCGATCAGCGACGACACCATGCGCTACGCCATCAACGTCAGCCGCTACTACGCCGACCACGCCGGAGCCGCGTTCGGCGCGATGCGGGAGGACTCGAACCTTGCCCTCGCCAGGCAGGCAGCGGAGTGGCTCGCGAAGCGGCCGGAGAACAAGCGGGACACCTTCACTCAGCGCGACATGCACCGAGGGATGCAGGCCAAGTTCAACGCCGCCGCCGATGTCGGCCCGGTCGTCGCACTGCTCGAAGCCCACGGTTACGTGCGCCCGCTCCCGTCGCCCGAACGGTCGCCGCGAGGGGGTCGCTCGAAGTCTCCGGGCTTCGCCGTTCACCCCGATCTCTTCAAAACCACCGACACAACTGACACAACTCGCTGGCCCGCTGAAACTACCGTGACGAATGGGGTGACGTTTGGATGACAGAACCCTCTCTCAGTGACAGAACCTCAAGCCAGGCGCTGGGCGGGCCGCCCAGTTCTGTCATTGCCCGGAAGTTCTGTCACGGTTCTGTCCGCGTTCTGTCACTACACAAAAATGCAGGTCACACCCCACATTCCAGCTTGTGTCGGTTGTGTCAGCGGACCCCTGAGCCCGCACGATGGGCAGCCCCTGAAACCGACACCTCTCGACAAGGCGGCCATGTCCGCGCCCACCTGGCAGGACGAGACGCACTCCCGCCCTCACCCCGAAAAGAGACCACCATGAGCACCCCGCCCGACGCTTATGCCGTACTCCAGCCGCCCGGTCCTGGCCACCGGGACACCCGGCTCTGGCTCGTCCTGGACTGCCCGCACTGCCACCGCCAGCACACACACGGCGCAGGGCCGGACGGGACCGATGACGGACACCGGGTCGCGCATTGCCTCGACCGCAAGGAGGACAACCCCGGCTACTTCATCGTCAAGAAGGAGGCGAAGACGTGACCGGTACAAGGCCCGCAACGGCACCGATCTGTGAGCCGGGTGACGTCCTGGTCGCCTCCCACAACAGGGCCGCACCCTCCCTGGTCGCCCTGGCGCCCGAGATGCGCACGGCAATGCAGCGCATCCGCCGTTACGGGCGGATGGCCGCTGAAGCCCGGTCCGCCGGCGGGCGGGCTCTGGCCGAGTCCAAGCAGGCGGCGGCATCCGGCGAGTACGCCGTCCTGGCCGACCAGTGGTCGCGTCTGCACCGTCTCCTGGACGCCCGCACCGCCGTACTGGTAGCCCGAGCCGTCAGAGCCCAGTTCCCCGACCCTGCACAGCGAGAGAGGTACCTGCGATGACCGCGGCCGGGCTCGGCCGTTGTTTTCGCCTCGGCGTACGGGTTACCGGGAATGGGCCGCGGGCCGGTTCTTCGGGGCTGGTCTCCCTGTCTGGCTATCTCGACGGCCGATGTCACGGTGACATGCGGTCTGAACAGTGGCTGACCTGGGGAACCAGCAAGCTGCCCGGGGGCTGTTCGCGGTGATGTCGCGGCCGGCGACAGCGAATGTCGCGGCTATCGGAGGACATGTCACGGGGTCTGTGACATGGGAAAGGGGTGGTCGGTATGGCGCGTGGTGAGCAGGTCGAGGAAGCGGGGCGCTGGCTGGCATCGGCCGGGGGGTCGGCAACTCCTGGGGAGATTGGTGCGGCGCTTAGGCTCACCAACCGGCAACGGCAATCCGAGGTGATCAAGGCGCTTCGGGGTGGCGGGCTGGTCGAGGGCCCCAAGCAGCGGGTGACGCTGACCGCTGCCGGTTGGGCCCGGTTTGCCGTGGCGGAGGTGTCCGGCGCCGGGCGGGTAGTGGACGCGGCGGTCGCGGGGTGGCCGTACGCGCACGCGGCCTATATCCGGCTGATGGTCTCGGTGATGGTGGGGCGCCATCACCTCGGCTCGGTGCGCAGGTCCGGGCATTTGGGGTTCATGGCGATCGGGGAGACGGGCACGGGCAAGACCTCTCCGGTCGAGCAGGTGGCGTGGTTGTTCGGCCTTGATCCGGTGAGTATCCGGTACCTGATGAGCAGGGAGACCAAGGGCAGCCTGATCGGCCGTCGTGAGCAGAACCCCGGCGGAGGGTATCGGCTGGTGTGCTCTCCGGCGACACAGGGGCCGCTGGTGTTGCTGGATGAGTTCGACAAGGCAGAGAAGCCGGTACGGGAAGCGGCGTGGGCGTTCTTCCAGGGTGATACCCGGGTGACTGTCGAGGGGGACCTGTACGCGTTGGCGCCAACGGCTGCACTGGCCGCCAATCCGCCGGAGCAGGGCCAGCGGTATTCGGGTCTGCGGCAGGAGTACCGGCGTCGCAGCGTCGTCCTTGATACCGGCTACATGCGGGGGCGCGGCGAGGAGATCGAGGCGATGCTTGAGCGTTTCTACGCCCAGCCGCCGCAGAGGGCGCGGCTAGACCTGGCCCGGCTCGTGCCGCCGGCCGACCGCCTCAACGACCGGGCCCGCGAAGTGCTGCGCAGCGTGCGGCGAGCACTGACCGAGGCAGGACGGGAGGAGTTCCCCGGTGTGCAGGCGCTGGAGCTGGCCGCGCTCGGCCGCGCCGCCCTGGACCCCGACACCGATCAGGTGATGGCCGCGTATGCGACGGCGATCGACTATCTGCTCGTGACCGAGACCGTTCCCGGGCAGGTGGTCGAGGGCTGGCAGTTGGACATGGCCGCGGTCCACGCAGCGTTCGGAGACGAGGCCGATGTCGAGGCGCTCGGCGCCGTCATCGACCAGGCCCGTACCGAACGCGCCCGGGTCAAGGCCGGGGCGCGCCGCGCCGTGGTGGCCCGGCAGGTCGACGACGACGAACTGACCGCCGAACGGGCGACGATTGCCGCCCGGCTGAAACGAGTCAGCGACAGCATCGAGGGGCGTCGGCTGGGCGTGCTCACCGGCGAGCAGCGCGACGCGGCCAAAGGGGTCCGGGCGGTGCTGGTCAAGCTCGGCAAACAGGTCGCCGATAGCCGGTCCCGCGCGGCGCTGGCCGAACTCACCGACCGCGCCCACGAGCCCCTAGCCGCCGCGCAGAGCATCGCCCAGGCCGCAGCGCGGGAGAGGGCGCGGCTCGCCGATGAGCAGCGCCGTACCGCCCGTGAGAGCGCCGAGAACAAGCGGCAGGCCGTACGCTCACGCACGCTCACCCGCAAGGCAGAGCAGGCCCGGAAGGGGAGGCTACGCGAGGCCCTGGCCGACCTGGTCGAGGAGGCCCGGCCCCTGGAGACGCTCTACCGGCGCACCGGCACCGGGGGCAATCCCCTGACGGCCCTGACGGCGCTTCGGGTCAACGGCACGCCGCTACTGGTCTTCACCCCCGGCCCACAGTCGGCCGCCGCTCTCGATGCCACTCTGACCATCCTGGGCGCGGTGGGCACCTTAATGGCACGTACCGACACCAGGCCGAGTCCCGCGCCGCGCCGCGGCAGGCCGGGGACATGGCAGGTGACCGGCACCGGGCGCGTCTTTCCCGGGTATGCCGACCACTGCCCCGCCCTTGCTGCCTGGGGTCAGAACACCCGGGCGGTACTCACACCCGCGCTGGCCGCCCTCCACACGGCCGAGGACCAGATCCGCGGCGAGCTCGGCGTGAAGCCGCGGCAGACCCGCCCCCGGCTCGACACCGAGCGCTGGCAGGTGACTCGCCCTGCGCTCGGCTGACCGCCCGACCCCAAACCGGCAGCCACAGTGTCACGAGCGTCGCTTTTACCCTCTAGTCCGCAGAGTCCGCGTTGAGCGCCTCACGCTTGCGAGCGCGCGACGCCTTGGACAGAGCCGCCATTCGCTTGTAATGGGCAGTACGGGCGTTCTGAGCGCGTATGGCGCGCTCGACGGGGTCAAGGGTGCCATCCTCGTCAACCATCCGCTCAAAGCGGAGGTCGGCGGCCCGGCGTCCGGGGGCGGTCGCTGCGGTCCGGTCGGGCTCCATGGCCCAACGGGTGTGCGCGGCAATCTGTGCGGTCAGGATGCGGGCGACGGGGTCATGCGCTGCCATGGTGCGGTGCCTTCTCGTGAAGGCCCGACCAGCGGGGGGACGCACATACGTAGCCGTAGGTTTACCGGATCGGGTTGTCTAAACGCCCGGGCAAAACATAGCTATGCAGTGCTCGACGATTGGTAGCGTCGGCGTGCTCCCAGGACTAGACCGGGCGATGTGGGTCGCTTGCGTTGATAGTAAAACACTTGATCACGACATGCATGCGGGGACCCTGTTTTTTAGGTCCCCAGAAGGCCCTCCCTGGTCCAGACCATCGTCACCTACATCAACCTCCCTGGACGGCGTCACCTGTACGTCGGCGTCACACGTCGACACCCTCAACACTAATGTCATGCCGACATGATCCCCGGCTCCCGCCTCGTCAACAAACGGTCGGTTATGGACGGTCGCGGAAAGCCTTCGCGCCATGAAGGGTTTCGCGTCCAGAACTCATTCTCAAAACCCGTTGTCTCATTAGTCACGGCTGCACGAGTTCTGGGCGTCTTCCCCGCCCTGAAACATCGTCCTGTTTCTCAGCCCGTATCGGCGTAGGAGGCGTCCACATCGAACGCTTCGTCCGCTCCGCCCGTGGAGGGCGGGGCATCTCGTTGTTCGAGCACCCGACCGCTCGCGCCTCGTCCCCGTAGGGCCGCATCTGCACGCCTTGATCTACCGCTGGCTCTCCTGGCCGCTGACGAGCCCTACGAGGCCGCACACGCGACGCTCACCGCGATGACTTAGGTTGCCAACCGGGAAGTCTCGGAGCATGGAAGGTCAGCGTTTGACCTGGTTGCGGACCGCGACTACGGACAAGCCGAGCAGCAATGGTCCGAGCAGGCGGGCGATGATGTCGAGGTAGCGGCCGGTGGTGGTGAGCTGGGTGTCGGCGCCGCGGAAGATGACGGCGTTCAAGGTGATCTCGGTGGCCTTCTCCGCCCGCGCCGACAAGGCCTTGACCGGGTCGGCCTGGTGGATGGTGACCGTGATCGGCTGAGCACCCGCCGGGGCGGTGAGTGTGCCGTGGGCGATCAGGTCGGTGCCCGAGGTGGGGAATCCGGCCAGGGTGAGGGCGGCGATGGTGGCGGCGATCACGACGGCCAGCCAGGCCAGGGCCCGGCGGGCGCGCAGCGCGTACCCGCAGGAGGCCCAGTACAGCCACAACAGTGTCTTATCGGGGCGGCGGGTCGCGGCGGCTCGGCGCATCTCCATCTCCCCGTAGTAGAAGTCCGCTGCCCCGGGCTCGTTCTTACTGTCCTCGATGGCCTTGCGGACCTGCCGGTACAGCACTTCCAACCGTGCCGGACCAACCACGTCCTCGTCTCCCGGCGCCTCAGTCCAACCGCTCTGGCCAGCCCCCCCGCGCTCGACCGGGGCGGATCGCCAATAGTGTTCCTCGGCCAGGACCTGGCGGCTTCCGGACGGGTCAGTAGCGAAGACGCAGCGGCCGTCCATGCGCAACTGCTCGACCCGATGCATCCCCGCGAACCGGCACCCGCTCAAGTCCACATCGGTCAGCACCAGCCGCTCCGCATCCGCCCCCTCCAATGACTCGATCGACGCCGCCGGCACCCGCCCTGACTCAGGATCGGCGAGGTCAGATTCATCGACACCCTTGATGGGTTGCTGGAGCCCGTGGACGGTGACCGGGCCGGTGAACACCGCATCACTCAGATCCACCGAGGCGCCCCGCAACCGCAAACTCACCCTCCCCACCCCCCGCATACGCGCAGCGTCCACCCGCCTGGCCGCAGCATCAAAGATCAGCTCCCCACCGACCTCCACCTCATCGAGATTGATCTGTTCAGCCCGGCAGCGGAACCGCCCAGAACCCAAGAACCTCACGCGACTGAAGTCGGCGTCCCCGGCGAACGTCACGCCGCGGAAGTCGGCGTCCCCGGTGAACGTCACGCCGCGGAAGTCGGCGCGCCCGGTGAACGTCACGCCGCGGAAGTAGGCGCGCCCGGTGAACGTCACGCCGCGGAAGTAGGCGGGCCCGGTGACCGTCACGTCGCTGAAGTCGGCGTGCCCGGTGAACGTCACGCCGCGGAAGTCGGCGTCCCCGGCGAACGTCACGCCGCGGAAGTCGGCGTCCCCGGCGAACGTCACGCCGCGGAAGTCGGCGTCCCCGGTGAACGTCGCCTCGTGGAAGTCGGCGTCCCCGGTGAACGTCGCCTCGTGGAAGTTGGCGTACCCGGTGAACGTCGCCTCCTGGAAGTTGGCGTACCCGGTGAACGTCACGCCGCTGAAGTCGGCGTACTCGGTGAACGTCACGCCGGCCAAGTCGGCCCACGTGGTGAACGTCACGCCGGGGAAGTAGGCGGGCCCGGTGAACGTCACGCCGCCGAAGTAGGCGTGCCCGGTGAACGTCACGCCGCGGAAGTAGGCGGGCCCGGTGAACGTCACGCCGCGGAAGTAGGCGGGCCCGGTGACCGTCACGCCGCCGAAGTAGGCGTCCCCGGTGAACGTCACGCCGCTGAAGTCGGCGGGCCCGGTGAACGTCACGCCGCGGAAGTCGGCGTACCCGGCGAACGTCACGCCGCGGAAGTTGGCGTCCCCGGTGAACGTCGCCTCGTGGAAGTCAGCGCGCCCGAACTGGGCTTTGCCGCTTCCGTCATCCAGCGAGTTCAGTAGCTGCGCGAGCAGCTCGGGGGTGATGGCGACGCCGCGGACGTCGATGCCTGCGCCGGCCGTGAGCGTGGCTAGGAAGGCCGTTCGCTGATCTGGCCGCAGGTGGGCCAGGCAATGCTGATCGGCCGCGACCGCGGCACCGCACACCGCTGCCGGGTCCGCGGGATCGGGTTCCTGGCAGCCGCTCGCAGCGGGGGCACCGGCAGATGTGGTCATGACAGGTGTTCTACGACCTTGCGCCCCGGTACGTACGGGATATCGCCAAGCCCCCCTACGCCCCAAGCCCCGTCGAACTACTGGAAAGCTACCGAGGTGATCACCGCTGTTGAATCGCGCGGCGGCGTGCCCGAAGTGGCCCCCGCCCGGTTCCGATCAGGCGGGGCGTCTGCGTTTGCCGACCGAGGGCCTTTATGACCTGCCCGGTTCCGACCAGGCCGGGCGTCTGTACGAGGTTGGGGCTCGGGGTCACCGATTGACACTTCGAACGCCCGTTCTATGCTCGGGACATGCTCGGGACATGCTCGGGACATGCTCGACGACCGTCCGCACGGTGACTCGGACCGGATCCCGCCAGCCTGCCCGTACGGTGACCCCCTGGGCGCCGGCCTCGTCCTCGTCGGTTGGTTCCCGTGCGGCTGCCCCACAGCCCTGGAGAACAGCAGAGGTCACCGCACGTACTTGTGCCGGGTGTGCGATGAGAAGCGACGCTGGCACACGGTCTGCTATTTCCCGCCGCACCTCGGCGGCGGGCACCCTGTGAGCCGACGCTAGTTCTCGGAAGCCTCGCGCTCGGCTCGGATCTCGGCCGCCGTCCGGTCCATCCGTGCGGACAACTCGGCGGCCTCGTCCGGGATCGGCTCCCCCATCGCCACCCCGGCCGACACCGGGGGGAGGGCGGCGAGCAGGTCGAGGAACTCCCCGGCCATCCGCCCGGCCAGCTGCTGCTCGGCAGGGGTCACGGGGTGTCGGCCCCCCGGGCTCGCTCGGCGTCCGCCTGGGCGGCCTCGGCCGCCTGGCCCACCATGCTGCGCATGTTCAGCTCGGCGCGGGCCAGGGTGAGCAGGTCGGGCAGGTGCGAGGCGAACAGCATCTCCCGTACTCCGTAAGTGACCTCGGAGGCCGTGAGCGGCACCGCGGCCCGCGCCCGGTAGCCCTCGGTCTCGTTGCCGGAGATCACGTATCCGTAGGCCTGGGTGCGGCCCTGGTCGTCGGTGGGGACCTGGGGTCCCGAGGCGTAGGACATGCAAACACGGTACGCCGGTTCGCTTAAGTTGTCTTGAGGAGACTTAAGTATACTGCCATTAACGCAGGTCAGCTACGGTTATATGATGGATCTTGATGGGCCGGAGCCGCTCTACATACAGATCGCGGGCATCCTCCGAAGGCGCATCGCGGACGGCACCTACCCGCCCCGCAGCAAGATCCCGTCTGCGGAGGCGCTGCGCGCGGAGTTCGGTGTGTCCCGCGTGACGGCCGTGAACGCCGTCGGCATCCTGCTCAACGAGAAACTGGTGCAGGGCGTCGTCGGGAAGGGCACCTACGTCAGCGAACCGCCGGAGACGTCCGGCGAGGACTAGGAACGCAGAACGCCCCGCCCGGTTCAGCCCAGGCGGGGCGTCGTCGTGTTCGAGGTGGGTCAGCTCTTGCCGCCGTACACCCTCCGGGCGCCGAGACGCAGCCGCTTACCCGACCCCTTGCAGCGGGAGCAGGTGCCCCAGCGGCGGGCGGTCGAGCCGGAGTTACGCCCCGTCCCGTCGCAGCGCCCGCACCGGGCGTACGGCCAGATCTTCAGCGAGACGACGTGGCCGGCGGCGTAGACCAGGCCGACGAGGATGAGCATTCCCATGGGGGGGTTAGATCCCTTCCTGGCGGGGGTTGAGCGTGGTTGCGGCGGATGGTCGCTAGGTCGCTTGTGTGCAGGCCACAGCACTTATGAGGGGTTGCTAGGGCTAGCGACCCGGGGTGCTAGGCCAGCGACCGACCTAGCACCCCCCACGGCCCGCTCAGGGCCGTTTCTGCGTCACCTCTTCGAGGGCCAGGCGGTCGACGCCGCGCCGGTTCTTACGCGTCCCGTCGCCGTCGTCGCGCTCCAGCTGGCGACGGTTGACGCCGTGCCCGGCGAGGGCGTTGCCGAGGTCCCGGGCGTCCCACTCGCCGTACAGCTCGGGGTGCACCTCGGCGAGACGAGCCACGATCACCTCGTTCCACAAGGCGTCCTCACCCGCGCGGAACACCGACAGGGCGTGGTCGACGAGGGTTTCGGCCGGAGCGATGGCCTCGACCTCACCGGCCGCGACCCCGGTGACCGTGCCCGCCTCCTGCCGGAGCGCAAGCGCCCGGTCGGTGATGGCCTCGGCCGCCGGCGAGTCGACGTAGTACGTCCGGACCGTCTGCGGTTCGTCGCCCTCGCCGAGCAGGTAGCCGATCCCGAGATCCTTGCGGGAGAAGTCGGTGGCCTTGGTCCCGTTCTTGTAGCGGGACGTGCCGAGGATCATGTCGTTGGACGCCTGGTCCATGACCTTCAGCGCGAACCGCATCACCACGTTCGCCGAGATCCCGGTGGGCAGGCTTTTGGCGTCCGGGCGCTGCGTGGCCAGGATCAAAATCACGCCCATCGCGGGCCCGACCTTGATGATGCGCTCGGCCAGCTCCCCGGCCTCGTCGCCGTACTGCGAGTGGCTGAAGAGGTTCTGTGCCTCGTCGACGGTGAGCACGATCGGCCACAGCTTCAGTCGGCGGTCGTTGCAGATGGCCCGGGTCAGTTTCGACTCCGGCGCCAGGTGCTTGGGCAACCGCTTGATCCGATCCGCGCGGAGAACCAGCTCCCGGTCGAGCTCGCGCAGCGACTCAAGACACGCCAGGGCCGCGTCATCGCCGAGGCCCGACGCGTAGTGGTGGGCGAGCTTGGACATGCAGGCCAGGTCACCGGTCCCCTTCAGCTCGAACACCCGGTGTTCGATCGTGACGTCGAGGGCCAGGGCCAGCAGCAGCACGCGGAGCGAGAACGTCTTGCCCATCCTCGGCAAGCTGCCGATCAGCAGGTTCGCGAAGATGAGCGTCACCGTGACCGGCCGGCCGCGCTGGTCGACACCGAGCGGCAGCGGTTTGAACACGTCGGCGACGTCGGTGAGCAGCGGCCAGGCCGCGGGCGTCTGCCTGTTGAGCGGCTTGTCGCCCACCCAAAGGATCAGGCGGCCCTCATGCTCGTCGACGTCAGGTTCGGGCCACACGCACCCGATCGGCCTGCGCAGACCCGACGCGAGGCGGTCCCGCTTGCCGATGACGTCCTTGGCCGTCACACCGAACGGCAGGTCGACGTCTGCTCGCCACCCGGGCCCGTCGCGGAGCGGGTCCCCGGCGAACGTGATGCCCTCGCCGCCCTTGCCGAGCGCTTTGTTGATCTCGGCGTTCCCGAGCGCACCCAACGCCCGGATCACCATGGACGGCGTGAGCCTCGGCGCCACCCCGTCCGCCCCGGTGATGACGGAGCGCTCGATCAGCACCCGGTCGAGCGGCCGGCCGATGTAGCCGAGGACGGCGAGCAGGGTGATCAGCAGAGCCCACGGCGTCAACGGCAGGAACACCGTGCCGACACTGGCCGCCACGACCGCGGCCCCGGCGACGCTGCCGGAGACGATGAGCCGGAGCTTGACCCGCTCGTTTCGGAGATGAGCGTGCTTGAAGTAGGTGTCATGGTCGCTGCGAACGACAGCGTCTCTGCGCAGAGCCGCGGCCTCGGCGTCGAACGCCCACCCGGCCCACTGCCGGGTGACGCGGTAGGCGCCACGCGGCGTGTAGGAGGCGATGCGCAGCACGTAGAGCGGGGCCCGGGCCCCGTAGTAGAGGACGTGGTGACGGGCGTACGCGGTCGCCCAGCTGGTCGCGTGACGGCGCTCGACCGGATCGACGATCCACACGGGCAGCACCCGGCGAGCGGGGATCGGTTGCCGGTAGCGGACGATCTCCCCGTCGACGACCTCGTCGGCCTCGGCCGGCGCGAGGTCTTCGGGCACGGCCAACTCGGTGCCCGGGGCGGGAACGACGAACAGTTTGGGCGCATCCTCAGCCCGGCGGAAAGCGTCCTCGCTCATGCCATCACCTGACCGTTGAGAGCAGCGGACGCAGCCGGACCGGTGGCGGTCTCCTGTTGCTTGTCGAGCTTCTCGACCCGGTACCGGGTGACCCCGAACGCCTCGGAGACGGCGCGCACGGACATGCCCGCCGCCCTGGCTGACATCACCGCGTCGTCGAGGCTGACGACCGCCCCGTGACCAGCGTCGGGGGCTTCAGACAGTTCCGTCTGAGGGTGGCTGAGAACACGCTCTACGGCCACCTCGGCGGGCCGGTCGTCGGCCACCTCGGCCACCTGCTCGGCGAGCACGACACGGCCGCGCCGGATCATCCCCATGAGCAGCTCGACGACGACCACGAGGGTCACGGCCGGCCACGCGGCGATGACCGCACCGACCGGCCCGTGAGCGATGCCGTGCAGGACGTTGACGGCCACCGTCGAGCCGATCCCCAAGGCGAGCGCCCACTTGGCGAGCGTCGGTGACGACTGGCCGCGGCGTGCCGAGTCGAGCATGACCATCGAGGCGACGAACACGAGGCCGTCGATGGTGAACGGGATCAGGGAAGCGGTGACACCCGTCTCCCCGTGAGCTGTGGCGACCTCGTACGCGTGCCGGTAACTGACGAACGCAGCGACGCCGGCGACGCCGACGACCGTCAGCGCGGCGCTGACCCTGATGAGCCTGTCGCCGTTCATGAGCGGCCCTCGAAGACGAGGTCGCCCAGGGCGAGCATCGCGACGGCCGTGGATCGGCCGTCGTCGGGGTGGACGTAGCCGTGGGCCTTCAGCACTTTGAAGACGTCGTAGATCAGGCCGGTGGTGAATCGGGTGTCGCCCTCGGCGGGCGGCGTGGTCTTACGATCATTCATGGGTCGGACCTCTGTTCCGATCAAGGCCCCGGCCGGTGATGACGTCACCGCGTCCGGGGCCGCCTGATGTCTGGCGGCATGTCCCCGAACCTGGCGCGGAAGTCCGCGTGCTAGTTCCGTCTCAGTTCCGTTGGACAGCCGAATAAGGCCAACACCGATCAGTGATCGCCAACGGTAAAACCCAAGCTCAGTAGCAAGGTGCGAGAGATCGCCACAGGTCACGTAAGAATGCGATCCAGAAGTCAGGGTTCTTGCCGATGATCTCACGTAGAAGGCTTTGACCTGCATAAGGAGGCTGTCCCGAATCACTTCGACACCGCCAGTTCCGCCGCAGTTCCGGCAGATCCCGAACGATCTTGCACTGCGCGCAGCTTGAACAGGCTCTTGTCGATCGCATCCCGGGCCTTCTCGAAGGTTTCCTCGGTCACGTGCCCGTAGACGCCGAGCGTCACCGGAGCGCCCTTCATGGAGTGGCCGGCGAACTCCATCACTCCGGCGAGAGAGACCCCGGCATCGAGGAGAGTCGTCACGAAGTAATGCCGCAGGGCGTGCGTGCCGTCCTGCCGGGCCGCGTGGTGACGGTGGATCCCCTTCGCATCCTTGGCCGGAGGGGGGATGACGCCCGCCGCCACGATCGCGGGCTTCCACTCCAGGCGATCGTAGGAGGACACCCGGATGTGCTTGTCGTGGGTCCGGGGGTCGTAACCGTGCCAGCGGAAGAGGATCTTGCACGCGTGCTCACCCTCGGCTAGCTCGCCGTTCTCCTTCATCCACGGCAGGGAGTACGGCCGCGGCGGGTACGCCTTGAAGTGCGCCTTGACCGCCCGGGCGACACCGGGCGACAACGGCGCGGTGCGCTCCTTGCCGCCCTTCGGCAGCTTGAAGACGGCCAGCCCTCCGATCCGGGTGACCTGCCGCCGGATGTGGAGTTCCCCGGCCTCGAAGTCGAAGTCGTCCTCGGCGAGGCCGAACGCCTCACTCTGCCGGAGCCCGCAGCCGGCCGAGACGATCGGAATTAGACGGTACGGGTCGGTGTGGGAGTCGATGACGATCCAGATCCGGGCGACGCTCCATGGTGCTCGCTCGGGTGCCTCGTACGTCGGCCGTACGACGATGGGCGACTTGGCGGGATTGTCGCGCCTCATGCCGTCCGCCATGGCGAGATCGAAGATGCCCCGGACCATGAACAGGGCGGTCTCCTGCGTGGATCCGCCGTGCGTCTTGGCCAGGTCACGGAGCCACTCCAGCACCTCGGAGGGCTTGACCGACTTCACCTGACGGTGGCCGAACGTCGGCTCGATATGGATTCGGAACGCGGACTCGTACCGGCGGTCAGTGCTTCCGCCGACATCCCGGAGCCGTAGCCACCTGCGCCCCAGGTCACCGAACAGGACCTTGCCGGCGGCCGGGTCGATGTACTCGCCGCGCTCAGCGTCGGCTTCCATCTTCCGGGCGTGCTTGGTGGCCCTGTCTTTGATCGCGAAGGCCTGCGACTTCTCCTTGCCGTCCGGGGCGAGCCAGCATGCGAGCCAGCGCTTCGCGTCCTTGTTGCCGCCGTTGTCCGGGTGGCGGGCGGTCTTCCGCTTGATCTTCCGTTTCGGGTCGGCCGGGTCCTTGACCTCCGAAAACCAGAGATCTTTAACGCGCGCCACGGGGCGACTCCTGATCGTCGATCTCGGCAAGTTCGTCAGGTAGC
>JAODNN010000125.1 GCA_025465355.1 Blastococcus sp. | reverse complement strand
CGGCGCGGGTGCGGGGAAGTCGATGCCGGTCAACCGTGCCGAGGCCTCCCAGAGGCGCTGGGCGAGCTCCGGGTCGCTGGCTTCCGGGGTGCGGCCCACGAGGGTGGGGTAGCCGCGCATCTCCTGGAAGCCGTCCGGGCCGAGGTAGCTGCCGCCGGGGAGGTCCCGGGTGGCCGCGGCGAGGGTCGGCAGTGCCCCCTGCGCGTCGGACTGGGCGAAGATCCGGTTGCCCAGCTTCATGCCGCCGTCCATGAGCCGGCTGCCCGAGCGGCCCTGCAGGTTGGTCGCGGCATACCCGGGGTGGGACCCGAGGGCCCGGACCTTCGACCCGGACGCGGCGAGCCGCCGCTGCAGCTCGAGGGTGAAGAGCAGATTGGCCAGCTTGGACTGCGCGTACGCCCGCGTGGCGTTGTACGGCCGGGTCTCCCAGTTGAGGTCCTCGAGGTCGATGTGGCCCGACCGGTGCATCGAGGAGGAGACCGTGACCACGCGACGGGTCACGTGCGGCAGGAGCAGGTTGGTCAGCGCGAAGTGGCCGAGGTGGTTGGTGCCGAACTGGAGCTCGAAGCCGTCGGGCGTGCGCCCCGCCGGCACCATCATGATCCCGGCGTTGTTGATCAGGACGTCGAGGTCGCCGGTCCATCCGTCGGCGAAGGCGCGGATCGAGTCGAGGTTCGCGAGGTCGAGGTGGCGCACCGACACGTCGCCGTCGAGGCCCGCGGCGGCCTGCTCCCCCCGGGCGACGTCGCGCACCGCGAGCACGACCCGCGCGCCCTTCCGGGCGAGCTCCCGCGAGGTCACGAGGCCGAGGCCGCTGTTGGCGCCGGTGACGACGACGGTCCGGCCGTCCTGGGCGGGGATGTCTGCGGCAGTCCATCGCGGCGTCATGCACCCGACTGTAAGCACGTCCTCCTAGCCTGACCCGGTGCCGCACAGCCATTCCCACAGCCACGGTCCGGATCCGGATGCGCCGCCGGTCGGTCCCGCCGCACTCGGCCGCCGGCGCCGGGCCGTGTGGCTGATGCTCCTGCTGCTCGTCCCCGTCGCCGTGGCCACGGTGATCGGCCTCCTGATGCTGTGGCCCGGTGGCGAGCAGAGCCGGGCAGGGCACGTGGCCGACACGTATGTCCCACCGGGGACCACCTATCCCCGGGGGGAGGTCGCCAAGGTGACGACCCAGCCGTGCCCCAGCGACGCGACCCAGCCGAAGAGCACCTGCGGCACCGCTGTCGTCAAGATCCTGGACGGACCCGGTGCCGGAGACTACGTGCAGATCGACCTGCCACCGGACGTCGTCGCATCCGGGGTGTCCGTCGGTGACACCCTCGTGCTCACGCGGGACGGCGCGGCCCAGGGCGGCCCGAGCTACCAGTTCTCGGACTACGCGCGGGGGACGCCGATCGTCGTCCTGGCGATCGCGTTCGCCGTCGTCGTCGGGCTGGTGGCCCGGCTGCGGGGGCTGGCGTCGCTGGTCGGGCTGGCATTCGCGTTCGCGGTGCTGCTGTGGTTCGTGGTCCCGGGGCTGCTGGCCGACAAGTCACCCACGCTGGTCGGCCTGGTCGGCTCGTCGGCGATCATGTTCGTCGTCCTCTATCTCGCGCACGGGTTCTCGGCGAGGACGACGACGGCGCTGGTGGGCACCCTGTTCGGCCTCGCGCTGATCGCCGTCATGGGGTCGGTGGCGGTCTCTGCCGCGCGGCTGACCGGCCTGACCAGTGAGGAGACGATCCAGCTGAGCACGTTCGACCCGACGCTGGACTTCTCGGGCCTCGTGCTGGCCGGAGTGGTGGTTGCCGGGCTCGGGGTGCTCAACGACGTCACCATCACCCAGGCGTCGGCGGTGTGGCAGCTCAACGAGGCGTCCCCCGACATGACCTGGCGGCAGTTGTTCGGCCGGGGCATGGCGATCGGCCGCGACCACATCGCGTCCACCGTCTACACGATCGTCTTCGCCTACGCAGGAGCCGCGTTGCCGCTCCTGCTGCTCTTCGAGCTCTACCACCGCCCGTTCTGGGTCACCCTCACCAGCGCCGCGGTGGCCGAGGAGGTCATCCGCACCCTGGTGGGCGCGATCGCACTGGTGCTCGCGGTCCCGTTGACGACGGCGGTCGGCGCCTTCTTCGCCAAGGCCGCGGATACCTCGGCCGCCGAGGCCACCGAACGACGGATGACCGGACTGCGGGCAAGATTCGCCCGGTGACCACCGAACTGTCGGCCGACCTGCTCACCGCAGCCCGGGGGGCGCCCGGCTTCATGCCCGACGACGAGGGCGCGGCCCTCTATGCGGCTGCGCGCGCGGTGGCGGTCCCCGGCCCGCTGCTCGAGGTCGGCAGCTGGATGGGGAAGTCGGCGCTGTACCTGGCCGCGGCGGCCCGGGAGACCGGACGCCAGGTGGTCACCGTCGACCACCACCGCGGCTCGGAGGAGCACCAGCCGGGCTGGGAGTACCACGACCCGTCGCTGGTCGACCCGCTGGTCGGCCGGATCGACACCTTGCCGCACTTCCGCCGGACGATCGCCGACGCCGGCGCCGAGGACGTCGTGGTCGCCGTCGTGGCGCGCTCGGAGGTGCTGGCCCCGCTGTGGTCGACGCCGCTGGCACTGTTGTTCCTGGACGGCAGCCACACCGAGGAGTCCGCTCGCCGCGACCAGGACGCCTGGGTCGCCAAGCTCGCCGTCGGTGGCACCCTGGCCATCCACGACGTCTTCCCCGACCCGGCTGACGGCGGCCAGGCGCCCTTCGGCGTGTACACCCGTGTCCGCGCGTCGGGCGACTTCGAGGAACTCCCCGGCACCGGCTCGCTGCGGCTGCTCCGGCGGCTGCGGTGACCGACCGGCTGCTGGCGGAGCAGACCGCGGCGCGCGCCCAGATCGCGGCCCTCACCAGCGAGTTCGAGGAGGTCGTCGCGGCTTCCCGCGCGTCGAACGCGGACGACGAACACGACCCCGAGGGCGCGACGATCGCCTTCGAGCGGCAGCAGGTGGTCGCGCTGCTGGAGCAGGCCCGCAACCGGCTGGCCGACGTCGAGGCCGCGCTGGCCCGACGCGAGGCCGGTGACTACGGCGTGTGCGAGAACTGCGGCCGGCCGATCTCGCCGGAACGGCTCGCGGCCCGCCCTGCGGCACGCACCTGCATCGACTGCGCCCGCTGACTCCTCCTGACAATCTGCTGTGAAGTCGTTCCGCGGCCGTTCCCGGGGTGCGGGCCCGGGTACGGATCGCCGGTCCTTGCAGTCGACCGTCGGTCATCGGCCACACCGCAGGAGATTCGATGTCGGAAACCAGGAGCGCGTCCCGAGCGAGGACGCGCACGCCGCGGAGCATCATCCTCTACAACGTCCTGGTCGGCCTGTGTGCCGTGGCCGTGCTCCTCCAGGGCCTCTGGGCGGGGCTCTTCATGGAGCACGACGGGCAGCGCGACCAGGCCGCCGGGTGGATCGATGTGCACGCCCGGTGCGGTGAGATCGCGCTGGCCCTGGCGGTCCTGGCCACGGTCGTGGCCCTCGCCCGGCTGCGCGCCCGTCGCGACCTGCTGACCGGCAGCATCGTGCTCGTCGTGCTGCTGGCGGTCGAGGCGTACATGGGCGGCCTCATCGTCGACCAGGGCCGGGACGTCCTGACCGTGCTCCACGTGCCGCTTGCGCTGGCCATCATGGCCTTGGTGGTGTGGCTCTCGTTGCGCGCAAAGCAACGGGCGCTGGAGAGCTGACTTCAGGCAGTTGATGCGCAGGCTCAGCTGACGTACCGGCGGGCCGTCGAGCGCCGCTGGGCCTCGTCCAGGGCGGCGAACCTCGCCTCCGCGCACGGCGGAAGCACGCGCCGCTCCCGCAGCACCCACGGGATGCCGCCGGCCGCCGCGAGGAGGCCGCGGGCGGTCACCCGGTCGCGCGGCACCGTGCGCAGGACGTGCAGGGTCCGGCGCAGGGCGGGGCGGACCGGCCGGCGGAGCCACGTCGTCCAGAGGGTGTTGCGGATGCCGTCGCGGCGCCGCCGGTGCGGGTCGCGGGCGACGCTGGCCTGGTGGTGCACGGTCAGGGCGGGCAGGTAGCACAGCTCCCATCCGGACGCGGCCAGGTCACCGGCCATGAGCTCTTCCTCGCCGCCCAGCCACAGCCGCTCGGAGAACCCGCCGACCGCGGTGAAGGCGTCCCGCCGCAGCACGGACGCGCCGGCCAGGAACGAGCCGAGCGCCGGCCCGGGCAGCCAGTCGGCACCGCGGACAGGGGAGTCGCGCAGCTCCGGCACGATCGGGTCCTCCCGGCCGCCGGGCTCCACGACGATGCGCGCGGTCACGACGGCGAGCCGGGGATGGGCCTCGAGCGCGTCGGCCGCCGTCCGCAGCGAGCCGGCGTCCCACCACGTGTCGTCGTCGCAGAAGGCGACGTACGGCGTGTCCAGCCTGCCCACGCCGACGTTCCGGCCGACCGCCCCCAGGTTCGCCCGGCTGGCGATCAGGTCCACCTGCGGGAACCGCTCGCGGACGGCGTCGGCGGTCCCGTCGGTCGACCCGTTGTCGACGACGACGACGTGCGGGCGTTCGGGCAGCCCCAGCAGCCGGCTGACCGCGAGCAGCAGTTCCTCCCGGCGCTGGTGGGTGATCACCACGACGGCCACCCGCGGGTCGGGGCCGACCGCATCGCCGTCCCTCCACGCGGAGCGAGTGGCCGTCCCCTCGGCGGTCATGCCGTGCTCCGGGTCAGCCGACGCCGGTCGGCGCGCACGGCCGCGGGGATCGACCGGCGGCGGACAAGCGCCCCCGGAACGTCCGGGACGGCCCGCAGGGCTCCCTCGACGCCGGGCCGGCCGGCGCGGATCGCGTCGACCAGCGCCCGGGCGACGTCCGCGGCCGGGTAGCGCATGAGCGCGGTGAGCAGCCGGCTGCGCCAGATGGCCGCCTGCCGACGGCCGGGGGCGTGGCGACGCGGCGAGGGGTGGTGGTGGACGACGACGTCGTCGACGTAGGCCATGCCCCACCCGGCCGCCGCGAGGTCGAGTGCGAGCCGCTCCTCCTCGCCGGGAAAGCGGACGACGGGGTCGAATCCGCCGGCGGCCGTGAACGCCTCCGTGCGCACCAGGACGCCGCAGGCGACGAACCCCAGCAGCGCGGGGCCGGGGAGGTCCGTCGGCGTGCCGAGGGGACTGGCCGCCATCTCCACGCACACGGGGTCCAGCCGCTCCTCCGGGCCGACCAGGATGCGGGCGTTCAGGACGGCCAGGCGCGGGAACGCCTGCATGATCGCCACGGCGCGAGCCAGGTCGCCCGGCGCCCACCACGAGTCGTCGTCGGCGAAGGCGACGAACGTCGTGCCGGCCCGCTCCACCCCGAGGCTGCGGGCGCGTGCTCCTTCGTTGCGGGGGAGGGGCAGCACCGTGATCGCCGGGCACCTGGTCCGCACCGCGGCGACCGTGCCGTCGGTCGACCCGTTGTCGACGAGAACGACCGGAGCCTCGTGGCGGGGCAGTGTCGCGAGCAGTTCGTCGCGCCGGTCGCGGCTGGCGACGACGACGGTGACGTCGGCGGGACGCCGACCGGCCCGGTCGGTGCCGGCTCGGGAGCTCATGGAGAGACGGTGCCCGCTCCTCCCGGCAGCCAATCGGCGGCCGTGTCGTCGGTGTCCGGCATACCGGCGGACGGGAGCGCGGCGGGATCGGTGAACAGCTCCGAGGCAGGCGTCGTCCCGGCCAGGGCATCCGCGGCGAGGACGACTGCCGCTGCCGTCCAGGTGGTCCGCTCCACGGGCCACCGGACGTCGTCGGCGTAGACGAGCCCGGTCCAGTAGGAGCCGTCGTTCTCGCGCAGGTGCTGCATCGCGGCCAGTTGCTCGAGCGCCGCCTCGCGCTGGCCGGCTGCGGCCAGGGCCAGCGCCAGCTCGCAGGTCTCCGCTCCGGTCACCCACGGGCGGTCGGCTACGCAGCGGGCGCCGAGGCCCGGGACGACGAAGCGGTCCCAGTCAGCCGCCAGGCGCTCCCGGGCGTCGGTACCGGTGAGCGCGCCGCCGAGCACCGGGTAGTACCAGTCCATCGAGTAGCGCGACCGGTCGGCGAACGCTTCCGGCCGGCTGCGCAGGGCCGCACCCAGATCGCTGACCGCCAGCTCCCAGTCCGGTTGGGGCTCGCCGCGCAGCGTGGCCAGGGCGACGCCGCACCGGAGAGCCTGGAAGAGGCTGGCGTTGCCGGTCAGCAGCGCGGTGTCGTCCGGGGTGCCGTCGGGTCGCAGCGCCCAGCCGACGGCACCGCCGGCCAGCTGCATCCGCACCACGAGGTCCAGGCCGCGGCAGACCGCCGGCCACAGCTCGGCCACGATCTGCTCGTCGGCGGCGACCAGCCAGCTGTGCCAGGTGCCCACGGCGAGGTAGCCGGCGTGGTTGCTCTCCGCGGCGGCGGCGGTCTCCTTGCCGCCGCGGTACTCGGCGGCCCACGAGCCGTCGGGCCGTTGCCGCGCGGCCAGCCAGCGGTAGGCGGCGGCGGCCCGGGCATGCTCGCCACCGATGTCGAGCGCCATGGCCGCCTCTACAGAGTCCCACGGGTCGAGCTGGCCGCCGCGGAACCACGGGAGGGAGCCGTCGCCGTCCTGCTGGGCAGCGATCCAGCTGGTGGTGGCCCGTACCTGCTCGCCGGTCAGGACACCGGGCAGCTCGGGCAGCTCCCCGGTGCCCCGGTCAGCGGGCGGCAGCGGTCCGCTCCCACTCGGAGGGTCCGCCACCGGCCGAGCCGCCCGCCGAGCCACCCGGCGAGCCGCCTTCGCGCTCCCGCCGCGGGACCGCCGGCTTGTCTGCGTAGACGACCAGGCTCTTCCCGACGACGGGGTCGAGCAGCCGTTCGGCGGTGCGGGTGAGCCAGGGCTGCTTCGTCAGGTCCCAGACGAGCAGCCGGTGGTAGGCCCGGACAGCGACGTTGTCCTTCTCCACGCCGACGGCGCACTTCAGCCACCAGAACGGGGCGTGCAACGCGTGCGCGTGGTGACTCTCGCCCGGGACGAGGCCGGCGGCGGTCATCCGGGCCCGGAGCACGTCGGCCCGGTAGATGCGGATGTGCCCGCCCTCGTTGGCGTGGTAGGCGTCCGACAGCGCCCAGCAGACCCGCTCGGGTCCATACCGCGGCACGGTCACCGCGACCCGGCCGCCGGGCCTGAGCACGCGGAAGATCTCGGCGAATGCAGTGGCGTCGTCCGGGATGTGCTCCAGGACCTCCGAGGCCATGACCCGGTCGACGCTGGCGTCGGGAAACGGAAGGTGGAGCAGGTCGCCGCGGACCACCTCGTAGCGTGCCCCCGCGGCGGCCTCACCGGCCTCGGCGATGGCGCCCAGCCAGCGCTTCGTCGTCTCGACCTCCTGCCGGCCCCAGTCGACGGCGACGACGGAGGCGCCCCGGCGGAAGGCCTCGAAGGCGTGCCGGCCCTCGCCGCAGCCGAGGTCGAGCACGGTCAT
>JAODNN010000113.1 GCA_025465355.1 Blastococcus sp. | reverse complement strand
GCCCTGGAGACTCAGCCGCGGTCGCGGCGGACGCGCCAGACGACGAGGGCGACGAGCGCCAGAGCCAGCACGACGAGCGCCGACCCCGCGCCGAATCTCGACTCGATCGTCTTGTACGAGGCACCGGCGGCGTAACCGAGCAGGACGACGGCCGCGCCCCACGCGATGCCGCCGGCGGCGTTGAACAGCAGGAACTTGCCGTAGGGCATCCGGGCCGTACCGGCCAGCCCCGGCATCACCGCCCGGAAGAAGGCCACCCACCTGCCCAGGAACACCGCGCTGCCGCCGCGACGGGCCAGGAAGTCCCTGGCCGAGTCCAGCCTCTCGCGGCGCTTCTCGAGGAACGGGTGCTGCAGCACGCGAGACCCGAAGCGCCGGCCGATCTCGTACCCGATGCTGTCACCGACGACGGCCGCGGCGATGACCACGGCCATGACCGCCCAGAGCGACACGTGCCCGAGCTTGGCCGAGACGCCGCCCAGGATGGCGACCGTCTCCCCGGGCAGGACGAATCCCACGAAAAGGGCGTCCTCGGCGAGGACGACCAGGCCGACGGCGATCAGGACAGCCCACCCGGGGATGCCCAGCAGCCGTTCGACCAGGCCGCTCATGGCCGGACGAGCCCCCATGAGGTGCCGATCCCGGCGCCACCACCGGGCTCCCGGTCCTCGGCGAAGAAGGTTCTCAGGCCCGGCTGCGCCCGCAGCCACGCCGCCACCGCGGTCAGCGGTACCCGCAGGGCCAGCCAGCCGAGCCCCGCCACGGCGGCGCCCAGCGCCAGCCCGGCGACGACGTCCCAGGGGTAGTGCGCCGCGATGTAGACGCGGGCGGCCGCCATCACCAGCGCCGCAACGGCAGCGATCACGCCGAGCCGGCGGGACACGAGGAGCAGGCCCGTCGCCGCCGCGCCGGCCATGACGGCGTGGTCGCTCGGGAAGGAGAAGTCGCTGGTCCGGGTCGCCAGGACCAGCAGGTGGGGAAACCGCGCGTAGGGCCGCCCCTCGGCGACCTCCGAGCCGACCGGCTGGTTGAGCCCGACCGCCAGCAGGGTCGCCAGGGGGGCCCATGCGGCGGCCGCCAGCGTCCGCGCCGAGGCCCGCCGCGCAGCGACCACGGCGGCGACCATCAGGAGGCCGAAGAGCACCACGCCATACGCGGCGTAGGCGACGACGGCCGGGTGCAGCCAGCCGGTGTGCCGGGCCAGGTCGTTGGCATCGAGGAGCAGCCGGTCGTCAAAGGAACGCAGTCCGCCCACGCCAGGCCTCCCGGCTCAGCCGCGCCGACGGCTGCGGAGCAGCTCGAGCGCGACGGGGATCAGCGACACGATCACGATCAGCGCGATGATCGGCAGCAGGTACTTGTCGATGTTCGGGATCCGTGAGCCCAGGACGTAGCCGGCGACGGTGACGCCGATCGACCAGATCAGCCCGCCGATCACCTGCCAGAGGGTGAACTCCCGGACGGGGACGCCCACCGTGCCGGCCAGCGGGTTGAGCACCGTGCGGACCAGCGGGATGAACCGCGCGAGGACGATGGCCTTGCCGGTGCCGTACTTGTCCAGGGCCTCCCGCGCACGGACGACGGCCTGCTGCAGCTTCGGCCGCTCGGCAGTGTCGAGCATCCGCGGCCCGGCCCGGCGCCCGATGAGGTAGCCCACCTGAGCCCCGAGCAGCGCCCCGGCAGCGGCGGCCACGAGGACGGCCGGTAGCGACAGGTGCAGGGCCGAGCCGGCGCTGGTGGTGCACAGCAGGCCGGCGGTGAACAGCAGCGAATCCCCCGGCAGGAAGAAGCCGATCAGCAACCCGGTCTCGGCGAAGAGGACGAGGAACACCCCGAGCGCGCCGAACGTCGACAGCAGGCTGTGCGGGTCGAGGGGGTTCAGCGCCATGGTGGTCATGGCCGCGAACGACATCGTCGTCTCCGTCCTGAGGGGTGGATCATCGGATCTGCGCCGCAGACGCCAACTACCACGGGCGTCGTGTACTACGACCACTGTAGTAGATTCGCCGGTTGGAGGTGGCCGATGCCGACGATAGGACGTCGCAAGGGCGCACTCGAACAAGAGGTGCTCGCGGCGCTCGCCGCCGCTGGGCGACCGCTCACCGCTGCCGAGGTGCTCGCCGATCTGGGCGACGGGCTGGCCTACACGACCGTCATGACCACGTTGAGCCGGCTGTACGCCAAGGGCGGGCTGACCCGCGAGCACTCCGGGCGCGCCTACGCCTACTCCCTCCGCGGCGACGCGGCGTCGGTCGGCGCGTCGGTGACCGCGCACCGGATGCGCCGGCTGCTCGAGGCCGGGGACGACCGGGCCGGTGTCCTGGCCCGCTTCGTCGCCGATCTGCCGCCGGAGGACGAGCAACTGCTCGCCGACCTGCTCGCCGCCGCGAGCCGTCCGCAGGAGCAGGCGGACCGATGAGCTGGGTCATGTGGTCCCCGCTGGCCGTGAGCGGCCTGTTCTGGGCGACCGCGGGGCCCGTGGGACGCCGGCTGCCGCCGTCGACCGCGGTGCGGGTCCTGACCGTTGCCATGGTGATCACCGCGCTCGCGACCGGATTCGTGCTCGGCGTGGCCGCGCTCCTGGTGGTGGGGCAGGCGCCCCCGGTCGCCGCCGTGGGCGAGTGGTCGGCTGCTGCCCTGGCCGCCGGCGCCCCGGTGCCACTCGCCGCGGGCTGCCTGGCGTCAGCGGCGGTCGGCGTGCTGGGTGTCGCCACCGTCCGCCGCGCCGCGCGCACCGGGCGAGAGCTCCGGGTCGCCGCACGCGCCTGCCGCTCCCTCGGTCCGGCGATCGCCGGGCTCGTCGTCGTCGACGACGACACCCCCGAGGCCTACGCGCTGCCGGGGATCACCGGCCGCGTCGTGGTCTCCACCGCGATGCTCCGGGCGCTGCCCGCGGCCGAGCGACGGGTACTCCTGGCCCATGAGGCCGCCCACCTCCGCCACCGGCACCACCTGTACGTGCAGATCGCGGAGCTGGCCGCGGCGGCCGACCCCCTGCTACGGCCCGCCGCCCGCGCGGTACGCCGAGGGGTGGAGCGCTGGGCCGACGAGGTGGCCGCCGAGCAGGTCGGCGATCGGCACCTGACCGCTCGCGCCCTTGCCCACGCCGCACTGGCCCGCGCGGCCGCGGGACGAACCGCCCCCGGGCCCGTCCTGGCGCTCCCCGGAGTCGAGGGTGATCTCGTCGAGCGGACGCGGGCGCTGCTGGCGGCACCCGCCCGGCGCCGGCCACTGCTCGCCGCTGCGATCGCCGGGCTGATCCTGCTCACCGGCACTGCAGCGACGGTCACCGCGCGCAGCACCGAGGACCGGTTCGAGACCGCCCAGATCGCCTACGCGGATCCGAGCTGACCGGCCGCTGGATGGCAGCTCCTCCCGACGCCCCGGCCTGGTCCCCCTGGCGAGCCGTCATCGGGTTCGGCGTCATCAGCCTGGCCGCGGACATGGTCTACGAGGGCGCCCGGTCGGTCTACGGGCCCCTGCTGGCCTCCCTCGGTGCCTCCGCTCTGGTGGTGGGGGCCGTCACCGGCGCCGGCGAGGCCGCGGCGCTGATCTTCCGCGCGGTCTCGGGCCCGCTCGCCGACCGGACCCGGCGCTACTGGACGCTCACGATCGCCGGGTACGCGCTGACCGCGGTGTGCGTGCCGCTGCTCGCGGTCGCCCCGCTGCTCGGCAGTGCGGGGCTCACGGGCGCCGCCGTGCTGATCCTCGCCGAGCGGATCGGCAAGGCGGTCCGCAGCCCCGCCAAGTCCGCGCTGCTCGCCGACGCGGCGGCGCAGGTCGGCATGGGCCGTGGACTGGGCGTGCACAAGGCGCTGGACCAGATCGGTGCGTTCGCCGGCCCGCTGCTGGTCGCCGGCCTGATCGCGGTGAGCGGTGCGATCTGGCCCGGCCTGCTCGCCCTGGCCCTCCCCGGGGCCGTGGCGATGGCGCTGCTCGTGATCACCCGGCGGCGGCTGCCTGCGCCGGACTCCCCCGGACCGGACTCCCGGCCCTCGGCCGCCGGAACCTCGTCGGGCCGGGCGCGGGTGCCCCTGCCGCCGCTGTTCCTCCGGTTCGCCGTGGGGACGACGCTCTGCACCGCCGGCCTGGTGACCTTCGGGCTGATCAGCTTCTCCCTCGTCGGCCGCCATCTCGTCCCGACGGCCGGCGCGCCGCTGCTCTACGCGGTGGCGATGGCGGCCGGGGCCCTGGCGGCGCTCGCCACGGGCGAGGTGTACGACCGCGTCGGTCCCGGTGTCCTGCTCAGCCTGCCGCTGCTGGTCGCCGGTGTGCCGCCGCTGGCATTCGGCACCTCACTGACCCCGGCGGTTCTCGGGGTGCTGCTGTGGGGGGCCGCGGTGGGTGTGCAGGACTCCACGGTGAAGGCACTCGTCGCCGACCTCGTGCCGCGGGATCGCCGCGCCACGGCTTACGGAGTGTTCGCGGCGCTGCAGGGTGCGGGCGCCCTCGTCGGTGGCGTGGCGGCGGGCGCGCTCTACGAGCACTCCGTCACCACGCTCGTCCTCGTCGTCGCGGCCGTACAGGCGGTCGCACTGGGCCTCCTGGTGCCGGTGGTGACCCGGCACCGAGCGAGCCGCTGAGCGCCCCGCCCCACGCAGCCTGCTCAGAACCCCGCGACGGCATGCGGCACGTAGGGCTCCTCGAGCCGCGCGATCTCCTCGTCGCTCAGGTGCAGGTCCACGGCGGCGACGGCATCGTCGAGGTGCGCGTCCTTGGTGACGCCGACGATCGGTGCGGTGACGACCGGCTTGGCCAGCATCCAGGCGAGCGCCACCTGGGCACGCGAGACCCCGCGTTCGGCAGCGATCTCGGCGACCCGCTCGACGATCACGCGGTCACTGGCCTCGTCGTAGAGCCGCTTGCCGAACTCGTCGCTGCCCGAGCGCGCCGTCGCCTCGTCCCAATCGCGGGTGAGCCGGCCCCGGGCCAGCGGACTCCACGGGATCACGCCGACGCCCTGGTCGAGGCAGAGCGGGTGCATCTCCCGCTCCTCCTCGCGGTTGAGCAGGTTGTAGTGGTCCTGCATCGACACGAAGCGGTGCCAGCCGTGCTCGCCGGCCAGGTAGAGGGCCTTGCTGAACTGCCACGCCCACATCGAGGAGGCCCCCAGGTAGCGCACCTTTCCCGACCGCACGGCGGAGTCCAGCGCGTCCAGGGTCTCCTCGACCGGCGTGTTCGGGTCCCACCGGTGGATCTGGTAGAGGTCGACGTAGTCGGTGCCCAGCCGGCGCAGGCTCGCGTCGAGCTCGGCCAGGATCGCCTTGCGGGACAACCCGGCGCCGTTCGGGCCGGGACGCATGCGGCCGTGCACCTTGGTGGCGAGGACGACGTCCTCCCGGTCGGCGAAGTCGCGGATGGCGCGGCCGGTGATCTCCTCACTGGAACCGCCGGAGTAGACGTTCGCCGTGTCGAAGAAGGTGATGCCGGCGGCGAGCGCCTTCTCGATCAGCCGCCGGCTGTCCTCCTCCGGCAGGCTCCACGGCTGGTTCCCGCGGTCGGGCTCGCCGAAGCTCATCATCCCCAGGCAGATCCGCGAGACGCTCAGGCCGGTGGTACCGAGGCGGGTGTACTCCATGTCCCCACCCTTCCTTGCCGGGAGGCGGGTTGCCCACCCGGGGCGGTCCGGCCGTAACGTCCGCCCGGCCGGATCAGCACCACACGAGGAGTTCTCCATGTCCCGCCCCGGAGCCGATCAGGCCGGCGTCCCCGACTGGCTCGAGCGGGCCCTGGCGATCACCCCCGAGCACCGGGACGTCGACGTCGAGGGCGCCCGCATCCATTACCGGGTGTGGGGGAAACCCGCGCTGCCCGGCCTCGTGCTGGTCCACGGTGGCGCCGCGCACTCGGGCTGGTGGGACCACATCGCTCCGCAGCTGCACACCCACCGGGTCGTGGCGCTCGACCTCAGCGGGCACGGCGACAGCGACCGGCGGAACAGCTACGACATGCAGATGTGGGCCCGGGAGGTCGTCGGCGTCGCCGCGGCCGAGGGCCTCGACCGGCCCGTCGTCCTCGGCCACAGCATGGGCGGGTGGGTGGCCCTGACCACCGGCGTCGAGCACGCCGAGGCCGTCTCGGCCGTCGCCGTCATCGACTCCCCGCTCGACCGGCAACCGCCGGAGGAGGAGCGCCTGCGCGACCGGAGGCGGCCGCACCGTCGGTATCCGACCGCGGAGGAGGCCATCGCACACTTCCGCACCCTCCCGGCGCAGGACGTGGTGCTGCCCTACGTCCGCGAGCACATCGCCCGAGGGTCGCTCCGCCAGGACGACGACGGCTGGACCTGGAAGTTCGATCCGAACCTCTGGGGGCAACGCCCCCTGCTGGCCCAGCTGCTCCCGCAACTGCGCGGCCCCGTCGCCCTCTTCCGGTCGGAGAAGGGTCTCGTCAGCCCGCAGATGGCCACCGAGATGGCCGGTCTCGTCGCTGGACGGCTGCCCGTCGTCGACCTGCCCGACGCCGGTCACCACCCGATGCTCGACCAGCCGCTCGCCCTGGTGACGGCGGTGCGCACGCTGCTCGCGGTCTGGCCCACGGACGGGTAGAAAGGGCCCGGTCGATACATCGAGGGGTGGCCGACATGACCATCGAGCAGGATCGCCGCTCCCCTCCGTGCGCGCTGGTCATCTTCGGCGCCTCGGGAGACCTCACCGCACGCAAGCTGCTGCCGGCCCTCGAGCGGCTGACTGCCTTCGGGGGCCTTCCCCCGGAGGTGCGCCTCGTCGGCGTGGCCCGAACCGCCATGACCGACGACGAGTTCGGCGAGTACTGCCGCAGGACCGTTCCCGCCGACGGCAACAGCCGGTGGAAGGAGCTGGCGGCCACCGCGCGGTACGTGCACGGCGGCTACGACGACCCCGCGACCTACCAGCGATTGAGCGAGGTGCTCGCCGACAGCGACCGCATGTACGGAACCGCGGGCAACCGGCTCTACTACTTCGCCACGCCGCCCCGGCTGTTCAGCCCGCTCGCGGTCAACCTGGGCAAGGCAGGGCTCAGCAAGCCGTCGGGGGCCGGGTTCGTCCGGGCGGTCATCGAGAAGCCGTTCGGCTGGGACGAGGAGAGCGCCCGTGAGCTGTACGCCGACCTCGTGTCCGCCTTCGAGGAGGAGCAGATCTTCCGGATCGACCACTACCTGGCGAAGGAGACGGTGCAGAACCTGCTCGCGTTGCGGTTCGCGAACTCGATCTTCGAGCCGATCTGGAACCGGACCTGGGTGGACAACGTGCAGATCACCGTCGCCGAGACGCTCGGTGTCGGCGACCGCGGCGGGTTCTACGAGACGACCGGTGCCATGCGCGACATCGTGCAGAACCACGTCCTGCAGGTCCTGTCCCTGTTCCTGATGGAGCCCCCCACCTCGTTCCACCCGGAGGCCATCCGGGACGAGAAGGTCAAGTTGCTCCGCGCGATCCGCCCGCTGGACGACGAGCGGGACATCGCCGCCAACGCGGTACGCGGCCAGTACACCCGCGGTGGCACGCGGGAGGACCTGATGCCCGGTTACCGGGAAGAGGCCGGCGTCGACCCGCTCAGCTCGACGGAGACCTTCGTCGCGCTGAGGCTCGACATCGACAACTGGCGGTGGACCGGCGTCCCTGTCTACGTGCGCACGGGCAAACGGCTGCCCGCACGGGTGACCGAGGTCGCCATCGAGTTCCACCAGCCGCCGCAACTGCCGCTGTTCCCCGGCGGGGCGGCCCATCTCCAGCGGGATGCCCTGATCGTCCGGGTGGCACCCGACGAGGGGCTCAGCCTGCGATTCGGCGCCAAGGTCCCGGGCCACGCGTTCACGGTGGAGAAGGCGTCGATGGACTTCTCCTACGAGAGCTTCGTCCAGCAGTCGCCCGACGCGTACGAGCGGGTGCTCCTCGACGCCCTGATCGGCGATCCGACCCTGTTCATCCGTGCCGACGAGGTCGGCCGCTCCTGGCGCATCGTGGACCCGGTGCTGAAGTACTGGGACCGGGCCGCGCAACCGATCCCGCTGTACCAGGCTGCGACCTGGGGCCCACCCGAGGCGACCATGCTCATCGAGCGTGACGGTCGGAGCTGGCGCCACTCCGGGTGAGCAGCGACCTCGACCTGTTCGGGTGATACTTGTGGGAAGCGCCTCAGCCCCGGCCGTGTTGCCGCCCGATGACACGATCTGAAGGGCTTTCCCGATGCTGACCTCCCCGTTCCCCCTGTCCATCCTCGACCTCGCGCCGATCACCCGCGGTGAGACCGCGAGTGAGAGCATCGCCGGCAGCGTCGCCCTCGCCCAGACCGCGGAAGAGCACGGCTACCTGCGGGTCTGGTACGCCGAGCACCACAACATGCCCTCCATCGCCTCGTCGGCGACCTCCGTGCTGATCGCTCACGTCGGCGCGAAGACGAGCCGGATCCGGCTCGGCGCCGGGGGGGTCATGCTGCCCAACCACTCGCCCCTGACGATCGCCGAGCAGTTCGGCACCCTCGCCGCCATGTACCCGGGGCGGATCGACCTCGGGCTCGGCCGCGCGCCGGGCTCGGACCAGAACACGATGTACGCGCTGCGTCGCGACCCGACGTCGGCCGACCGCTTCCCGCAGGACGTCCTGGAGTTGCAGGCCTATCTCTGGGGTGAGTCCCGTATCCAGGGGGTCGACGCCGTCCCCGGCAAGGGCTCCCGGGTGCCGCTGTACATCCTCGGGTCCTCCCTGTTCGGCGCAAAACTCGCCGCGGCGCTCGGCCTGCCGTATGCGTTCGCCTCGCACTTCGCACCCCAGGCGCTCGAGGCCGCCGTGGCGACCTACCGGCGGGAGTTCAAGCCCTCGGTCCAGCAGCAGGAGCCGTACGTGATCGCCGGCGTCAACGTTCTCGCCGCCGACACCACGGCCGCGGCCCGGGAACAGCTCGAGGCCGCCCGGCGGGTCCGGGCCACGAGCCTGTTCGGTCGCGGCCAGACCTTCACCGACGAGCAGGCAGATCAGTTGCTGGCGCAGGGCGCGGCGACGCACGTCGACCAGATGCTGACGTACACGGCCCTCGGCGCCCCGGCCGATGTCCGGGCCTACCTCGAGGACTTCCGGAAGGTCGCCGACGCCGACGAGCTGATCACCGCCCACCAGTCCCCCACCGTGGAGGACCGGTTGCGGTCGGTCGTGCTGACCGCCGAGGCCATGCAGCTGGAGGGACCGGTCACCGTCTGACCCGTGGGGCGGCGAGGTCGCGCTCGAGCAGATGGTTGTGGACGGCGAGCGCCACGGTGCTGGCGTGCCCTGCGGCGCCGATGGCCAGCAGCGCCGGGACGGCAACGGTTCCGGCCGCCCAGACCCCGGGAACGCTGGTCGCACCCGTGCTGTCGGTGCTGACCGCTCCGGCGGCCGGCCCGTCGGTGACGTGCTCGCAGCCGAGCTGCTGCGCGAGATCGCTCTGCTGGTGCTGGCGGGTCACGACGAACACGGCGCTACGGGCGATCGTCCGCCCGTCGCGCAACTCCACGGCCCGAAGCCGCCCCTCGGCCAGCACGAGGCGGCGGACCGGGTCGGTGCACGCCCGCACGCCGGCAGCGTCGAGACGCGTGCGCAGCACCGCTGGGAGTTCGTCGCCGTCGGTGAAGAGGACGACGTCGGGGCTCCACCGGCTGAGCAGCACCGCACGCTCGACCGCACGCGCGGCCATGCCGGGACGCCCCAGCTGAGCCAGGGGAAGCCCGCGCACCTCCCAGCCGTGACAGTGCGGGCAGGCGACCACATCGCGGCCCCACAACTCGTGGACGCCGGGCACCTCCGGGAGTTCGTCGTGCAGGCCGGTCGCCAGGACGAGAGATCGCGCCATCGCCGTCCCCCCGTCGGCCGTGACCCTGAACCGATCGCCTTCCCGCTGCACCGTCCGCACACGGCTGCCGATGACGGTGACGTCGTAGTCGTCGAGCAGGCGTCGCGCCGCGGCCAGCAGGTCCTCGGGCCGCGTCGCGGCGACGCCGAGGAAGTTGTGCACGTGCGCCGCCGGGGCGTTCCGGGGGCGGCCGTCGTCGAACACCGCTACCTGACGGCAGGCTCGCCCCAGGGTCAGCGCGGTCTGCAGCCCCGCGAGACTCCCACCGACGACGGCGACGTCGACGTCCGTCGGGCTACCGGGTGCCATGACAGCGGGCATCTCACTCCTTGGGATCGATATCTCACTCTACGGACACTCTGCCAGAGTCGTCGCCGCGGATCCCGGGCCGGGGCAGGAGCGTCGGAGAGACTGGGGACGTGAGCCCCCAGACGATCTTGCTGCTCGTGCTGGCCGCCGTCGCCGTGATCGTCGCGGTCCGCTGGGTCGCCGAGCACACGGGCCTGCCCGCCGCGGCGCTGCTGACGCTCATCGGCATCGGTTACGCGTTCCTGCCGGGACCGAACATCACGCTCGACCCGCAACTGGTGCTGACCCTTGTGCTCCCGCCACTGCTCTACAGCGCCGCCCTGGACTCCTCGCTGCTGGCGATCCGGCGCAATCTGCGCACTGTCGTCAGCCTGTCCGTGCTCCTCGTCCTGGTCACTGCCCTGCTGGTCGGCGTCGCCTTCTCCCTGTTCGTGGCCGGTGCGACGCTGGCAGCCGGCATCGCGCTCGGAGCCGCCGTGGCGCCGCCCGATCCGGTTGCCGCGCTCTCGGTGGGCCGCCGGGTCGGTCTGCCGCGCCGCCTGATCACCCTCATTCAGGGCGAGGGACTGCTCAACGACGCCACCGCCCTCACGATCCTTTCCGTCGCGGTGGCGTCGGCCAGCGGCGCCCGTTTCTCCTTCCTCGGGGCGGTCGGTCAGTTCCTCGTCGCGTCGGTGGGTGGCGTCGCCGTCGGCGTCGCGGTTGCGGTCGCGATCCGGCCGCTGCGCCGGTTGCGACGGGATCCGCTGTCGTCGAATGCGATCTCGCTGGCCACGCCGTTCGTGGCCTACCTGCTGGGCGAGGAACTGCACGTCTCCGGGGTGCTGGCGGTCGTCGTGGCCGGGCTGATCATCGGGCACAACTCGCCGTACTGGACCAGCGGTGCCACCCGGTTGCAGACCGATGCGGTGTGGCGGCTGATCGACTTCCTGCTCGAGGGCCTCGTGTTCCTGCTCATCGGCCAGCAGCTGCCCGCGGTGATCCACGGCCTGGACGAGTACGCCCCCTCGACGGTCGCGACCGCGGCGGCGATCACCCTCGGCGTGGTCCTGCTCCTCCGGCCGCTGTGGCTGTGGCTCACCGAGCATCTCCCGCAGGCGCTGCACACCCGCCTGGGAGGGGATGACACTGAGGAGGACATCGAGGAGATCGAGGAGGACACCGACGCGGACGCGGCCGCAGCCGGGAGCGCGGCGGAGCGAGCGGCCGCGGCGCACGCGGCACCGGGCCGCCTCAGCGGCCGCGAGATCGTGATCCTGAGCTGGGCCGGAACCCGCGGGGTCATCACCCTGGCCGCCATCTTCACCCTGCCGACGACGACCGAGGACGGCTCGCCCTTCCCCGACCGGAACCTGCTGCTGTTCTGCGCCTTCCTCGCCGTGCTCGTGACGCTGGTCGGCCAGGGGCTCACGTTCGGCCCGCTGGCCCGGGCTCTGCGCCTGCGGGTGGACCGGGCCGACGAAGCCCGGTTGCGCAACGAGGCACGGGTGGCCGCCGCGGAAGCGGCAGTGGCCCGGCTGGACGAGCTGGAGGCCGAGCAGCACGACGACCTCGACGACCAGGCGATCGCCAGGAGCCGCGACCAGTTGCGCGCCCGGCAGCGCCGCTACCGCAGGCGGCTGGCCCTGCTCGACACCTCCGAAGCCGGCGAGATCCCGCTGTCGCCGACGTACGAAGCTGACCTCCGTGTCCGGCGAGCGGCCCTCGACGCCCAGCGCGAATCACTGCTGCACTGGCGGGACGTCGGGCGGCTCCCCGACGAGAGCCTGCGCATCCTCGAGCGCGAACTGGACCACGAGGAGGGCCTGCTCCCCGCTCGCGGCCCGCGCTAGCTAGAGCAGTTCGAGGATGGTGGCGTTGGCCTGCCCGCCGCCCTCGCACATCGTCTGCAGGCCGTAGCGGATGCCGTTGTCGCGCATGTGGTGCACGAGCGTCGTCATGAGCCGGGCGCCCGAACCGCCCAGCGGGTGACCCAGCGCGATCGCGCCGCCGTTGGGATTGAGCGCCTTGGTGTCCGCACCGAGCTCGGCCAGCCAGGCCAGCGGCACCGGCGCGAAGGCCTCGTTGACCTCGAAGGCACCGATCTCGTCGATGCGCAGACCGGACGTGCGCAGCGCCTTCTCCGTCGCCGGGATCGGCGCGGTCAGCATGATCACCGGGTCGGCGCCGGCCAGCACCGCGGTGTGGACCCGCGCGATCGGGGTCAGGCCGAGTTCCCGAGCCTTCTCACCGGTCATCATCAGCAGGGCGGCGGAGCCGTCGGAGATCTGCGATGCGTTCCCGGCAGTGATGACGCCGCCGTCGGGCTTGAACACCGTCTTGAGCTTGCCGAGTGACTCCAGGCTGCTCGGCCGGATGCCCTCGTCCTGCGCCACCACGGTGCCGTCCGGCAGGGTGACCGGTGCGATCTGCGCCTCGAACCGGCCGTCGTCCCGCGCGGCCGCGGCCTTCTCGTGCGAGCCGACGGAGAACTCGTCGACCTGCTCACGGGAGAGGCTCCACCGCTCGGCGATCATCTCGGCGCCGATGCCCTGGTTGGGGAACACGCCGTCGTAGCGGTCCAGGTAGGTCTGGGAGTACGGGCGTCCACCGTCCGGCGTCAGCGTCGAGCCCATCGGCACGCGGCTCATCGACTCCACCCCACCGGCAACCACGACGTCGTACTGGCCGGCCACCAGACCGGCCGCCGCGAAGTGCACCGACTGCTGGGAGGAGCCGCACTGCCGGTCGATCGTCACGCCGGTCACCGTCTCCGGCCAGCCTGCGGTCAGCACGGCCGTGCGCCCGATGTCGAAGGTCTGCTCACCGACCTGGCTGACACAGCCCCAGATCACGTCGTCCACCAGGGCGGGATCCACGCCCGCTCGCTGCACGAGGCTGTTGAGCACATGGGCCGACAGATCCGCGGGGTGCACCCCGGACAGCCCTCCGTTGCGCTTGCCGACCGGCGTCCGCACGGCCTCCACGATGACTGCGTCCCGCATGTCCCGCCCCTTCCCGATGCCTGCCCGCCACCATGCCACGCGAGCGTGGACAGAGTGCTCAGCGGCCCTCCCACACGGGGGCACGCTTCTCCGCGAAGGCTGTCGCCCCTTCCCGAGCGTCCTCGCTGGCGAACACCGGGCCGATCAGCTCGGCCTGCCGCTCCCAGCCCTCCGCGAAGGACCAGTCGGTGCTGTTGCGTGCGATCGCCTTCGTGGCCGCCACCGCCAACGGGCCGTTCCGGGCGATCGTCGCGGCGAGCTCGAGCGCGCCGTCCAGCGCCGCACCCTCGGCCGTCACCCGGTTGATCAGGCCGATCTGGGCCGCGCGCGGCGCCGTCAGCGGATCACCGGTGAGCAGCAGCTCCATCGCGACGGCGAACGGCACCCGCCGCGGCAGCTGCAGGGCTGCGCCGGCGGCCGCGACCAGCGAACGCTTGACCTCGGGGACGCCGAACCGGGCGGTCTCCGCGGCGACGACGAGGTCGCAGGCGAGCAGCAGCTCGAAGCCTCCCGCGAGCGCCCACCCCTCCACCGCAGCGATCAGCGGCTTGCGCGGGGGCGTCTGCGTGATCCCGCACAGGCCCCGGCCGTCGATCGCCGGGCTCTCGCCGCGGAGGAACGCCTTGAGGTCCATCCCGGCCGAGAAGGTGCCACCGGCTCCGGTCAGCACGCCGACCCGGAGGTCGTCGGAGTGGTCGAGCTCGTCGACGGCAGCCGCGATCGCCTGCGCCACCGCCAGGTTGAGCGCGTTCTTCGCGTCGGGCCTGTTGATCGTGATGACCTGGATGCCCTCGCGCCGCTCGACCAGCACCTCGTCCGTCACCGGGTCTCCTCTTCTGTCTGGGCGATGGCGCCCGCCTGCCGCAGCCGCTCGAGCTCCTCGGCCGAGAAGCCCCACTCCCCCAGCGCAGCGAGGGTGTCCTGGCCCGGCAGCCGCGGCCGGCCGCGCACGGCCCCGGGCGTCCGCGAGAACCGCGGTGCGGGCCCCGGCTGCATCCGGCCGTCCTGTTCGACGAAGGTGCCGCGGGCGGCCAGGTGCGGGTGCGCGGGTGCCTCGGTGAGCCCCAGCACCGGGGTGAGGCAGGCGTCGCTGCCCTCGAAGACCGCCGTCCACTCGTCGCGGGTACGGGTGGCCAGCACCTCCGCGATCCGGCGCCGGTGCTCCGGCCAGTGCTCGACGTCGTGCTGGCGGCCGGGAAGCTCGCCGGTGAGGCCCAGGCCCTCGAGCAGCGCCGCGTAGAACTGCGGCTCCAGCGCCCCGACGGCGACGTGCCGCCCGTCGGCGCAGGGGTACGTGTCGTAGAACGGGGCGCCGCCGTCGAGCAGGTTCGACGCGCGGCGGTCCTGCCACAGGCCGGCGCCGAGCAGCCCGTAGATCATGGTGGCCAGCGAGCTGGCGCCGTCGACCATGGCCGCGTCCACGACCTGCCCGTGCCCGCTGGTCGCGCGTTCGAGCAGCGCCGCGAGGATCCCCACCACCAGGAACATCGCCCCGCCACCGAAGTCGGCGCCGATGTTGAGCGGGACGACCGGCTTCTCCGCCGTCCCGATGGCGTGCAGGGCGCCGGTCAGGCCGAGGTAGTTGATGTCGTGCCCGGCTCGGGGAGCGAGCGGGCCCTGCTGGCCCCACCCGGTCATCCGGGCGTAGACCAGCCGCGGATTCCGGGCGAGGCACTCGTCCGGGCCGATGCCCAGCCGCTCGGTGACGCCCGGCCGCAACCCCTCGATGAGGACGTCGGCGCTCTCGACCAGCCGTAGGAGGACCGCACGCCCCCCGGGCGACTTCAGGTCGACGGCGGCGCACGGCCGGCTCCGGTTCAGCACGTCGTTCTCGGGCCGCACCACCAGCGACCCGCCGCCGGGACGGTCCACGCGGAGGACGTCGGCACCCAGCTCGGCCAGCAGCATGCCCGCGTAGGGGCCCGGGCCGAGGCCGCTCAGCTCGACGATGCGGATCCCGGTCAAGGGGCCCGAGGGCGGCTGCACCGGCGCACAGTAGCAACGGAGGGACCCCACTCGGATCGGAGCCGATCGGGGCACGGCGCCCCCCGGCGAACCGCCTGTCAGGGGAGGTCGGAGGCGCGCCGTAGTTTTACCGGCATGAGCCACGCCCATCCTGAACTCCGGAACCCTCCGGCTCTGGCCGCCGACGGTTTGCGCGTGACCGCGCTCGGGGGCCTCGGCGAGATCGGCCGCAACATGACGGTCTTCGAGCACGCCGGCAAGCTGCTGATCGTCGACTGCGGCGTGCTGTTCCCCGAGGAGCACCAGCCCGGTGTCGACGTCATCCTCCCCGACTTCACCTCGATCCGGGACCGGATGGACGACGTCGTGGCGATCGTGCTGACCCACGGCCACGAGGACCACATCGGTGGCGTGCCCTACCTGCTGCAGGAACGGCGGGACATCCCGCTGATCGGCTCCAAGCTGACGCTGGCGTTCATCGACGCCAAGCTCAAGGAGCACAAGATCAAGCCGGTCACCCGCCAGGTGGCCGAGGGCGACGAACTCACGCTCGGGCCGTTCGACCTCGAGTTCCTCGCGGTCAACCACTCGATCCCCGACGCGCTCGCCGTCGCGATCCGCACCGCCGCCGGCCTCGTGCTGCACACGGGCGACTTCAAGATGGACCAGTTCCCGCTGGACCGGCGGATCACCGACCTGCGCGGCTTCGCGCGGCTCGGCGAGGAGGGGGTCGACCTCTTCCTCACCGACTCGACCAACGCCGAGGTGCCCGGCTTCACCCTGTCCGAGGAGGAGCTGACCCCGGCGATCGACCAGGTGTTCCGGACGGCGCCCAAGCGGGTGATCGTGTCCAGCTTCGCCAGCCACGTGCACCGCATCCAGCAGGTCCTCGACGCCGCCCACCACCACGGCCGCAAGGTCGCCTTCGTGGGCCGGTCGATGGTGCGGAACATGGGCATCGCCCGCGACCTGGGGTACCTCAACATCCCCAAGGGCCTGGTCGTCGACCTGAAGGTGCTGGAGAACCTGCCCGCGAACAAGGTGGCGGTCATCTGTACCGGCTCCCAGGGTGAGCCGATGGCCGCCCTGGCCCGCATGGCCAACCGCGACCACGTCATCCGGATCGAGGAGGGCGACACGGTCCTGCTGGCCAGCTCGCTGATCCCCGGCAACGAGAACGCGATCTACCGGATCATCAACGAGCTGACCCGCTGGGGCGCCAACGTGGTGCACAAGGGGAACGCCAAGGTGCACGTCTCCGGGCACGCCAGCGCCGGCGAGCTCGTCTACTGCTACAACATCGTCAAGCCGCGCAACGTCATGCCGGTGCACGGCGAGTGGCGGCACCTGCGGTCCAACGCCGACCTCGCGATCAAGACCGGCGTCCACCCGAAGGGCGTCGTCGTCGCCGAAGATGGCGTCGTGGTCGACCTGGTCGGCGGCCGGGTGTCGATCACCGGCAAGGTGCCCGCCGGCAACGTCTTCGTCGACGGCATGACGGTCGGTGGAGTCACCGAGGCCTCCCTGAAGGATCGGCGCACGCTGGCCGAGGAGGGCGTCATCACCGTCGTGGCGATCGTCGACGCCGACACCGGCAAGCTCGTCGAGCCACCGGACTTCCTGGCCCGCGGCTTCGTACACGACGAGACGACCTTCGACGCCGTCGTCCCGCTGATCGAGCAGGCCCTCGCCCGGGCTGCAGAGGAAGGTGTCGGCACCGCGCTCCAGCTCGAGCAGCTGATCCAGCGGGCCGTCGGCACCTGGGCGCACAAGGCCTACCGGCGCAGCCCGATGGTCATCCCCGTCGTCGTCGACGCCTGACTCCCGCTGGCCCGGCGTCAGCGGGAATCAGGGCGTCAGCGGGAGTCGGTCGGCCCGGGAGTGGACGGCTCCTCGTCGAACCGACGCCGGGCGAGCGCCAGCAGGTGGTCGAGCGCGGCCTGCGCCTGCCGCCCGGACACGGCGACCTCCATCACGTGGCCCTGCGACGCCGCGAGGGTGGCCACCCGCAGGAGGTTCCCGGCCGGCACCGGCCCCTTCCCGGTCGTGAGGTTCCGCAGGGTGACCGTCGCGTCGAGGCTCCCCACCTCGGCCACCAGCCTTGCCGCCGGGCGCGCGTGCAGGCCCTGGGTGTTCTCCACCGTGAACGTGCCGACGACCGACGGGCCGCCGTCGACGGCGGCGTCGGCCGGAGGCGCGTCAGCCGGAGGTGCGTCGGCCGGAGGTGCGTCGGCCGCCAGGTGAGCCGACTTCCCGAGGAGGGCGGCGTCGGCCTGGGCGGCGACCTCCGTCCGTGCGGCACCGCCCGCGGCGGCGACCGCCGCGACGACCAGCCCCTCGACCAGCGGCGCGGGCGAGAGGAGCACCCGGTTCCTGACGGGGCCCTCCAGCAGGTCGAGCGCGAGCTCGGCACTCATCACCGCACTCCCCATGTCCATGAGGACGACGACACCCGCCTCGCTGTCCACCCGCTCGATCGCCGCCTTGATCTGCACGGCGTCGGTGCCGAACGCGGTGGCGTCGATACCGGCCGCGACCGCGATCCGTGGCTCCCGCCCGTGCAGCATCTCCGCCGCCAGCGCGACCGCCGCGTCCGCCAGTGCCCGGCTGTGCGAGACGACGACGATCCCGACGCCGGGCTCTTCCCCACCGGGTGGCGCCGTCATGGAGCGCTGTCGTCCCCGGCCGCCCCCGCCGTCGTCGTGGACCGCTCCCGGTCTGCGCCGAGTGCGTCCACGGCCGACGCGATCAGGAGGGCCGTGCTCGCCGCACCGGGATCCTGGTGCCCGACGCTGCGCTCGCCGAGGTAACTGGCCCGTCCCTTCCGCGCGGTCATCGGCGTCGTCGCGTCGCGGCCCGCCTCGGCGGCGGCCGCCGCCGCCCGCACGGCCGCCGGCCAGGGCTCGCCGGCGGCCAGGGCCTCATCGAGGGCGTCGAGTGCCGGCGCGAGCGCGTCGTACATGGTCTTGTCGCCGGCCTCTGCCTTTCCCCGCGCCACGACGCCGTCGAGGCCCGCCCGAAGTGCCGCCGCGAGGGTCTCGGGGGGCACCGGCTGGGCGTCGCCGAGGGCGCCTCCCATCCGCAGGAAGAACGTGCCGTAGAGCGGGCCGCTGGCCCCGCCGACCGTCGACACCAACGTCATGCCGACCTTCTTGACCACCGCGGCGGGGGTGTCCAGGCCGGGATCCCCGAGGGCGGCCACCACGGCGGTGAGCCCGCGGTGCATGTTGGCGCCGTGGTCGGCGTCGCCGATGGCCGCATCGAGCTCGGTCAGCAGGTCCTTGTTGCTCTCGATCCGTCGGGCGAAGGCGCGCACCCACTCCCGGAGGTCCTCCACCGTGGCGCCGTTGGTCATGCTCAGATCCCCCAGCGCAGCGCCGGCGTCTTGACCGGGGCATCCCAGAGCGACAGCAGGTCGTCGTCCATCCGGAGCAGCGTGACCGACGTCCCGGCCATGTCCAGGGAGGTGATGTAGTTGCCGACCAGCGACCGGGCGATCCGCACCCCGTGGCCGGAAAGGATCTTGCTCACCTCGTTGAACATGATGTACAGCTCGAGCAGCGGTGTACCGCCGAGCCCGTTGACGAAACAGAGGACGTCGTCCCCCGCCCGGAAGGGCAGGTCGGCGAGGATCGGCTCGAGCAGTAGGGCGGCGATGTCCCGTGCGGGCGCCAGCGGGATGCGCTCGCGACCGGGCTCGCCGTGGATGCCGACCCCGAGCTCCATCTCGTCCTCACCGAGGTCGAACGTCGGATGGCCCACCGCCGGCACGGTGCAGCTGGTCAGCGCGAGGCCCATGCTGCGGCCGTTGGCGTTGACCGTGCGCGCGACGTCGGCGACCTCGTCGAGCGAGCGGCCCTGCTCGGCGGCGGCACCGGCGATCTTCTCGAGCAGCACCGTGACCCCGACACCGCGCCGGCCCGCCGTCCAGGTGCTGTCCTGCACGGCGACGTCGTCGTCGGTGACCACCGCGACGACCCGGGCACCGGTCTCGGCCGCCGCGAGCTCGGCGCCCATCTCGAAGTTCATGACGTCGCCGGTGTAGTTCTTCACCACGTGCAGCACGCCGGCACCGCCGTCGACCAGCTTGGTGGCGGCGAGCATCTGGTCGGGCACCGGCGAGGTGAACACCTCCCCGGCGCAGGCGGCGTCGAGCATGCCGAGCCCGACGAACCCGCCGTGCATCGGCTCGTGCCCGGATCCGCCCCCGGAGATGACGCCGACCTTGCCCGAGCGTGGGAGGTCACCGCGGTAGACGATCTTGTTGACGAGGTCGACCCGGAGATCGGGGTGCGCGGCCTCGATCCCCTGCAGCGCCTCGGTGACGACGTCCTCCGCGGCGTTGATGAGCTTCTTCATGACGGCCGTTCCTTCCAGGATGGCGGGGACTTCCCACGTCACGAATACCATTCGACAATGTCGAATGTGTGACGTAGATTACATCCTGGGTTCACCCGGGACAAGCACTCCGGACGCGATCCGCAGCCGCGCCGGCCGGCGTTCCGGGCCGGGTGCAAACGGGGGAAGGAGAACGTCGGTGATCCAGTCCGTCGACCGGGCGATCCGCGTGTTGACCGCATTGCAGGGGTCCCGCCGGATGGCGCTGTCCGAGCTCGCGACCCGGCTGGAGCTCCCGCCGTCGACCGTGCACGGGCTCGTCCGGACGCTGGTGGCCCACGGCCTGGTGGTCCAGGAGCGCGGCTCGACGCGGTACCAGCTGGGGCCCGCCGTGCTGCGGCTGGGGAACGTCTACCTGGACACGACCGAGCTGCGGTCCCGGGCGATCCCGTGGGCCGAGGACGTCGCCCGGCGCACCGGCTTCGCGGTACGGACGGCCGTCCTGCTGCTCGACGACGTCGTGATCATCCACCACGAACCACGCCCGGACGGAAGCCGGCAGATGCCCGAGGTCGGCATCGTCATCCCCGCACACGCGAGTTCCCTCGGCAAGGCGATCCTGGCCTTCAGCGGCGAGGCCGAGCAGCCCGCGGCCCGGGGAACGCTGCGCAGCATGACCGGAGAGACCGTCACGTCGCCGAAGGCGCTGGCGTCCCAGCTCGGGTCCGTGCGCGGCTCCGGTCTCGCGCTCGAGGAGGAGGAAGCGCTCCTGGGCGAGTGCGGCGTCGCCGCGCCGGTCTTCGACGCGACCGCGGGCGTGGTGGGCGCGATCGGCATCGTGGTCCCCTCCGCCGCCTGGCCCGTCGACCAGGCCGCGCAGGACACGGTCCGGGAGGCCGCCCGGGCCATCTCGCGAGAACTGGGCGCGCCGGGCTGGCCGGTGCGGACGGCCGGGCCGCGGTAGGACTACGCCATGGCCGACACCCCACCCTCCCTGGCCGAGCTCGCCGCCGAGGAGGCCGAGCTGCAGTTCGCCGGCTTCACCAACGATCACGCCTGGGCGCTCGGGACCGCCCTCGTCGAGGCCGGCCGACGGGAGTCCGCACCGATCGCGATCGACATCAGCCGGAACCACCACCAGCTGTTCCACGCGGCACTACCCGGGGCCACCCCGGACAACGACGCGTGGATCCAGCGCAAGAGGCGGGTGGTCGACCGGTTCGGCCACAGCACCCTGTACATGCGGCAGTCGAGCATCGAACGGGGCACCACGTTCGAGGCGGACTTCGGCCTCGACCCGGACCGGTACGCCGCCCACGGTGGCGGCTTCCCGATCCTGGTGCGGTCGGTGGGCCCGATCGGGGTCGTCGTGGTCTCGGGCCTGCCCCAGCTGGACGACCACCGGATGGTCGTCGCGGCGCTGCGGGCACAGCTGGCCGGGTGAGGGGCCGGCGAGCATGAGCGCCACTCCGATCGCCGACCTTGCCTTCCTCTCCGACCGGCACTCCTGCGCCCTGGTCGACCGCGCCGGGTCGGTCGAGTGGCTCTGTTTCCCGCGCTTCGACGGCCCGTCGGTCTTCGGCCGGCTGCTCGACGACGACGCGGGGCACTGGCAGGTGCGGCCGGAGGCGGAGTGGACGTCGACCCGCCGGTACGTCGGCCGCAGTCTGGCGTTGGAGACGTCGTTCACGACGGCCGGCGGCGTCCTGCTGCTCACCGATGCGATGGGGCTCGGCCCGGACAACGGCGGGCACCGCCTCGGGCGCGACGTCCCGCACCTGCTGGTGCGCCGGCTGGCGTGCCCCTCCGGGCAGATCGACGTCCTCGTGGACTACCGCCCGCGGCCGGAGTACGGGTTGATCGTGCCGCTGCTGTCCGCGGTGGACGGTGGGGTGGCCGCCCGCGGCGGCGCCGACTGGCTGGTGCTCACCCTGCCGGCCGACGCGGAGCTGGCGGACGGGCGGGCCCGCGCCCGCCTGCACCTGCGCGCCGGTGACGTCATCCACCTCGCGTTGCAGCGCACCACGCTGGGCGATCGCCCGGCTCACGTCTGGGCGCAACCGGACCTGGGCGACCTGATGGACAGCACGCTGGCGGCCTGGGAGTCGTGGAGCGAGCTGCACCAGAGCTACGAGGGGGCGTGGCGGGAGCTGGTGCACCACAGCGGTCGGGTGCTGCACGGCCTGTCGTACCAGCCGAGCGGCGCCATCGTCGCGGCGGGCACGACCTCACTTCCCGAGGGCGTGGGCGGGGAGCGCAACTGGGACTACCGCTACGCCTGGGTGCGCGACGCCAGTTTCACGATGCTGGCGCTGTGGGTGGCCGCCTGCCCCGACGAGGCCGCGGACTTCTTCGCCTTCATGACCACTGCCGGGGCGGGCGCTGTCGGCCCGGAGCACCCCCTGCAGATCATGTTCGGCGTCGGGGGCGAACACGATCTGACCGAGCGGACCGTGCCGCACCTGCGAGGCTGGCGGGACAGCCGGCCGGTGCGGGTGGGCAACGGCGCGTGGAACCAGCGCCAGCTCGACGTCTACGGCGAGCTGCTCGCGTCCGCCGCACGCCTGGCCGACGAGCTCCGGGCCATGGACGAGGAGACCAGGACGTTCCTCGTCGCCTGCGCCGACGCCGCCGCCGCACGGTGGCGGGAGCCGGACCAGGGAATCTGGGAAGTGCGCGGACCCCCGCGACACTTCGTCTACTCCAAGGTCATGTGCTGGGTGGCCCTCGACCGGGCCATCGGCCTGGCCCCCCAGCTCCACGCCGAGGACCGGGTGGCCTCCTGGACGAAAGCCCGGGAGGAGGTCGCCGCCACCGTTCTCGCGGAAGGCTGGAGCGACCGGGCGGGCGCGTTCACCCAGTCGTTCGGCTCCTCGGCGCTGGATGCCTCGAACCTCGTGCTGCCGATCGTCGGCTTCCTGCCCGCCGACGATCCCCGGGTGATCGCCACGGTGGAGGCGATCGCCGACCGGCTGACCGACGACCGTGGCCTCGTGTACCGGTACCGCACCGACGACGGGGTCGACGCGGTCGACGGGCTGGCCGGGAAGGAAGGCACCTTCCTGCTCTGCACCTTCTGGCTGGCGCAGGCGCTGGCCCTTGCCGGTGAGGTCGAGCGCGCCCGCGAGGTGTTCGCCCGGGCGGCCGCGTTCGTCAGCGACATCGGCCTGCTCGCCGAGGAGGTGGACCCGGACACCGGGGAGCTCATGGGCAACTTTCCACAGGCGTTCAGCCATATCGGGCTGGTGAACGCCGCGTGGGCGATCGACCAGGCGGAGCGGGCTCGGCCGACAGCAGGGGCGACCTAGGCTCCCCGCATGCCGCGTCCCGGGGTCCCCGCTGCCCGGCACGCCCTCTCCCTGCTGCAGGCCCTCGCCCGGTCGGCCGGGCCCGTCCCCGCGGCCACCCTCGCCCGCGAGCTGGGGCTGCCCCGCTCCTCGACCTATCACCTCCTCACCGAGCTGATCGACGCCGGCTTCGTCGTCCATCTGCCCGAGGAGCGCCGCTACGGCCTGGGCGTCAGCGCCTTCGAGATCGGCAGCGCCTACTCCCGGCAGGAGCCGCTGGCCCGGCTGGCCAGGCCGCTGCTGGCCCGGCTGGTCGACGCGGTGGGCCATTCGGCGCACCTGGCCGTGCTGCACGGCCGCGAGGTCCTCTACGTGGTGGAGCAGCGGGCACCCGGCCGGCCGCCACTGGTGACGGACGTCGGCGTGCGACTGCCCGCCCAGCTGACCGCCAGCGGGCGGGCGCTGCTCGCCGATCTTCCCGGCCCCCAGGTCCGCGCCCTGTTCCCGAACGCCGACGCCTTCGTCGACCGGCACGGCGCCGGCCCGCGGCGGCTCTCCGAGCTGCGCCGGCTGCTGACCGGCGTCCGGCGCGCCGGGTACGCGAGTGAGGACGGCGAGGTCACCCCCGGCTTCGCGTCCGTGGCGGCGGCGGTCCACGACCACGCCGGCCGGCCCGCGGCGGGGATCGCGGTCACCTTCCCCACCGACGACGTCGACCCGGCGGCACGGGGCGGGCTCACCATGCGGGTGAGCCGCGCTGCCGCCGACCTGACCCGCCGGATCAACGGGCGGCCCCCGCAACGTCTCGGATCCCAGACAACTCCCCCTGCCGGGGTCTAGGTTCGCGGGCCCGCGAGGTGTCCGATGACCTGCATGGACTCGCATCAGGTCGTCGTCGGCACCGGCCCCGTCAGCCCGGACGACGTGCTGCGCGTCGCCCGGGACGGGTACGGCGTGCGGCTGGCGGACGACGCCCTGGCCGAGATCGCCAGGAGCCGCGACGTCGTCGAGGCGCTGGCCAAGGACGACCAGCCGCACTACGGGGTCTCCACCGGCTTCGGTGCCCTGGCCACGACCCACATCCCCCTGGAGCGGCGGGCCCAGCTGCAGCGCAGCCTGATCCGCTCGCACGCGGCGGGCTCGGGGCCCGAGGTCGAGCGCGAGGTGGTGCGGGCGCTGATGTTGCTGCGGCTCGCCACGCTGGCCACCGGTCGGACCGGCGTGCGGGTCGTGACCGCGCAGGCCTATGCCGCGATGCTCGACGCCGGGCTCACTCCGGTCGTGCACGAGTACGGGTCCCTGGGCTGCTCGGGCGACCTGGCCCCGCTGTCCTCCATCGCGCTGGCGCTGATGGGCGAAGGGCAGGTCCGGAACAGCGTGGGTGAGCTGCGCCCGGCCGACCAGGCGCTGCGCGCGCACGGCATCGAGCCGGTCGAGCTGGCCGAGAAGGAAGGTCTCGCCCTCGTCAACGGCACCGACGGCATGCTGGGGATGCTGGTGCTCGCCCTCGCCGACCTCCGCCGGCTGCTGACCACGGCCGATGTCGCCGCCGCCATGAGCGTCGAGGCGCTCCTCGGCACGGACGCGGTGTTCGCCGCGGACCTGCAGGCCCTCCGCCCACACCCGGGACAGGCCGACTCGGCCGCCAACCTGCGGGCACTCCTGGCCGGCAGCGGCGTGATGGCCAGCCACCGCGGGCCCGAGTGCACCCGCGTCCAGGACGCCTACTCCCTCCGCTGCGCACCCCAGGTGCACGGCGCCGCGCGCGACACGATGGCGCACGCGGCCGCGGTCGCGGGCCGTGAGCTGGCCGCCGCGATCGACAACCCGGTGATCACGCTCGACGGTCGTGTCGAGTCCAACGGCAACTTCCATGGCGCCCCGGTCGGCTACGTCCTCGACTTCCTCGCGATCGCGACCGCCGACGTGGCCAGCATGAGCGAGCGGCGCACCGACCGGTTCCTCGACGTCGCCCGCAGCAACGGGCTGCCGCCGTTCCTGGCCGGTGACCCCGGTGTCGACTCGGGGCACATGATCGCGCAGTACACGGCGGCCGGCATCGTCAGCGAGCTCAAGCGGCTGGCGGTGCCGGCCAGCGTCGACTCGATCCCGTCGTCGGCGATGCAGGAGGACCACGTCTCGATGGGCTGGGCGGCCGCTCGCAAGCTCCGCCGGGCGGTCGACGGCCTCACCCGCGTCCTCGCCATCGAGATCCTCACCGCGGCCCGGGCCCTCGACCTGCGTGCCCCGCTCCAGCCGGCCGCCCCGACCGCGGCGGTGCGGGACGCCGTCCGCGCGGCGGGGATCGGCGGCCCCGGACCCGACCGCCACCTGGCCCCCGAGATCGAGACCGTGGTCGCCCTCGTGGCCGACGGCGCGCTGCTGGCCGCCACCGGCCTTTCCCTGACCTGATCCCTGCTGAAGGAGCGCTTCCATGGACGGAGCACGACCCGTACGGTCCCCGCGCGGCACGGCCCTCACCGCCCGGAGCTGGCAGACCGAGGCGCCGCTGCGGATGCTGCAGAACAACCTCGACCCGGAGGTGGCCGAACGGCCCGACGACCTGGTCGTCTACGGCGGTACCGGGCGGGCGGCCCGCGACTGGCGCAGCTTCGACGCGATGGTCCGCACGCTCACGACGCTCGCCGACGACGAGACGATGCTCGTGCAGTCGGGGCGGCCGGTCGGCGTGCTGCGCACCCACGAGTGGGCGCCGCGGGTGCTGATCGCCAACTCCAACCTGGTCGGCGACTGGGCCACCTGGCCCGAGTTCCGCCGGCTCGAGCACCTGGGCCTGACCATGTACGGCCAGATGACCGCCGGCTCGTGGATCTACATCGGGACCCAGGGGATCCTGCAGGGCACCTACGAGACGTTCGCCGCGGTTGCCGCCAAGCGGTTCGGCGGCACCCTTGCCGGCACGCTCACCCTCACCGGGGGATGCGGCGGCATGGGCGGCGCCCAGCCGCTGGCCGTCACGCTCAACGGCGGCGTCTGCCTGGTCGTCGACGTCGACGAGAACCGGCTGCGTCGTCGGGTGACCCAGCGCTACCTCGACGAGGTGGCCCCCGACCTCGACGCGGCGGTCGAGCGCTGCCTCGGGGCGAAGCGCTCCTCGACCCCGCTGTCGGTCGGCGTCGTGGGCAACTGCGCCACGGTCTTCCCCGAGCTTCTCCGCCGCGGCGTGGAGATCGACGTCGTCACCGACCAGACGTCGGCGCACGACCCGCTGAGCTACCTCCCGGAGGGCGTCGACCCCGGCGACTGGCACGACTACGCCGAGAAGAAGCCCGAGGAGTTCACCGACCGGGCCCGCGCCTCGATGGCCACGCACGTGGAGGCGATGGTCGGGTTCCTGGACGCCGGGGCGGAGGTCTTCGACTACGGCAACTCGATCCGCGACGAGGCCCGCCAGGGCGGCTACGACCGCGCCTTCGCCTTCCCGGGCTTCGTGCCCGCCTACATCCGGCCGTTGTTCTGCGAGGGCAAGGGCCCGTTCCGCTGGGCCGCGCTGTCCGGCGACCCGAAGGACATCGCCGCCACCGACCGCGCCGTCCTCGACCTGTTCCCCGACAACGACCACCTGCAGCGGTGGATCCGCGCGGCCCAGGACAAGGTCGCCTTCCAGGGGCTGCCCGCACGGATCTGCTGGCTCGGCTACGGCGAGCGCGACGTCGCCGGCCTGCGGTTCAACGAGATGGTGGCCTCCGGCGAGATCACCGCGCCGATCGTGATCGGCCGCGATCACCTCGACTCGGGGTCGGTCGCCTCCCCGTACCGGGAGACCGAGGCGATGGCCGACGGCTCCGACGCGATCGCCGACTGGCCGCTGCTGAACGCCCTCGTCAACGCGTCGTCCGGTGCCACCTGGGTGTCGATCCACCACGGCGGCGGGGTGGGCATCGGCCGCTCGCTGCACGCCGGCCAGGTGAGCGTCGCCGACGGCACGCCACTCGCGGCGCAGAAGCTGGAGCGGGTGCTGCGCAACGACCCGGCCATGGGGGTCATCCGGCATGTCGACGCCGGCTACGACCGGGCGGCCCAGGTGGCCGAGGAGCGCGGCGTCCGGGTGCCGATGCGCGAGGACGCATGAGCTCGTTCGACAGCATGTGGAGCGACCTGGCCCCGGTCGGCCGCGACGCCGGAACCGGGGGCTACCGCCGCTACGCGTGGACGGCGGCCGACGCCGCCCTGCGGGAGTGGTTCCGCGGCGAGGGCGAACAGCGCGGGCTGGACGTCGACACCGACCGGGCCGGGAACCTCTGGGCCTGGACCGCTGATCCGGACGCCGCGGCGGCCGCCGGACAGCCGGGCCTCGTTCTCGGCAGCCACCTCGACTCGGTCCCCGACGGCGGCGCCTTCGACGGGCCGCTGGGCGTCGTCTCCGCGTTCGCCGCGCTGGACCTGCTGCGCGCGAGGGGTTTCGCCCCGCGGCGTCCACTGGGCATCGCCTGCTTCGCCGACGAGGAGGGCGCCCGCTTCGGCATCGCCTGCGCCGGATCCCGGCTGCTCACCGGCGCGCTCGACGCCGACCGCGCCCGCTCGCTGACCGACGACGAGGGCACCACCATGGCCGAGGCGATGGCCGCCGCGGGACACGACGCCGCCGGCCTCGGCCCGGACCACGCGGCGCTGCGCCGGATCGGCACGTTTCTGGAGCTGCACGTCGAGCAGGGCCGCGCCCTGGCCGACCCGACCGACGGCGACGGCGCCGCGGTCGGGGTGGCCTCCTCGATCTGGCCGCACGGCCGCTGGCGGCTGGACCTGCGCGGCCGGGCCGATCACGCCGGCACCACCCGGCTGGCCGACCGGGAGGACCCGATGCTCGCCCTCGCCGCGGCGGTGCTCGGGGCACGGGCCGCGGCCGAGCGCCACGGCACGGTCGCCACCGTCGGGAAGGTACGGGTCCGCCCGAACGGGGTGAACGCGATCCCCTCGTCGGTGACCGCGTGGCTCGACGCCCGCGGCCCCCGGGAGGAGGCGGTGCGGGCCGTCGTCGCCGACGTCGGTGCGGCGGCGGGGGCCGCCCCCGTCGAGGAGTCGTGGACCGCGTCGACCGACTTCGACGCGGCGCTGCGCGACCGGCTCAGCGCGGCGCTCGCGGATCCCGACGGCCGTCCGGCACCCGTGCTGCCCACGGGGGCCGGCCACGACGCCGGCGTCCTGTCGGCCGCCGGCATCCCCACGGCGATGCTGTTCGTGCGCAATCCCACCGGTGTCTCGCACTCCCCGGCCGAGCATGCCGACCCGGACGACTGCTCCGCCGGCGTCGAGGCCCTCGCCCGCGCGGTGGAGGCGCTGGCGTGACGTCCTACTGGTGCCAGTACGCCGAGCTGGGGAGCGGCCCGGTGCCGGGAGTCCGCGTGGTCGAGGATGCCGGCCGGATCGTCTCCGTCGACCGGACCGCGGCAGCCCCCGGCGACGTCCGGCTGACCGGCGTCGTGCTGCCCGGCTTCGCGAACGCCCACTCGCACGCCTTCCACCGCGCGCTGCGGGGCCGCACCTCCGACCGGGGCGGCTCGTTCTGGACGTGGCGACAGCAGATGTACGCCGTCGCCGGGCGGCTCGACCCGGACAGCTACCTCGCCCTGGCCCGCGCCACGTACGCGGAGATGGCACTGGCCGGGGTCACCTGCGTCGGCGAGTTCCACTACCTGCACCACCCGCCCGGCGGCGGGCGGTACGACGACCCGAACGCCATGTCGGAGGCGCTCGTGCAGGCCGCGGCCGACGCCGGGGTGCGGCTGACCCTGCTCGACGCGTGCTACCTCGCCGGGGGTCTCGAAGCCGCCGGTCACCTTCCGCTGGACGGCGTCCAGGCCCGGTTCTCCGACGGCGACGCCGACGCCTGGGCGAAGCGGGTGGCCTCCTTCCCGGAACGGGACGGCGTCCGGGTCGGGGCGGCCGTGCACTCCGTGCGGGCGGTGCCGGCCGACCAGCTGGGCACGGTCGTCGACGCGGCCCGGGGACGGCCGCTGCACGTGCACCTCTCCGAGCAGCCCGCCGAGAACGCCGCCTGCCTCGCCTTCTACGGCGCGACCCCGGCCCGGCTGCTGGAAAGCCGAGGAGTCCTCGGGGCGGCCACCACCGCGGTGCACGCCGTCCACCTCACCGACGAGGACGTCGCGATCCTCGGCGCGACCGGCACCGCCGTCTGCGCCTGCCCCAGCACCGAGGCCGACCTCGCCGACGGCATCGGCCCGTTCCCCCGGCTGGGCGCGGCCGGGTCACCGCTGTGCCTCGGCAGCGACCAGCACGTCCAGACCGACCTGCTCGGCGAGGCCCGGTTGCTGGAGGCCCACGCCCGCCTGGTCACCGGCGAGCGCGGGCACTTCCGGCCGGCCGAGCTGGTCGTCGCCCTCACCGCCGCCGGGCACCGGGCGCTGGGCTGGCCCGACGCCGGACGCATCGCCCCCGGCCAGCGGGCCGACCTGGTCGCCGTCCGGACCGACAGCCCGCGTACGGCAGGCTGCGCCCCGGACCAGCTGACGGCGGCCGCCACGGCCGCCGACGTGCACACCGTGATCACCGACGGCCGTGTCGTGGTCACCGAGGGGCGGCACGTGCTCGGCGACGTGGGACGGCTGTTGAGTACGGCCATCGAGCCGCTGTGGGGAGACACATGAGCACGCTGGTCACCGGGATCGCCGAACTGGTCACGAACGACCCGTCCCTGGGCGACGGGCAGCTCGGCCTCGTCTCCGAGGCGGCCGTGGTCGTGGACGGCGGCACCGTCGCCTGGGTGGGGCCCGCCGCCCGGGCGCCCGAGGCCGACGAGCGGGTCGATGTCGGCGGCCGTGCGGTGATCCCGGGCTTCGTCGACAGCCACGCGCACCTGGTCTTCGCCGGTGACCGATCCGCGGAGTTCGAGGCGCGGATGTCCGGGGCGCGGTACGACGGCGGCGGTATCGGGTCGACCGTGGCGGCCACCCGCGAGGCGTCGGACGACGCCCTCCGCGCGCGGTTGCGCAGCCTCGTTGCCGAGATGCGCGGCCAGGGCACCACGACGGTGGAGGTCAAGAGCGGTTACGGGCTCACCGTGGACGACGAGGCCCGCTGCCTCCGGCTGGCCGCGGAGGTCACGCCCGAGACCACCTTCCTGGGCGCCCATGTGGTGCCCGCCGAGTACGCCGGCCGCCGCGACGAGTACGTCGACCTGGTGACCGGCCCGATGCTCGCGGCCTGCGCGCCGTACGCCCGCTGGATCGACGTCTTCTGCGAGGCCGCGTCGGCGCACGCCTTCGACGGTGCGGCGGCGCGGGCCGTGCTGACCGCCGGCCGGGACGCCGGGCTCGGGCTGCGGGTGCACGCCAACCAGCTCTCGGCCGGGCCCGGCGTCCGGCTCGCGGTGGAGCTCGGCGCCGCCAGCGCCGACCACTGCACGCATCTGACCGATGACGACGTCGACGCGCTCGCGGGCGGAACGACGGTCGCCACCCTGCTGCCCGGGGTCGAGTTCTCCACGCGCTCGCCCTATCCGGACGCCCGGCGACTGCTGTCCGCCGGGGTGACCGTGGCGCTGGCCACCGACTGCAACCCGGGCAGCTGCTTCACCTCGTCGATGGCGTTCTGCGTCGCCCTGGCCGTGCGCGAGATGCACATGACGGCCGCGGAGGCGCTGTGGGCGGCGACCGCCGGGGGTGCCGCGGCGCTGCGCCGCACCGACGTCGGGCGGCTGTGCCCCGGGGCACGGGCCGACCTCGCCGTCCTCGAGGCGCCGTCCTTCACGCACCTCGCCTACCGGCCGGGCGTACCGCTGGTACGGGCGTTGAACGTGGGGTACAGCGGCAGCGGCCACCCTTCCCGCTGAGGTCACTGCGGCATACGGTTGAGCCGCACCACCGGGAGGTTCCCATGATCCTCGTGTCCGACAGCGTCACCGAAGGCATTCGCCTCGACATCGAGCAGGCCTGCGCGGACCTGCACGACGCCGAGGAGGCACAGCGGGTCCGGGACGACCCGACCGCTCGAGCCCGGCTGATCGCCTGCCGTGCCGCCATCGACGCGATTCTCGACATGTGGAACGAGGCGAGGCTCTCCTAGGACGGTGCGGCCCGCGAGCCGGAAGCCGGCCGGCGTTCCGCGCGTAACCTGACCCCCGCAGAGCAACGCGCCGCCCGGCACCCTGCAGGCGCCGCGTCGCCGGAGGGAGCGCGGGCGGATGCCCGACGACGGACGAATCCGCCACCCGGGCCTCGCGGCAAAGGTCGTACCCGCCGATGCCGCCGCCGCCATGATCAGGCCCGGCGACACGGTCGGCATGAGCGGCTTCACCGGCGCGGGATATCCGAAGGCCGTACCGCAGGCCCTGGCCGCCCGCATCGGCGAGGCGAACGCGGCCGGGACGCCGTTCCGCATCAACGTCTGGACCGGCGCCTCCACCGCCCCGGAGTTGGACGGCGCCCTGGCCGCGGCCGACGGGATCGAACTCCGGCTGCCCTACCAGTCCGATCCGGTCAGCCGGGAAAAGATCAACGCGGCCCAGATGGAGTACCTCGACGTCCATCTCTCGCACGTGGCGCAGCTGGCCTGGGAGGGCTTCCTCGGTCCCCTCGACGTCGCCCTGGTCGAAGTCAGCGGCATCACGGAGGACGGGCAGCTGGTGCCATCGTCGTCGGTGGGCAACAACAAGACCTGGCTGGAGCAGGCCGACCGCGTGATCCTCGAGGTGAACTCCTGGCAGAGCGCCGAGCTCGACGGGATGCACGACATCTACTACGGCACGGCGCTGCCGCCGGCCCGGCGGCCGATCCCCCTCACCCACCCCGGCGACCGGATCGGCCGGCCGTACCTGTCCTGCCCGCCGGAGAAGATCGTCGCCGTGGTCAGCACCGACGCGCCCGACCGCAACACCCCCTTCGCGCCGCCCGACGCGTCCTCCCGCCGGATCGCCGGGCACGTCATCGAGTTCCTCGAGCACGAGGTCCGCCGCGGGCGGCTGCCCCGGGAGTTGCTCCCGCTGCAGTCCGGCGTGGGCAATGTCGCCAACGCCGTCCTCGCCGAACTCGGGACGGCGGCGTTCGAGAACCTGACCGCCTTCACCGAGGTGATCCAGGACGGCATGCTCGGGCTGCTGCGCTCGGGCACCCTCTCGATGGCCTCGGCGACCGCCTTCTCGCTGAGCCCCGACGCCGTCGCGGAGTTCAACGCCGACGCGCGGACCTATCGCGACCGGATCGTGCTGCGGCCGCAGGAGATCAGCAACCACCCCGAACTCGTCCGCCGGCTGGGGGTCCTGGCGATGAACGGCCTGATCGAGGCCGACATCTACGGGAACGTCAACTCCACGCACGTGATGGGCAGCCGGGTCCAGAACGGCATCGGCGGCTCGGGCGACTTCGCCCGCAATGCCTACATCTCCTTCTTCCTCACGCCGTCGACGGCCAAGGGAGGAGCGATCTCCGCCATCGTCCCGATGGTGTCCCACGTGGACCACACCGAGCACGACGTGAGCGTCGTCGTCACCGAGCACGGCCTCGCCGACCTGCGCGGGCTGCCACCTCGCCGGCGGGCCGAGCTCATCATCGGGCGCTGCGCCCACCCGGACTACCGGCCCCTGCTCACCGACTACTTCGAGCGGGCGCTCGCCGGCTCCCACGGCCTGCAGACCCCGCACCTCATCGGCGAGTCGCTGAGCTGGCACGCGCGGTACCTCGAGACCGGGACGATGATGCCGCCCGGGTGACGGTCCCCCGCCCGGAGAGCTCGACCAGGCATGCCAGTGTTCGGGCATGGTCGCCGTTCTCTCCATCCAGTCCCACGTCGCCTACGGCCATGTCGGGAACTCCTCGGCGGTGTTCCCGCTCCAGCGCCTCGGTATCGAGGTCTGGCCGGTGCACACCGTGCAGTTCTCCAACCACACTGGCTACGGCGAGTGGCGCGGCAGGGTGTTCGACGGGCCGGCCGTCGAGGAGGTGGTGGAGGGCATCACCGATCGCGGTGTCCTCGGCAGCTGCGACGCGGTGCTCTCCGGCTACCTGGGCTCGGCCGACATCGGGCACGCCGTCGTGTCCACCGTCGCGAACGTGCGCGCGGCCAACCCGGCGGCGGTGTACTGCTGTGACCCGGTCATCGGTGACGTCGGCCGCGGGGTGTTCGTCCGTCCGGGCATCGAGGAGTTTCTGCGCGACATCGCGGTTCCGGCAGCGGACATCGTCACGCCCAATCATTTCGAGCTGGACCTGCTCGCGGGGACGACGACCCACTCCCTGAGCGACGTGAAGGACGCCGTCGCCGCCGTCCAGGCGCTCGGCCCGCGCGTGGTGCTCACGACCTCGCTGGAGACCAGCGAGACCCCGGACGACGCGATCGATCTGCTGGCGTCCGAGGGCGGCCGGCACTACCGCGTGCGGACGCCGAAGCTCGGCGTCTCGGTCAACGGCGCCGGAGACGCCGTCGCGGCGCTGTTCCTCGCCCACTGGCTCGAGACACGGTCGGCCGGCGAGGCCCTGGGGCGGGCCGCGGCGTCGGTGTTCGGGCTGCTGAAGGCGACCGCGGACGCCGGCTCGCGGGAGATCCTGCTGGTCGCGGCCCAGGACGAGTTCGTCTCCCCCACCCGGACCTTCGAGGTGGAGGAGGTCTGAGCGGCGCTCAGCCCAACGCGAGCACGCGGACCAGCAGCCGGGCCGCATCGCCGCCGGCCTCGACCGCGACGTCCAGCGCGCCGGGGACGTCGAGATCGTCCAGCAGCCGGTCGGCGACCGCCGCCTCAGCGGCCGCCGACGCCCCCGGTCGCCCTGCCGCCGCGTAGAGCGCGTCCAGGCGGGCGTGCGCCCCGTCGAGCAGTCCGGGCGCGAACTCCCAGGACTGGTTCCACGCGCGATCGAGCAGCAGCATCCGCAACGCCGTCCCGGGGTGATCCCGCAGCAGATCGGCGACCAGCGTCAGGTTGCCGGTGGACTTGGCCATCTTCGCGCCGCCCTGGTGAACCGCCCCGACGTGCAGCTGCGCCCGCGCGAACGGCGCCACCCCGGACGCCGCTTCCGCCATGGCCACCTGGTGGGCATGGTGCGGAAACGCGAGATCCTCGCCGCCGACCAGCACATCGATCCCGGAGCCCAGGGTCGCGTGTGCCATGGCCGCGCACTCCGCGTGCCAGCCCGGCCGCCCCCAGCCCCACGGGCTCGGCCACGCCGGGTCGTGCTCGCCCGACGGCCGCCACACCGGCACGTCGAAGGGACTCTCCCGTAACGGGTCGTCGGGCTCGTCGCCGAACTCCGCGGCCAGCTCCCGCGCCCGGGCCGCGTCCAGTCCCGTCCGCCCCACGACGTCGCCGGCGCGGAAGAAGACGTGTCCCTCGCGCACGTAGGCGTTGTCGTCGACGAGCAACGCGGCGGCGAGCTGCTGGACGTGCGGGATGTGGTGCCGGGCCCGCGGCTGATGGGTGGGCGGCCGCACCCCCAGCGCGCGCATGTCCTGCTCGAAGGAGAACTCCTGGCTGAGCGCGAACTCGTCGTAGTGCCTCCCGCGGGCGTCGGCGGCGCGGGTCAGGACGTCGTCGACGTCGGTGACGTTGCGGCTGGTGACCGCCTCGGACCCGGCCATCCGCAGCACCGACCCGAGGACGTCGGCCCACACGAAGGTGGCCGCGTGACCCAGGTGGGTCACGTCGTAGGGCGTGATCCCGCAGACATAGATCCGGGCCGGGCTGGTCACCGGCAGCGGCCCGCCGGCCAGCGACAGGTCGGCGGTGCGCAGGGCCGGCGGCTCTCCCTGGCTGGTCACGCGCCCGGTGAGGCCGAGCACGCCGGACGGGGACATCGGGGGCACGGGAAGCGTCGCCATGCCCTCATCCTGCCTGTCCGCACCGGTACGGCGAGCGACGCGGTTACTGTCGAGGTGTGCTCTCCGCGTCTGACGACCGACTCCGTACCTGGTGGGCAGCGATCCGGTGAGCGCAGTAACCCCCGCTCCACCCCTGTCCGACGACCGACCTGACCGTGCCGCGCTGGACGTCGTCCGTGAGGCCCGCCGGCGCCGCACGTTCGCCGTGATCAGCCACCCGGACGCCGGGAAGTCGACCCTGACCGAGGCCCTGGCCCTGCACGCGCGGGTGATCGGGCAGGCCGGCGCGGTGCACGGCAAGGCCGGACGCCGCGGCACCGTGTCCGACTGGATGGACATGGAGCGCGCCCGCGGGATCTCGATCACCTCGGCCGCGCTGCAGTTCGAGTACGGCGACGCCGTGATCAACCTGCTGGACACCCCCGGCCACGCCGACTTCTCGGAGGACACCTACCGGGTGCTCACCGCGGTCGACGCCGCGGTGATGCTGATCGACGCCGCGAAGGGTCTCGAGGCCCAGACCATGAAGCTGTTCGCGGTCTGCCGGCACCGGGGCATCCCGGTCCTCACCGTGGTCAACAAGTGGGACCGGCCGGGCAAGGACGCCCTGGAGCTCCTCGACGAGATCGCCGAGCGCACCGGCCTGACCCCGACCCCGCTGACCTGGCCGGTCGGCATCGCCGGTGACTTCCGCGGCGTGCTCGACCGCTCCGACGGCAGCTACCGGCGGTTCACCCGCACCGCGGGCGGCGCCACGATCGCGCCCGAGGAGGCCCTGACGGCCGAGCAGGCCGCCGAGCGCGAGGGCAGCGCCTGGCAGCAGGCGGTCGAGGAGGTGGACCTGCTCGACGCCACGGGCGCCGACCACGACCAGTCGCTGTTCCTGGCCGGCGTCACCACCCCGGTGCTGTTCGCCTCGGCTGTCTCCAACTTCGGTGTCGGCGCCCTGCTCGACACCCTGGTCGACCTCTCCCCCGCGCCCTCCGGACAGCCCGACGAGAACGGCGTGATCCGCGAGCTGACCGAGCCGTTCAGCGCGTTCGTCTTCAAGGTGCAGGCCGGGATGGACAGCGCCCACCGCGACCGGCTGGCCTTCATCCGGATCTGCTCGGGGGTGTTCGAGCGCGGCATGGTCGTGACGCACGCCCGCACCGGCCGCCCGTTCGCGACCAAGTACGCCCAGCACGTGTTCGGCCGGGAGCGGGAGAGCATCGACGTCGCCTACCCCGGTGACGTCGTCGGCCTGGTCAACGCCGCCGCCCTGGGCGTGGGCGACACCCTCTACACCGAGCGGCCGGTCGCCTATCCCCCGCTCACCACCTTCGCGCCCGAGCACTTCGCCGTCTGCCACAGCCGGGACACCGCCAAGCACAAGCAGTTCCGCAAGGGCATCGCGCAACTCGACTCGGAAGGCGTCGTCCAGGTGCTGCGCTCGGACCGCCGCGGGGACGGCACGCCGGTGCTGGCCGCCGTCGGGCCGATGCAGTTCGAGGTGGCCGTGCACCGCATGGAGCACGAGTTCGGTGCCCCCATCGAGCTCGAGCGCCTCCCGTACAGCCTGGCCCTGCGCACCGACGAGGCCTCGGCGCCCGGCGTCGCCGCCGCCCGCGGGGCCGAGGTGCTCCAGCGGACCGACGGGACCCTGCTCGGTGTCTTCACCGACAAATGGGGCCTCCGGGTGCTCCAGCAGAACAAGCCCGAGCTGACGCTCGAACCCCTGGTCGCCGCCCAGCTGGCCTGACGGCCGGCCTCAGCCGCCGGGAGGCCGGGCGTCGAGCAGGGCAGCGACCGCCTCGCTCGTCCCGGGCGCCAGCGGCAGGTCCGGCAGGACGGCGGTCACCTCCTCGGGCTCGAGCCCGAGTGCCAGCAGCTCGGCCAGCAGGTGCCGCGCCTCCTCGGGTGCGACCGGGACCGTCACCCGGGCAGCCCCGAGCGCCGTCAGGGCGAGGTAGCGCGCGCCCGCGAGCGCATCGTCCTGCGCCTCGCCCTGCACGTCGCCCTGCACCTGGCCCTGCACCTGGCCCTGCCCCGTGCCCGACGGCGGCTCCGGCGGGCGGACTGCCGCGCGGGCGGCCGCCTCGGCCGCGCGGACCAGCGACAGCGGCAGCCCCTCCGCCTCCACCTCGATCAGCGGCATGCCGCCCAGCGCGGCGAGGACCAGGTGCTCGGCCTCGATCCGCAGCGGCGCCTCCCACCCCGCGGCCGCGACCACAGCGACGAGGTCGGTCTCGTCCTCGCCGACGTCGTCGGCCAGCTCCGCCCAGTCCCGGGGCCGGCTCCGCCGTCCGCGGTCCGCGGCCATCAGGCAGGTCTCCCGCACGAACGGTTCCAGCACCTCCGCGTCGAAGCGGTCCGCCTGCACGACGCCGTCCCGGTCCACCGCGTTCAGCGCGTCCTGGAAGCTGCCCGGCCGGGCGTCGCCCAGATCCAGCCGGCCGTCCTCCTCACCACTGAGCGGGAGGCCGGCCGCGGCCCGCTCCCCCACCGTCAGGCCGGTCGCGACGAGCCGCCCCGCCCGGCGCACGCGGTGCGGCTGATCGGACATGCCGACCGTCCAGGCACACGCCTCGGCAACCAGCGCGGCGGTGCGCTCGCGCAGGACCTCGCGGCCGAGCAGGCCCATCCAGTCGACCTCGAACATGCAGGGCTTCCTTCCCGCAGCGATCGGCTGGAACACTCGTCCGGCATCGGGTGTTGAGCCGGCACCACAGTCAGACCCTCGGAGAGGGGCGGACATGTCCGCAACCAGTCCTCAGGAAACCACCGGCACGGCCGCCCCCGCGCGAGTGACCGTCGAACAGCTGATGGGACCGCCGACGACGACGGTCGAGCCCACCGCACACCTGGCGGCCGCCGCCTACCTGATGAAGCGGGACGGCGCGAGCGCCCTGATCGTCACCACCGACGACGGGAGCCGTCGGCCGGTCGCCATCCTCACCGACACCGACATCACCCAGGCGGTGGCCGACGGTCGGGACCTGGGCGACACCCGGATCAACCAGGTCGTCACCGCCGAGCCGCTCACCGTCGACGTCGGCACCGAGCTGCGCCAGGCGGCCGAGCTGATGCTCTCCGGGCATGTGCACCACCTGCCGGTCGTGCGCGACGGAAGCCTGGTCGGGCTCGTCGACATGACGGGCGTCTGCCGCGCACTGCTGTAGCGGAGGCACGTTCGTCAGCTCTGGACGACCAGGCCGGTCACGCCGGCTCCGCGCGGGCAGGGTCGCCCACCGGCACGCGGACAGGGTCGCCCACCGGCACCTCGAGCGGCAGCAGGACCTGGAAGCGGGTGTCCCCCGGCGTCGAGGAGACCCGCAGGTCCCCGCCGTGCCGCTTGACGACGATCCGCCACGACACGTCCAGACCCAGACCGGTCCCCTGCCCGACGGGCTTGGTGGTGAAGAAGGGCTCGAACACCCGCCGGCGCAGATCCTTCGGGATGCCGGGCCCGGTGTCGCCGATCTCGACGAGCGCGCAGTCGCCGTCCACGCCCGTGCGCAGGGTGAGCGTCCCCTCCCCCGCCATGGCATCGAGGGCGTTGTGGATGAGGTTCGTCCACACCTGGTTGAGCTCGCCGGCGTAGGCCGGGACCTTCGGGAGGCTCCGGTCATAGTCCTTCACGACGGTGACGTCCGGGCCGATCTTGGCGCTGAGCATGACCAGGGTGGCATCGAGCCCGGCGTGCAGATCGGTCGGCTGGTGCGGCGTCCGGTCCATCTGCGAGTACTGCTTCGCGGCGTCGACGAGGGAGGAGATCCGTTCCGTGCTGTCCGCGATCTCGGCCAGCAGCAGCTCGGTCTCCACCGTGTAGGCCAGCCAGCGCAGGGCCGGTTCGAGGAACGACGGCGCCACGGTGTCCGCCACACGATCGAGCTCGGCGGGGCCGAGGCCGGCGGCGACGAAGATCCCGGCCAGCTCCCACGGCTGCGTCACGTCGCGGCCCTCGAGCCAGTCACCGAGATCGTCCTCGCGGTCCGACCGCTCCAGTGCCGACAGCTCCCCACTGCCGCCGATCCGTGCGACGAACTCCTCCTGGAGCCCGGTGAGCGCCCGCAGCATCCCGGCGTCGATCGTGCCCTCGGAGAGCATCGCGAGCTTGTGCCGCATGCCGGCGAACCGTTCACGCAGCGCCGAGGTGGCCCGCGCAGCCGCCGCGGCGGGGTTGTTCAGCTCGTGGGTCAGCCCCGCGGTCAGCTTGCCCAGCGCCAGCAACCGCTCCCGCTGCCCGACGAGCTCGTTGGACTGGCGACTGCCGAGAAACAGCCCCTCGAGCAGGTGAACCGCCATCGGGTACCACTGCCGGAACACCGCGGCGAAGGGCTGGGCGGGCAGCGCGAGGAAGCGGCTGTCGGCCACCGCCCGGACGGTCGCGGGATACTTCTGCTCGAGCCGGTCCTCGAAGTAGAACTGGACGGCACCCGAGTACGCCCCGCGATACGACGTCCGGACGGTCTCCACCTCGCTGCCGCCGACCATGCGGGACATGCTGATCTCGCCCGAGAGCAGGACGTGGAAGCAGTCGGCCGGCTCGCCCTCGACCGACACCTCCGTCCCCGCCGCGACGTCGACGACGTCGCCGTTGGCCGCCACCCACTCCAGCTGGGCCTCGGTCAGGTTCTCGAAGAGGAAGAGCTCGCGCAGTTCCTCGGGCCCCAGCCTGTGCTCGGTCGTGGTCATCTCTCTCCCAGGTAGCGGTGCACCAGGGTCACCGCCATGGCGCCCTCGCCGACCGCCGAGGCCACCCGTTTCACCGACTCGGCCCGAGCGTCACCGGCGACGAACACACCGGGCAGGCTCGACTCGAGGAAGTACGGGTCACGGTCGAGGGTCCAGCCGTGCGGCCGTCGGCCGTCCTCGAGCAGGCTCGGGCCCGTGGGGATGAACCCCCGGTCGTCTCGGACCACGACGCCGTCCAGCCACTGCGTGCGCGGGAATCCGCCGATGAAGACGAACAGGTGGCTGGCCGGATAGGTCGACTGCTCACCCGTGCGGGCGTCCCGGAGGGTGACCTGCTCCAGGTGGTCGGTGCCGTGCGCCTCGGCGACCTGGGTGCAGGTATGGACGTGCACGTTGGCGATCGCGTCGAGCTGCTCGACCAGGTAGTGCGACATGGACGCCTCGAGCGACGGACCGCGGACGAGGACGTGGACCGAACTCGCGTACCGGGCGAAGTACGCCGCCGCCTGACCGGCGGAGTTCGCGCCCCCGACGATGAACACCTTCTCGTCGGCGCACTCGGCCGCCTCGGTCATCGCCGACCCGTAGTAGACGCCGCGCCCGGTCAGGTCGTCCGCGCCGGCCACGCCCAGGCTGCGGTACGACACTCCCGTCGCGAGGACGACGGCGTGCGCGGCGATCGTGCTGCCGTCGGCGAAGCGCAGCACCCGCTTCGACCCGTGCGCCTCGAGGGCGACGCAGTCACGCGTCAGCAGCAGCTCGGCACCGAACTTCGCCGCCTGCCGCCGCGCCCGCTCGGCGAGTTGCCCCCCGGAGACCCCGTCCGGGAAGCCGAGGTAGTTCTCGATCCGGCTGCTCTGACCGGCCTGGCCCCCGGTGGCCTCCCGTTCCACAAGCACGGTCCGGAGCCCTTCCGAGGCGCCGTACACCGCCGCGCCCAGCCCGGCCGGCCCCCCACCGACCACGACCAGGTCGTAGAAGTCCGCCTGGGGCTCGACGCTGAGCCCCACCACCCCGGCGAGCTCCGTCTCGGTAGGCGACCGCAGGACGACCCCGTCGGGGGTGATCACCACCGGCACGTCGTCCCGACCGGCATCGGCCGCGGCGAGCAGCCGCTGGCCCTCGGGCTCATCCACGCTGTACCAGCGGTAGGGCACGGCGTTACGGGCCAGGAGGTCGCGGGCCCGGAACGACGGCGCCGACCAGCGGTGCCCGATGAGCTTGACGTCGTCGACCACCGCCTCCGGGCTGTCCCGCCAGGCCTGGATCATCTGGTCGACGACCGGATAGAGCTTCTCGTCCGGCGGGTCCCACGGCTTGAGCAGGTAGAAGTCGACGTCCACGATGTTGATCGCCTGAATGGCGGCCTCGGTGTCGGCGTAGGCGGTGAGCAGCGCCCGCCGCGCACGCGGGAACAGGTCCATCGCCTGCTCGAGGAACTCGATGCCGTTCATCTGCGGCATGCGGTAGTCGGCCAGGAACGCGGCCACGGTGTCACCACGGAGCTTCAGCTCTCGCAGTGCCTCGAGCGCCTCCCGGCCCGACGATGCGCGCAGCACCCGGAAGTCCGCGCCGTACTGACGGCGCAGGTCACGGGCGACGGCCCGGGAGACGCCGGGGTCGTCGTCCACGCTGAGCAGGACGGGCTTGCCCATAGGGCCGCCTCCTGACCGGTGATCGCCGGACTACCTGGCGAGGCCCGACGGCGGCGGTGAGCCATTGCACTGCTGGGCCAACGCTAGTCGCGGAACGGCGGCAGGGGGACCCTCGATCAGCCCCGGTCGGGCTCCCTGACGATGTGCACCGCGGCCTCCTCCGCCGAGGCGGCCGCCCCGTCGATGCCTTCGTCCCTGGCGAACAGCTCATCGTCGGCGTCCTCGGTCCCGCCGTCGCCGCTGTCGACCAGGCGCCCGGCGCGCGCGTCCCCCACCTCGTCGTCGAGGAGCTCACCGTCGGTGTCGGACGCGTCGCCGAGCCCGTCGCCGACGCCGTCGCCGTCGAACTCGGGGATCTCCCGGGCCAGCCTGCCGCCGAGGCTCTCGCCCGCGGACTCCTCGGCCTCGGTGGTTCCCCAGTCGTCGACCGCCCAGGGCCGCTCCGCCGGCGACCAGCCGGTGTCCAGCACGTCTCGCACGCCACGCGCGCCGTCGAGGGTGTCTTCCGGTTCCAGGACGCCGGAGGCTTCCTCCGGGTCGGTGCCGTCCGTACCGTAGATGCCGGGTTCCATGCCGGTCTCCCTCCGGTTTCGAGGTGACGAGTTGACCGTAACCGCGATATACACCCCGCAAGAACCTTTCTGCGCGGTCGACCGATGACCGCCGCGGTGGCGATCGACCCGACGGTGCCGCCGAGCGGACCGGGATGCATCGACTGCGACGCCACGGGAGGCTGGTGGCTCCATCTCCGCCGGTGCGCCGCGTGCGGTCACGTCGGCTGCTGCGACTCCTCGCCCAGCCGGCACGCCCGGGGGCACGCGTTCACCTCGGGACACCCGATCGTCCGGAGCTACGAACCCGGCGAGGACTGGTTCTGGGACTTCACCGTCGAGCAGCCCCTCGCGGGCCCTCCGCTGGCCCCGCCGGAGCACCATCCCCTCGACCAACCGGTCCCCGGGCCGCGCGGCCGCGTGCCTCCCGACTGGCAGGTCCACCTGCACTGAGCGCGCGCCTCATTCGGAAGCATTCCCGGCGGTGGCGCCGCTGCCCTTCTCTCCGGCACTCGAACCGACCCAGACCGTCTTCGCGTTCATGAACTCGCGCATGCCCAGCTCGGTCAGCTCGCGCCCGTAGCCGCTCTGCTTGACGCCACCGAACGGCAGCTCGGGGTAGCTGGTCGTCATCCCGTTGATGAAGGCCATGCCTGAGGCGATGTCCCGCACGAACCGGGCGCGCTCCTCCTCGTCCTCGCTCCACAGGTTGGAGCCGAGCCCGTACGGATGGCTGTTGGCGATCTCGATCGCCTCGTCCAGGCCCGAGACGGTGAACAGCGCCGCGACGGGGCCGAAGACCTCCTCGTGGTAGATCGCCATCTCCGGCGTGATGCCGGTCAGCAGGGTCGGCGGGTAGTAGTAGCCGGGCCCCTCCAGTCGCTCGCCGCCGACGACCACGGTCGCGCCCTTGTCGACGGCGTCCCGCACGTAGTCCTCGACGTCCTTGCGGCCCTGCTCCGTAGCCAGCGGGCCGACCTGGGTGTCCTCGGCCATGGGGTCGCCCACCTTCAGCGCCGACATCTTCTCCGCGAACAGCCGGGTGAACTCCTCGGCGACGTCGGCGTGCACGAAGAACCGCTTGGCGGAGATGCAGCTCTGCCCGTTGTTCTGGCAGCGACTGGTCACGCCGACATCGGCGGCGCGGTCCAGATCGGTCGAGGGCATGACGATGAACGGGTCGCTGCCGCCCAGTTCCAGCACCGTCTTCTTGATGACGTCGCCGGCAATGGCAGCCACGGACCGCCCTGCCGGCGCACTGCCGGTGAGCGTCGCCGCCATGACACGGTCGTCGCGCAGCACCCGCTCGACGTCCCCGGAGCCGATCAGCAGGGTCTGGAAGACGTGGTCGGGGAAACCTGCCTTGACGAACAACTCCTCCAGGTACAGCGCCGTCTGCGGCACGTTGCTGGCGTGCTTGAGCAGGCCGACGTTGCCGGCCATGAGCGCCGGGGCGGCGAAGCGCATGGCCTGCCACATGGGGAAGTTCCACGGCATGATCGCCAGTACGACCCCGATGGGCTGGTAGGCCACGTAGGCGTCCGTGGCGCCGACGGCGTCGGCGTTCCGTGGCTCCGGCTCCAGGAAGCCGGGGCCATGCTCGGCGTAGTAGCGCAGCGCCGTCGCGCACTTGCCCACCTCCGCCTTGGCGGCAGCCAGCGTCTTGCCCATCTCGGTCGTCATCAGCTCGGCGACGGCGTCGGTGTCGGCGTCGAGCACGTCGGCGGCCGCCCGCAGCCAGCCGGCCCTCTGCTCCGGGGCCGTCAGCCGGTAGCTCTGCCAGGCCGCGGCAGCGGCGGCGATCTTCTCCTCGACGGCGGCCTCGGAGAGCGGGTCGAAGGTCTTCAGCGTCTCGCCGGTGGCCGGGTTGGTCGTGGCGATGGCCATGGTGTGTCTCCCGTCGTGGTGCCGAACCTCTTCCTCCTGCCCCTGCCCGGACAGCCGCGGCGCAAACCGCCCGGGGACCCGCCGTTCACAGCTCGGGACGGAGCCCGCGCACCTGACCCCCCACCGATCCGGTCGCGGGCTACGGGCTCCGCCCGCGGCCGCTCCACCACCCCCTGAACCGAGCACACGACAACCAGCGATACTGGGCCGACGCCTGCCCGGAGGAGCTGAACCATGGACAAGATCGTCGCCTCGGCCGCCGAGGCCGTCGCCGACATCCCGGCGGGGGCCACCCTCTCCGTCGGCGGCTTCGGGCTCTGCGGGGTGCCGATCGCGCTGATCGACGCGCTGCTGGAACAGGGCGCCGACAACCTGACCACCATCTCCAACAACTGCGGGGTCGACGACCAGGCGCTGGGCATCCTGCTCTACGCCGGGCGGATCACGAAGACGATCAGCTCGTTCGTCGGCGGCAACAAGGAGCTGGCGCGGCTCTACCTCACCGGCGAGCTCGAGGTCGAGCTGACGCCGCAGGGCAGCCTCGCCGAGCGACTGCGGGCCGGCGGAACGGGCATCCCGGCGTTCTACACGCCCACCGGCGTCGGCACGCTGGTCGCCGAGGGCGGCATCCCGGTGCGCTACGACGCCGACGGCAACGTCGTCGCGACCAGCCAGCCCAAGGAGGTGCGGGTCTTCGACGGCCGCCAGTACGTGCTGGAGACCGCCCTGACGGCAGACTTCGGCCTGGTCCGGGCCGCGGTCGGCGACCGGCACGGCAACCTGGTGTTCCACGAGTCGGCCCGCAACTTCAACCCGCTCGCCGGCATGGCGGCCCGGATCACCATCGCCGAGGTCGAGGAGCTGGTCGAGCCCGGCGAGATCCTGCCGGAGTCCGTCCACCTGCCCGGAGTGTTCGTCGACCGGGTCGTGGTCGTCGGAACCGAGGGCAAGAAGATCGAGAAGCGCACCACCCGGCCACGCAGCGAGGGAGCACCCGCCTGATGACCCTGACCCGCGAGCAGCTCGCCGCCCGCGTGGCCCTCGAGCTCGAGGACGGCCAGTACGTCAACCTCGGCATCGGCATGCCGACGCTGGTGCCCAACTACGTGCCCGACGGCGTGCACGTCGTCCTGCACAGCGAGAACGGCATCCTCGGTGTCGGCCCCTACCCGTTGGAGGGTGAGGAGGACGCCGACCTGATCAACGCCGGCAAGGAGACCGTCACGATCCTGCCCGGCGCGAGCTTCTTCGACTCCGCGCTGTCGTTCGGCATGATCCGCGGCCAGCACCTGGACGTCGCCGTCCTCGGGGCCATGCAGGTCAACCCCCGCGGCGACCTCGCGAACTGGCTCATCCCCGGCAAGATGGTCAACGGCATGGGCGGCGCGATGGACCTCGTCCACGGTGCCCGCGAGGTGATCATCATGATGGAGCACGTGGCCCGCGACGGGTCTCCCAAGATCGTCGAGGAGTGCACCCTGCCGCTCACCGGCAAGGCCTGCGTCGACCGGATCATCACCGACCTCGCCGTCATGGACATCACCGATGACGGCCTGGTCCTGCGCGAGGTGGCGCCGGGCGTGACGACGGACGAGGTGGTGGCCGCCACCGGCGCCCCGCTCATCGTCCCGGACGACGTCCCGACGATGGCCCTCCCCGCCAACGTCTGAGAAAGGGCCCCGTCCTCCCCACCCTTCGCGAGCTCAGGGCGGGCCCCTGGACGGGGCCCCAGAAGCATGAGCGCACCAGCGCCGCCGCGAGGCGCGCGAGAAGTTCGTCCGGCCGGTGCAGATCGGCCGCGGTCACGAAGATGACCGTCCAGCCGGCAGCCGTGAGCCGGTTGAGCCGTCGGCGGTCGGCGGCCACCTGCTGCGGGGACTCCCCGTGCCACATCCCTTGGTACTCGACCGCGATCTTCGCTTCCGGCCAGGCGAAGTCCACCCGAGCCAGGAAGGTGACGCCGTTCCGCACGACGAACTGGGCGACGGGATTCGGCAGCGACGATCGGCGCAGGAGAAGGCGCAGCCGCGTCTCCTGCGGTGATCCGGCAAGCCCGTCAGCGAGGGCCGCGGCTTCCCGGGCCTGCCCGCAGCCCCGGCCGGACCCGCCCTCCGCGGCCGCGCTCACCCTGCCGAGGTCGGTCACTCCCTCGGCGACGAACCGGTCGATCAGCACGACCGCCGAATCGAGTGTGCCGGTGCGAGCCAGGTCTACCGCCGTGGTCTCCGCCGTCGTCACTCGGAGGCCTCGCCGCTCCCCGATCTGTTCGGGCCGCAGGACTCGGCGGCGCACCCGGATCCCGGACACGCGGCACACCGTCGAGCCCGGCGGCACCGTGAGCTCGACGTCGTCGTCCCGCTCAGCCTCGGGAAGGCCCCACAGCACGGCGGCGCTGCGCCCGCTGACCACACCCCCGGGCACCAGCAGGCCGGCCGCGACCACTCTCAGCTGATGGGTGACGGGTAGCTCGGCGCATGCGTAGACGTCTCGGAAGAGTCGACGCCATGCCGGGCTCCGGAGCTCCTTCGGGGTGAGCGTCCCCGCCGCGACGGCATCTGAACCGCGGAAGATGCGTCGCTGCAGCGCTGGCGGACGGCGTGGGGACACGGGCACGCCCGCAGCCTGTCGAATTCGGACCTGACGCCGCTGGCGTCATCCACAGGCAGGCCGCGACTGTCGACTTGTCGCCCCCTCCGGCGAATCGAGAGGACGACAAGTCGACACTCGGCTCACGAGTCAGAAGGGGTAGGCCGGGAGGTCGCCGCGGACGGTCACCCACTGGGTCTCGGTGAACGCCTCGATGTTGGCCTGCGGGCCGCCGTGCCGGGAGCCGGTGCCCGAGGCGCCGACGCCGCCGAACGGCGCGACGGCCTCGTCGTTCACCGTCTGGTCGTTGATGTGCACCAGCCCCGACGGGATGCGCTCGGCCAACTCGAGGCCGGCGTAGACGTCCGGCGTGAGGATGCCCAGCGACAGGCCGTACTCGGTGCCCCTCGCCAGCTCCACGACCTCGTCCAGCGAGGTGAACGACGTCACCGGCGCCACCGGGCCGAAGATCTCCTCCCGGTACGCCGGAGCCTCGACCGGGACGCCGGACAGCACCGTCGGCCGGTAGAAGAGCCCCTCGAAGGTGCCGCCGGTGCGCACCGTGGCCCCGCCGTCGACGGACGCCGTCACCAGGCCGTGCACCCGGTCACGCTGGCCGGCGTCGATCAGCGGACCCATCGCCACCTGCTCGCGGAACGGGTCACCGACCGGCAGCTTCTCCACCTTCTCCGTCAGCACTTCGGTGTACTCCTCCGCGATGTCGGCGTGCACCAGGTGCCGCGACGTCGCCATGCAGATCTGGCCTGAGTGGGAGAACGTGCCCCACGCCCCCACCGACGCGGCCGCGGTCACGTCGACGTCCGGCAGCACGATCAGCGCGGAGTTCCCGCCGAGTTCCAGATGGGCCCGCTTCAGATGCTGTCCGGCGAGCGCCCCGACCGCCCGCCCGGCCTTCGTGGACCCGGTGAAGGCGATGACCCGGACGGCGGGCTCGACGACGAGCGCCTCCCCGATGTCGGCGCCACCGTTGAGCACCTGCAGGACGCCGGCGGGCAGCCCAGCCTCCTCGAAGACGCGAGCGAACATCGCACCCCCGCTGATCGCCGTGCGGGGGTCGGGCTTGAGGATCACCGCGTTGCCCAGGGCCAGCGCCGGGGCCACAGCACGGATCGCCAGGATGGTCGGCACGTTGAACGGCGAGATCACGCCGACGACCCCGACCGGCACCCGCCGCGCGAAGGACAGCCGCGGCGAACCCGAGCGCAGCAGCTCGCCGTAGGGATGCGACGGCAGGGCCGAGGCCTCGTAACACTCCTGAGCGCTGGTGTGCACCTGGAAGTCGCCGAACGGCTGGATCGCCCCGGACTCCCGGGCCAGCCAGCCCTTGATCTCCTCGCTGTTGGCCATCAGCACGTCACCGGCCCGGCGCAGAACGGCCGCGCGCTCCTCGAAGGGCAGCGCCGCCCAGGATCGCTGCGCCTCGACGGCCCGCACGGCTGCGGTGTGGACGTCGTCCGTGGTCGCCTTCCCCACCTGACCGAGCACATCGCCGGTCGCCGGCTCCACAGCGTCGTAGGTGCCTCCGCTGCCGTCGGCCCACGAGCCGGTCCAGACCTTGCCCTGCCAGGCGCCGTCGTCCAGAAGTGCCATGTCGTCTCCTTCGTTGCCGGCCGCGTAGCTGCGGTCCGGATGGGCGCTGAGGCCGGGTGGCTCAGCTCGGTGGGGCGGAACTGCGGTCCAGGGTGCGGGAGATCCCGCGGGCGGCGGCGCGTACGCCGGGAGTCATGGTGCGGACGGCGGCCGGTGAGCTGCCCCGGACGACGACGGACAGCGCCGCGACCACGGAGCCGGCCACCTCGATCGGCGCGGCCACCGAGACGGCGTCCGTGGTGACCTGGCGGTCGCTGATCGCCACGCCGGTCCGGCGCACGTCGGCGAGCACCCGCCGCAGCTGGCGCGGATCGGTGATCGTGAACGGGGTGTAGCGGCGCTGCGGGCCGGCCAGCACCCGCTCCTGCACCTCCAGCGGGGCGTGCGCCAGCAGAACCAGCCCCACCCCCGTCGGCGCGAGGGCGAAGCGGCCACCCACCTGGGTCAGCACGGCGACGGCGTCCCGGCCGGCGAACCGCTCGACGAACACGACCTCGTCGTCGTCCCGGACGGCGAGCTGCACGTTCTCGTGGGTGACCTCGTACAGGTCCTCCATGAACGGCAGCGCGGCCTCCCGAAGCCCCAGCCCACGCGGCGCGAGCGCACCGAGCTCCCAGATCCGCAGGCCGATCCGGTAGCGGCCGTCGCCGTCGCGCTCCAAGGCCCCCCAGTCGCTGAGCTCGGCGACCAGCCGGTGCGCGGTGGACAGCGGCACGTCGACGGCCCGGGCCAGGTCGGACAGCGTGAGGGCCGGCCGATCGCGGGTGAACGCCCCGAGGACGGCGAGCACCTTGCCTCCCGCCGTCTGGCGGCCGGTCAGAGCTCGAGCACCAGTTTCGGGCAGGCGGCGCGGGACACGCAGATGAACATCGTGTCGTTCGCCGCCTGCTCGGCCGGCGTGAGCAGCGAGTCCCGGTGATCGACCTGGCCCGCCAGCACCGTCGTCTCGCACGTTCCGCACGTCCCTTCCGTGCACGAGGACAGCACGCTGACCGCGGCCTCCTCCACGACCTGCAGCACAGACTTTTCCGGAGGCACCGTCAGCGACAAGCCGCTCAGGCTCAGCTCCACCTCGAACGCGCCGGTGAGCACGGGCTCCCCGACGTCCTTGGGGGCGAACCGCTCCAGGTGCAGCGACCCCTCCGGCCAGTCGGCGCAGCGCTGCTCCACCGCCTGCAGCAGCGGCTCGGGGCCGCAACAGTAGACCAGCGTGTCCGGGCGGGGCGTGCCGAGGATGGCGTCGAGGTCGATGAGGCCGACCTCGTCCTGGGGGTGCACCGTGAGGTGGCCGCTGAGCCGCTCCAGCGACTCCAGGAACGCCATCGAGCGGCGGCTGCGCCCGCCGTAGTGCAGCTCCCAGGCCGCGCCGGCGGCGACCGCGGCGGTGATCATCGGCAGGATCGGAGTGATGCCGATGCCGCCGGCGACGAACACGTACCGCGGGGCGGCCACCAGCGGGAAGTGGTTGCGGGGGCCGCGGACCTCGACCTCGGCGCCCTCGACCAGCTCCTCGTGCACGTGCGCCGAGCCGCCGCGGCTCTCCGGCTCGCGCAACACGCCGATCCGCCAGACGTCCCGCTCGGCCGGGTCACCGCACAGCGAGTACTGACGGGTCAGCTCGCCGGGCAGCCGCAGGTCGACGTGCGCCCCCGCCGTCCAGGGCGGCAGATCCGCGCCGTCCGGATCGCGCAGGTAGAGGACGACGACGCCTTCGGCGCCGTCGACCCGGCGGGCGACCCGCAGGCGCAGGTCCACCTCGTCGGAGGTGCTGGTCACGGCGATGCTCCTTCCGGACGAGAGCGGGACTGTGGGAAAAGTCCCGGGAGACTTCGTGGGAAAAGTCCTCCGGGGCGGCCGGGGCTGCCCTCAGACGAGGACGGGCGTTCGGCTTCGGACCACCGCCGGGTCGGTGATCACGTGCGCGGGTGGCGGGGGCAGCTCGCCCACCGGATCCGGCGAGCCGGCACCGCCGGCCGAGTGGTCGGGATGGGCCAACAGCCACTCCCACATCTGCACGGGATCCTCGGCCTCGGTCTCGGCGCCGCAGTGGCACCGGCCCACGAGCCGGTCCGAGCCGGGCAGCCAGTTGACCCGGAGCACCCGCTCGCCGCCGAGCATGTCGTTCATCGGCCGACGGCCGGTGCGACCCCGGCGCCCTCGCCGGCCAGGCGGGCGATCAACCGCCGGGCGGCCAGCCCGCCGGTGTCGATGTTGATCGAGAGCTCCTGGTACCCGTCGGGCTCGCCGGCGAGCACCTGCTCGAGCACATCAAGGGCCACCACGTCCTGCAGGACGACGGTGCGGTTGTTCTCGCGCAGGAAGGCCGACACCCCCTCGTCGTCCAGGGCGAAGTCGCGGGCCACCGCCCAGAAATCGTGCGTCGAGCTCTCCGTCTCCGGGGTGATCGCGTACACGACCTCGACGTGGAAGGCGTCCGGATCCGTGCCGTCCGGGTTGGGCACGCTGCCGACCGGCGCGATCCGGCTGTGCAGCTTGTAGAGGCACGGCGGGACGAACTCGATGTCCTGCCAGCGGGTGATCCGGCCCTGGAGGCCGGTGCTCGTCGCGTAGAACGGCGGGCACTCGGCGTCGGCCATGTGCCGGCTGACGTAGACGATGCCGGCCTCGTCGTCGACCTCAGTCGTGATCGGCGTCTCGGCGACCTCCGGCGTGCCGATGTAGCCGCCGTGCAGGTACGTCTCGTGCGAGAGGTCCATGAGGTTGTCGACGAGCAGGCTGGCGCGCGCGGCCAGCGGCTCCATGCCGGACACCGTCGTCCAGCCCTCCTGGTCCAGCCACGGAGCGCGCGGGATCGCCGTCACCTCGGCCTTCTCCGCCTCGCCGATGAAGACCCACACGAAGCTGTCCTGCTCGACGACCGGATAGGCCTTCAGGCGCGCCGTTCGCGGTACTCGGGTCTGGCCCGGCACCGCGACGCAGCCGCCGTCGGCCCCGTAGGTGAAGCCGTGGTAGCCGCAGACCACCGCGTCGCCCACCAGGTGGCTGGGCGCCTGCGAGAGCGGGAACCGGCGGTGCACGCAGCGGTCGCTCATCGCCGTGACGTCCCCGGCCTCGGTGCGCCAGAACAGGATCGACTCGCCGCAGACAGTGCGGCTGAACAGCTCGCGGCCGACCTCGCGGCCGTAGGCCGCGACGTACCACTGGTTCCGGACGATGGACGTCATTGCCCTGCCTCCCTGGGATTCCAGCCTTGCCCGAGAGTGACTGCCGTCACCCCTCTCCGTGCACCAACCTTCCGCCACACGGAAGGCAAACGTGCCGGGCGTCGGGGCGGACGGCACGCGGAGCGACATCGCATCCCCGGATTCCGGGCGGACGGCGGGCATCGTCAGGAGCCGCACCACCCCTCCGCATTCCCCGAGGGAGCAGTTCGCCGCATGTGCCGACTCCTGGGCTGGACCACCCGCGTCCCCACCACCCTGTCCGAGCTGCTGGGCGAGGACGACCTGACCGACTTCACCGAGCTGTCCGCCCGGCACGGCGACGGCTGGGGCGTCGCGCGGAGCACCCGCCGGCGGGTCGCCGTCCTCAAGCGCCCGGACGCCGCCCGGACGAGCCCTCGGTTCAGCCGCTGGGCGCACCGTCGCCGGACCGACGCCGGCCTGGTGCACCTGCGGTGGGCCACGCTCGGCCTGGACATCGGGCGGGACAACACGCATCCGTTCACCGACCGCCGCGTGGCCTTCGCGCACAACGGCTCGATCCGCCCGCCCGCCGCGCTCGACGCGCTGCTGTCCGACCGCGCCCGCCGGCAACGGCGAGGAGACACCGACAGCGAGCGCTACTTCCTCGCCGTCACCCAGCTGCTCCGGGACGGCGCCACCCCGGAGGAGGCCCTGCTGACGACGGCGGACGACATCGCCGCCACCACCCCGTCCACCAGCCTCAACTGCCTGCTGCTGACCCCGGACAGGCTCTACGCCTACTGCCGGTTCGACGCCGGCAGCCCGACCGAGGACGGCGATCCGGAGTACTACGACCTCCGGTACCGGGTCACCGACGATGCGGTCGTCGTCGCCTCGAGCGGCTGGGGCCGCAACTGGCAGGAGCTGGCCAACGGCAGTCTGCTCACCATCGCGCGTCGGACCCTCGAGACCACCGTCGGAACCGGCGGCGGCCTCCGCGTTCGCGCCTGAGCTGGCCCCGGGGTCGTCGGCGGCGCCGTCCTGCGGAAAGCTGGCGGACGTCGGCATCGAACAGGAGGACCCCGTGGGAATCAGCGAGAGCTCGGAATGGCAGGCACTGGCCGAGCACCACCGGGAGGTGCGCGACCGCCATCTCCGGGACCTGTTCGCCGAGGATCCCGCCCGGGGCGAGCAACTCACCTGCCGCGCCGGCGATCTGTACCTCGACTACTCGAAGAACCGGCTCACCCCCGAGACGATCCGGCTGCTCGTGGCCCTGGCGGAGCGGGCCGGGCTTCGCGAGCAGACCGAGGCGATGTTCCGCGGCCGGCACATCAACACCACCGAGGACCGCGCCGTCCTGCACGTCGCCCTGCGGGACCCCGCGACCAGCGGCCTCGAGGTCGACGGGCAGGACGTGCGGCACGAGGTCCACGAGGTTCTCGACCGCATGGCGGCTTTCGCGGACCGCGTGCGCAGCGGCGAGTGGACCGGGCACACCGGCGAGCGGATCCGGGCCGTGGTCAACATCGGCATCGGCGGCTCCGACCTGGGTCCGGCGATGGCCTATCTGGCGCTACGCGACTACTCCGACCGGTCACTGACCTTCCGGTTCGTCTCCAACGTCGACCCGACCGACCTCTTCGAGGCAACGCGCGACCTGGACCCTGCGAGCACCCTCTTCATCGTCGCATCGAAGACCTTCACCACCCAGGAGACGCTGACCAACGCGAGGGAGGCCCGTCGCTGGCTCCTCGACGGGCTCGGCGGCGACGACAAGGCCGTCGCCAAGCACTTCGTGGCCGTGTCGACCAACGCCGAGAAGGTCGCCGAATTCGGCATCGACACCGACAACATGTTCGGTTTCTGGGACTGGGTCGGCGGCCGGTACTCCTACACGTCAGCGATCGGGCTCTCGCTCATGGTCGCGATCGGACCGGCGCATTTCCGCGAGATGCTCGACGGGTTCCACACGGTCGACGAGCACTTCCGCACCGCCCCGTACGAGCAGAACCTGCCGGCCCTGCTCGGGCTGATCTCCCTCTGGTACATCGACTTCTTCGGCGCGCAGACGCACGCGGTGCTGCCCTACGCGGAGTACCTCTCCCGCTTCCCCGCCTACCTGCAGCAGTTGTGCATGGAGTCCAACGGCAAGTCGGTGACCCGCGACGGCACAGCGGTGGACGTCCCCACCGGCGAGATCGTGTGGGGGGAACCCGGCACCAACGGCCAGCACGCCTTCTACCAACTCCTGCACCAGGGGACGGTGCTGGTGCCCGCCGACTTCCTGGCCTTCGCCCAGCCCCATCACGACCTCGACGACATGCACGACCTCTTGCTGGCCAACTTCCTCGCCCAGCCGCGCGCGCTGGCCTTCGGCCGGACGGCCGAGGAGGTCGCCGCCGAGGGCACCGCGCCCGACGTCGTCCCGCACAAGGTGATGCCGGGCAACCACCCGTCCAACGCGATCATCGCGCCGAAGCTGACGCCGAGCGTGCTCGGCCAGCTGGTCGCCACCTACGAGCACCGGGTCTTCACCCAGGGTGTCGTCTGGGGGATCAACTCCTTCGACCAGTGGGGGGTCGAGCTCGGCAAGGTCATGGCCTCCCAGCTCGCGCCCAAGCTGCTGAGCGAGTCGGCCCCGGACTACGACTCGGACTCCTCCACCAACGCGCTGGTGCGGCTGCTGCGCGAGGAACGCGGCCGCCCGGCCTGAGAAAGGACCTCCCCTGCCCCCTCCGCTCGCACGCTCGCGGCGGGACCCTGCAGGCAGGCCGGACGGACCTTACTTCCGCCCGCGGAGCTCCTCGAGGATCGGGGCGGCGACCTTGAACGCGTGGTTGGCCGCGGGCACACCGGCGTAGATCGCCGCGTGCTGGAGAACCTCACCGATCTCCTCGTCGGTCAGCCCGTTGTTCTTGGCCGCCCGGACGTGCAGGGCGAACTCGTCCCAGTGCCCCAGGGCGACGGTGATGGCCAGGGTCAGCAGGCTGCGGTCGCGGCGGGCCAGGCCGGGCCGCTGCCACACGTCACCCCAGGCGGTGCGGGTGATGAAGTCCTGGAAGCCGGCGGTGAACGGCGTGCTGCCCGCGACGGCCCGGTCGACGTGGGCGTCGCCCAGCACCTCCCGGCGGGTCCGCATCCCCGCGGCACGGCGCTCCTCGTCGGTGGTCGGGCCGTTCTCCGGTTCGACGGGGGTCGTCATCGGCTGCCTCCGGCGGCGGGGTCGGTGCGGCCGGGACCTGCCGCGTCGAAATGGGCGAGCAGTGCCGCGGTGATCCGGCCGGGCTGCTCGACCGGGGCCAGGTGGGCGGCTGAATCCACGGTCAGCAGACGCGCACCGGCGATGCCGTCGGCGATGTCCCGCAGGAGCGGCGGCGGCGTCGCCGGGTCATCCGCCCCGGCGATCACGAGCGTCGGCGCGGCGATGGCGGCCAGGTCGTCCCGCAGGTCCATGCCGGCGATCGCCTCGGCGCAGCCGGCATAGCCCTCGTCGGGGGTGGCGGCGACCATCGCCTCGAGGTCGGCGACGACGTCGGGGTGCTCGGCGGCGAACCCCGGGGTCACCCACCGGCTGACGACCGAGGCCGCGAACGAGGCGGTGCCCGCGGTCCGCGCGGTGCGCGCCCGCTCCGCGTAGGTATCGGCATCGAGCCGGACGGCGGTGCACAGCAGCGCCAGCCGGTCCACGCGGTCGGGCTCCCTGGCGGCGAGCCGCATCGCGGTCATGCCCCCGAGCGACAACCCCGCGAGGTGAGCCCGCTCCACGCCGAGTTCGTCGAGCACGGCGACGACGTCGTCCACCAGGTCGTCGATCGAGTACGGCCCGGAGGGGACCGGCGAGGCGCCGTGCCCCCGGGCGTCGTACGTGACCACCCGGAACCGCTCGGCCAGCGCCGGTACCTGCGCATCCCACATGGCCCGGGTGGCGCCGAGCGAGTTGGCCAGCAGCAGCACCGGCGCGTCGAGCGCCCCCTCCGCGCGGTAGGAGACGGGGACGGCGGTCATGGCGTGCTCCCCCGGGCGGCGTGCGCGGCCAGCGCTGCGTCGACCTGGACGCCGGCCTCACCGACGTCCGGCGCGGTGCCGGCCAGGGGCGGGACGTGGACATCCGTTCGCGCGGCGAGCACCTCGGCGAGCGGCCGGCCGGTCGATGCCGCGTCCCGCACGGCGTCGGCGGCGGCGTCGTGGGCTGCGCTCCGGCCCAGAGTCGGGGCCAGCGCGTCGGCCAGGGCACCGGCCAGCTCGGGGTCGCGCGACAGCTGGACGGTCGCCGCCATCCGGCCGGGATCCGGGCGCAGGCCGGAGAGGCTCTCGGTGAGCCACGCGGCGGCCGAGCCGACGGTGCTGAGCAGTGCGGTCAGCGTCGGCCACTCGCTGTGCCAGGCGCCCGCGGCGCGCTCGTGCTCCTGTTCCATGGCGCCCATCAGGGTGGCGACCAGGCCGGGGGCGCGGCGCGCACAGGCCCGGGCGGAGATGGCCGCGACGGGGTTGCGCTTGTGCGGCATGGCCGACGAACCGCCGCGCCCCTCCGGGCCACCCTCCGCGACCTCGGCCACCTCGGTCTGGGCGAGCAGCACGATGTCGAGCGCGACGGTGGCGATCACCCCGGCGGCCGCACCAAGGGCGCCCGCGAGGTCGGCGACCGGGAGCCGCATCGTGTGCCAGGCCACGGGGGTGGTCGCGAGGCCCAGCTCGGCGGCGAGGGCGTCGCGCACCGCGACACCGGCCCCGCCGCTCGCGGCCAGCGTGCCGACCGCGCCGCCGTACTGCACGGGCAGCGACTCGTCGACGGCGTGCAGCCGGGCTCGGGCGCCATCGAGGCCGGTCAGCCACCCGGCGGCGGTGAGCCCGAACGTCGTCGGCAGCGCCTGCTGCATGAGCGTGCGGCCCATGACGACGTCGTTCCGGTGACTGCGGGCCAGCTCGGCCGCGGCGTCGGCGGCCGCGGCGAGCTCGGTCCGGATCGCCGCGAGGGCGCGCCTCGCCAGCAGCATCAGCGCGGTGTCCATGACGTCCTGGCTGGTCGCGCCCACGTGCACGGCGACGGCGTCCCGCTCCCCCACCGCGGCCTGCAGCACCCGCACCAGCGGCGGCACCGGGTTCCCGGCGTCAGCTGACCGCGCCACGACCGTGGCGAGGTCCAGGCCTGCCGGGTCGGCGCAGGCCGCGGTCACCGCGTCGGCCGCCGTCGTCGGCACCAGCCCGGTCGTGGCCGCCGCGCGGCTCACGGCGGCCTCGACCTCCAGCAGCGCGCGGAACCAGGCGGCGTCGGAGACGGCCGCCGCCGCTTCCCCGCGGGCGAACGTGCCGTCGAAGAGGCTGGTCACGGCTTGTTCCTACCGGAGCGCTGCCGGGCAGGACTGCTCATACGGCGAAGAACACCGTCTCGCGGTCGCCCTGGAGGTGGATGTCGAGCCGGTAGCCGTCCGCGGTGGGCGTGGCGATCAGGGTCTCCCGGGCAGCGTCGTCGGGCAGCGAGCGCAGCACGGCGTCCTCGGCGTTGGCGTCGGCCTCGTCGGCGAAGTAGATCCGGGTGACCACCCGGTCCAGCAGCCCGCGGGCGAACACCGAGACGTCGACGTGCGGGGCCTGCAGGCCGCCGTCGCCGTCCGGGAGCCGGCCCGGCTTCACGGTGAGGACGGCGTACTCGCCCCCGTCGACGGTGTGCGAGCGGCCGAAGCCGCGGAACCCGGGACGCGCCACCGCGCCGCGCGGGTCGTCCGGGTGGTCGAACCGGCCGTCCGGGTCGGCCTGCCAGGTCTCGACCATCGCGTCGGGTACGGGGTCGCCCGCGCCGTCGTACACCGTGCCGCGCAGCCAGCAGGCGCCGGGCGTGCCGGGTTCGACGGCGTACGGGCCATCCCCCCAGGTGAGCCCGATGGAGAGGTACGGCCCGACGGTCGAGCTGGGCGTGGTGGGCCTGGGGGTGGTGGGCAGGGTCATCAGGCGATGTCTCCGTCGTCCTCGGTTTCGAACGGGGTCTGATCCTTGCCGCGCAGGACGATGTCCCACTGGAAGGCCAGCGCCCACGAGGGCACCGTCCGCTCGTGGTC
>JAODNN010000065.1 GCA_025465355.1 Blastococcus sp. | reverse complement strand
GTATCTGAAGTACTGGTACAAGAACGGGTTCAACACCGTCGAGCAGAACGGCTCGCTGGTCGAGAAGCATCCCGACAAGTTCATCGTCAACGGCCGGTTCGACCCGCGGGACGGCGACGCCGGCCTCGAGCAGCTCGAAGAGGACGCCCGGCGCTGGAACCTCAGGGGTGTCAAGGTCTACACAGCGGAATGGCACGAGAACGGCTCGCGCGGCTGGAAGCTCACCGACAAGGACTCCTACCGGTTCCTGGAGAAGTGCCAGGAACTGGGCATCAGGAACATCCACGCGCACAAGGGCCCGACGATCTGGCCGTTGAACAAGGACGCCTTCTCGGCCGAGGACGTCGACCAGGCGGCCACCGATTTCCAGGGCCTGAACTTCATCATCGAGCACGCCGGTATCCCGCGCATCGACGACTTCGCGTACATGGCCGTGCAGGAACCCAACGTCTACGCGGGCCTCTCGGTCGTCATCGGCGCGCACATGTACGCCCGCCCGAAGTTCTTCGCCAGGCTCATGGGTGAACTGCTGTTCTGGGTCGGCGAGGACCGGATGACCTTCGGCAGCGACTACAACATCTGGGTGCCGAAGTGGCAGGTCGAGGGCTTCGTGGACTGGCAGATGCCCGACGACGAGGCGTTCACCGACTATCCACGGCTCACGACGGCCGCCAAGAAGAAGATCCTGGGCATCAACGCGGCCAAGCTCTACGGCCTCGAGGTGCCGGTCGAGTGCCAGCTGCCCACCACGGCGGGCGAGAAGCTGGAACCCGGGGAGGAGCTGGTCAAGGACATCGCGGGGGCGCAGGCGTGACCGTGCGCCACGACGACGTGCGCACGGCCGTCTGGCAGGCCCTGGGGACGGTGCTCGACCCGGAGCTCGACGAGCCGATCACGGATCTCGACTTCGTGGCCTCGTGCACCGTCTCCGACGCCGGCGTCGCCGCCGTCCGCCTGCGGCTGCCGACATTCTTCTGCGCGCCGAACTTCTCCTTCCTCATGGTCGCCGACGCCTACGACGCGGTGTCGGCGATCGACGGGGTGACGCGCGCGGAGATCGCCCTGGAGGATCACCACGCCTCGGAGGAGATCAACCGAGGGGTCGCCGCGCACGCCGGCTTCGTGCAGACGTTCGCGGGCGAGGCCGATGCCGAGCTGGATGAGCTGCGCCGGTACTTCCTCGAGAAGGCCGTCGTCGCGGGGCAGGATCGCGTGGCCCGGCCCCTGGTCGATGCCGGCGTCGGCCCCGACGAGCTCGCCGAGCTGACCCTCGGGTCGGCCCCGGGCTCGCCGGACCTCGACCGGCTCCGCCAGCGGCGGACCGCACTCGGGCTCCCGGACGACGACGACGCACCCCTGCTCATCCACGCCGACGGCGGCCGCGTCACCGCCGCGCAGGTTCCCCTGCACCTCCGGCGGGCCAGGCTCACCCGGCTCGGCATCGAGACCAATGGAGAGCTCTGCAAGAGCTTCCTCAAGACCAGGTATGCGGGCACCGCAGGACCCAGGTGAGCCGTTACCCCGGTTCCTCGGGCCGCGCCACGAGCACCCGGAACAGGTTCTGCAACCGGTAGCCCCCCGTGGGGGTGCGGTACGGCGCGAGACGCTGCAGCACGGCCGAGCGCACGGCGGCGGGTCCGGCCCGACGCCCGACCGCTCGGCCCAGAGCGGACTCGAACAGCGACCCCAGGACCTCGTCCTCGTCGGCGTAGTCGAACGGACAGAGGACCTCGTCGAGGCGCTCGACCACCAGGCCGGCGCGCTCGGCGAGAGTGCGCAGCCGGTCGGGCTCGGTGACCTGCGGCGGCTCTGAGGGGGGCCGGCGCGGACCCAACCAGGGAGCGAGCGCCTCACCGAACGCGCGGACGTCGCACTCGCGCTCGCGACCCCACACCGTCACCGCCACGGCCGCCCCCGACCGCGTCGCGGCGGCCAGCACCGCGCCCGGGTCGGCGACGTGCATGAGCACCTGCACCGCGGCCACCACGTCGAACGGACCGAGCGGCGGGTCCTGCGCGTTCCGGACGGCGAACGTCCCCTCGGGCACTTCGGCGGCGGCGAGCGCGACGGCCACCGGGTCGGTGTCGATCCCGGTCACCGAGGCCCCCCGATCGGCCGCCGCGCGGGCGAACAGTCCCGTCCCGCACCCGAGGTCGAGCACGCTCGAGCCGGGTCCGACCGCGGTCGCGTCGAGCACGGCCGCGTACAGCGGCATTCCCCAACCGCGCGGTCCCTCACCGCTCACCCGTTCGAGCCTAAGCGCGCCCGGGCCAGACGCCGGCGCACGCCGGCGCTCTACTCCTCGTCGAACAGCGCGACCAGCCGGTCGGGCGGCTCCGGGGCGTACAGCGGAACGACCGACACCGCCCATTCGGGCCGTCGGTCATCGATCTCGACCGCCAGTTCCCACGCCGCGCGGGCGGACAGCGGACCGAAGCAGCCGTCCTCCCCGTCCTCGCTGATGGCCACCTCGACGAGCCACTGATCGGAGAGATCCGCGGCGAGCTCGGCGAAATCGGGCTCCGAGTCGTCGTCCGGCTCCGGAAGGTCGGCCTGGACCGGGTAGATGAGCGCCATGCCGCGAACCGTAGGGGCATCGGGTTCCCGCGGGAACGCCTGACGTGGCATTCCCCCGCTGAGCCCGAGATCAGAGCTGGATCCCGCGGGTGAGCGCACCGTCGACGACGAGGTTGGTGCCGGTGGTGAAGCTGGAGACCGGGCTGGAGAGGAAGACGACCGCCCTGGCCATCTCCTCGGGCAGGCCCATCCGCCCGGTCGGGTTCAGCGCGAGCGAGTCCGCGTAGAGCTGCGCGTTGCCCTGCTTGATCCCGTCCCAGATGCCGCCCGTGAAGAAGGTGTTGCCGGGCGAGACGGTGTTCGCCCGGACGCCGCGACCGGCCAGCTGGAACGCCAACCCCGCGATGTAGCCGACGATCGCGGTCTTCATCGTCCCGTAGGGCCCGGACGCGAAGTCGGCCTCCCGGCCCGTCACGCTGGACAGCGCCACGATCGAGCCCCTCCCGCTGGCCTCCAGGTGCGGCAGCGCGGCCTTCGCCAGCCGCACCGTTCCCATCAGGTCCACCTCGAAGGAGAGCCGCCAGTTCTCCTCGGTGTCCGGAACCGCCAGTGCGCTGACATTGGCGACGACGGCGTCGAGACCGCCCATCCGTCCGGCGGCGTCCTCGACCCACCCGGTGAGCGCCGGGCCGTCCCCCACGTCGACCTGGACGCCGGTGGCCCGGCCGGCGCGGCCGGTCAGCGCCTTCTCGGTGGCCTCGAGCTCCGCGGCGTCGCGGGCGCAGAACTCCACGACGGCGCCCTCGTCCACGAAGGCCTCGACGATCGCCCGTCCGATGCCCCGGGTGCCGCCGGTGACGAGCACGCGGGAGCCGGTGAGTTGCAGGTCCATGCGGATCCTCCAGTAGGTGGGACGGGCGGGGGAAGCGAAAACCGGTCAGAACAGGGTCGCTGCGCGGCTGCGCAGCTCGTCGTGCATCCCGCCGAAGGCCGTCGCGGCCGGCAGCAGGGCCTTCCGTGCCTTCACGACGGCGCTGTAGTTGGCGTCGACGACATTGGCGATCGGCGCCTCGGTGATCTGCGACAGCAGCTGGTAGGCGTCCATCGCATGCAGGCCGTAGAGCTCGCGGAACCAGTGCACGAGCTCGGTCTGGCCGATCCGCCACGCGTCCTCCAGCGGCCGGCTCGAGCCCACGGTCATCCAGTGGGTGTCGTCCTCGATCCGCGGCCACAGCGGGGCGCCGCCCTTGATCAGCTCGACGATCAGCGTCGTCGTCATCGCGCCCTCGACGGCGGTGCCGCAGGCCTCGCCCTCCCCCTGGCGGTAATGGCCGTCGCCGATCGAGAACAGTGCGCCCTCGACGTTGACGCCCAGGAAGCACGTGGCTCCGGCCTTCATCTGCGGGGTGTCCATGTTCCCGCCGAAGCGGTCCGGCACCAGCGAGCTGCGCACCTCGCCCCCAGCGGGCGCGACGCCGACGGTCCCGAGCATCGGTTCGACCGGCAGGTCGATCCGGAGGTCGCTGTGCCGGGCGGCGAACGTCACCGTGTTCCGTGCCCGGTCCAGCTCGTAGATCCAGGTGGTGTCCGGCAGCGGATCCTGCAGGGTGGCGACGCGGTCGGTGCTCGTCAGGCCACCGAAGAACGGGATCGCCGCGGAGGCGCCCCAATCCCGAGCCGGCTCCAGCGACACGACATGCAGCGCCAGGGTGTCCCCCGGCTCCGCGCCCTCGACGTAGAACGGCCCCGTCTGGGGGTTCACGAAGCGCAGGTCGACCTTCTCGCTCGAGAGGTCGGTGGCCGCGCGCAGCGCGCCGCCGAACGCGTCGTCGGACCACAGCCGCAGCGCCGTCCCGGGGGTGATCCGCCGCAGCGGGGCGACGCCGCCGAAGGTGAACGCGTACTGCTCGAACGTGGGCACGACCTCGACGACGTCCATGGGGCACCCTAGGAACTCGCAGCTCTCCGGGGCAACGGGCGTCAGGGGCGCAGTCTCACCCGGTCGGGGGTCAGCTCGGCGATCGACGCCACACCGAGCAGCTGCAACGTTCGGGCGATCTCCTTGGCCAGGATGTCGGCGGTGCGCTGGACACCGCGCTCGCCGCCGGCCATCAGCCCGTACAGATAGGCGCGGCCCACCAGGCAGGCGCGGGCGCCGAAGGCGACGGCGGCCACGATGTCGGCGCCGTCGAGGATGCCGCCGTCCAGGTACACCTCCGCCCGGTCCCCTACTGCGCGGACCACGTCCGGAAGCTGCTCGAGCGGCGTCGGGGCGCGGTCCAGCTGGCGGCCGCCGTGATTGGAGACGACGACCGCGTCGGCGCCGGCGTCCACGACCGCCCGGGCGTCGTCGGCGCCCTGCACGCCCTTGACGACGAGCGCACCGGGCCATGCGTCGCGCAGCGCCCGCACGTCGGCGAGGGTGGCCGCCGGCTCGAACACCCGGTCCACCAGCTCGGCGACCGTGCCGCCCCACGATCGCAGCGAGGCGAATTCCAGCGGCTCGGTCGTCAGCAGGTCGATCCACCACCGCGGATGGACGGCGGCGTTGGCCACGGTCCGCAGCGACAGTGCCGGCGGGATGGTGAAGCCGTTGCGGACGTCGCGCAGCCGCGGCCCGGCGACGGGGGTGTCCACCGTGAGCACCAGCGCCTCGTAGCCCGCCGCCACCGCCCGCTCGACCATCGCACGGCTCGCGTCGCGGTCCCGCCACAGGTACAGCTGGAACCACCGGCGGGCACCCGGCGCCGCCGCGGCCAGCGCCTCCATCGAGGTGGTGCCCATGGTGGACAGGGCGTACGGCACCCCGACCCGCTCGGCCACCCGGCCGACGGCGGTCTCCCCCTCGGTGTGCATCAGCCGGGTGAAGCCGGTGGGCGCGAACGCGAGCGGCAGCGTCGCGGGCTTCCCGAGCACGGTCGTCGTCGTGTCGACGGCGGAGACGTCCCGCAGCACGCTCGGTCGGAACTCGATCCGCTCGAAGGCCGCACGCGACCGGCGGAGGCTGATCTCGGCGCCGGCGGCACCGTCGGTGTAGTCGAAGACGGCCCGCGGCACCCGCATCCGGGCCATCTCCCGGAGGTCACCCACGGTCGCGGCGCGGGCGAGCCTGCGGTCGGTGGCGTCACCCGGCAGGGAGCGCGGGCGGATCAGCTCGGAGAACTCCGACCAACGCGGCATCCGGCGCGCGACCACGGCGGCTCCTCTCACTCCCTGCCCCGTGCCAGCCTGTCAGTCCACCCGCGTGGCGCGCACGGTCAGCGGCTCGCCATCCATCGATCCGTCCCCGACGGCTTCGGTCAGCGGAGCGGGAGACACCTCCGGCAGCTCCGCCGGTCCCTCGCCCGGATTGGACGGGTTGGGCAGCCAGCGCGCCCACCACCGCAACACATGCTCCAGCCGCGCCAGCCGGTGCCGCGGCCGCCCGGAGCGGGACAGCTCGTGCCCCTCCCCCGGGAACAGCAACAGCTCGGACGGGACGCCGCGCCGCTTGAGCTCGACGTACAGCCGCGCCCCCTGCTCGACCGGGCAGCGCCAATCCTCCTCGGAGTGGATCACCAGCGTCGGCGTCGTGATCGCCGCGGCGGAGGCCAGGGCGCTCTGCGCGGCGACACGGGCCGGGTCCGTGCCCAGGTACTGGTCCGGAAAGACCCAGCCGATGTCCGACGACCCGGCGAAGCTCACCGGGTCGGTGAAGGCGCGCTCGCTGATCGCGGCGGCGAACCGCGAGGTGCGCCCGAGAAGCAACGTCGTCAGATACCCGCCGTAGGAGCCGCCCATGACCCCGACCCGGTCGGCGTCGAGCGCGGGGTCCTCCAGGGCGGCGTCGAGGAAGGCCAGGACGTCGGCGGCGTCCTTCTCTCCCCACTCCCCCTGGATCGCCCGCCCGTGCGCCTGCCCGTAGCCCGACGAGCCGCGCGGATTGCACTGGACGACGGCGTAGCCGGCGGAGACGTAGGTCTGCGTCTCGTCGAACAGGTTCCAGCCGTACTGCGCGAACGGACCGCCGTGGATCATCAGCAGCACCGGGTGCGGGCCCGGCCCCGGTGGGGTGGTCACCCAGCCGTGCACCGGGTAGCCGTCGGGCGCGGTCGCCGTCCGTTCGGCCATGCGGTGCATACGGCCCGTCTCGCCCAGCCGGCGGCCGAACTCGGTGAGCAGCCGGCGCCGTCCCGGCGTGATCGCGATCAGCTCCCCGGCGGACCGGTCGTGCGCCACCGTCGCGACCACGACCCCGCCCCCGGCAGCGACGCTCCGCACGGTGAACGGGCCGTCGACCAGCGTCTCGGGCTCCCCGCCCTCCAGCGGCACGCGGAGCAGTTCCACGGTCCCCCGCCGTTCGACACCGACCAGCACGCCCCCCGCGGTGACCACCGTGGTCGGCGTCTCGCCTGCGACGTGGTGCGTCTCGGGGTCCAGCAACGGCTCCAACCCACCGCCGGCGGCATCCACCCGGCACGGCACCGCCTGCCGGGCGACGAAATCGACCCCGTCCGGGCCGAGGTCGGGCACGGCGGTCAGGTAGATGGTGCGGCCGTCGGCCGAGTACGCCGGGAGCCCGCAGTCCCCCCGCGAATCCGTCACCCGCCGCAGTCCGGTGCCGTCCGGGGCGATGGCATAGACGTCACGGACCAGGTCGCGGTCGGCGCGCTCGTGCCGGGCCGAGACGAACGCCAGCTCCGCGCCGTCCGGCCGCCAGGTGACGTCGACGCAGTCGGCGTCACCTGTCGTGACCTGCACCGCCTCGCCCGGTGTCGCGGCGTCGTCCTCGTAGTCGGCAGGCAGGTCGAGCACGAAGACCTGGCTGCGCCGGTCACCCAGGAACCCGACGTCGTCCCGCCGGTACTGCAGCGTGGTGATCAGGCGCGGCGGCTCGGCCGCCGGGGCGACCCCCTCGACCGTGCCGTACCGGCCGGGCTCCGGCACCCGCGCGGTGTAGGCCAGCCGCCGGGAATCCGGCGACCAGACCGGCGCGCCTGCCCCCAGGTGGTGGCCGGTCAGCCGGCGGGCGGTACCGCCCGCGGTCGGCAGCACCCACACCTGCGGCCGCCCGGCCGGCTCGGCGCTGAGATAGGCCAGCCAGCGGCCGTCGGGAGAGAAGGCAGGGTCGCTGTCGCGGTGACCGGAGGTGAGCGGCCGGGCCGGCGCCGAGCCGTCCGTGGGCACGGCCCACAGCTGGCTGCGGTACTCGTCGGCGTCCAGGTCGGGCCGGCTCACGGCGACGACGGCGATCCGGCCGTCCGGGGACACGGTCGGGACGCCCGGGGTCCGGAGGAGGGCAAGCTCGGTCGGCCGCATGTTCCGCGACGCTAGCCGAGCGGCCTCAGCCGTCGGCCCGCCGTGGGGCAGTGTCGGTGGCCTCGGCCGCCGGCGTCGTGCCGCCGCGCGTCTTCACCAGGCTCGCGACGGTGGCGACGATCAGCACCCCCAGGATGATCGTCAGCGACAGCCAGATCGGAATGCCGGGCACCGCGGTGATGTGCTCCCCGCCGTTGATGAACGGCAGCGAGTTCTCGTGCAGCGCCTCCATCACGAGCTTTCCGCCGATGAACCCGAGGATCACCGCCAGGCCCAGCGAGAGGTAGACCAGCCGCTCGAGGAGCCCGCCCAGCAGGAAGTAGAGCTGGCGCAGGCCCATCAGCGCGAACACGTTCGCGGTGAAGACGATGAACGGCTCCCGCGTGAGCCCGAAGATCGCCGGGATGCTGTCGAGCGCGAAGATGAGGTCCGTCGTCCCCAGGGCGAGGAAGACGACGATCAGCGGCGTCCAGATCTTCCTGCCGTTCTCGACCAGCCGCATCCGGCTGCCCTGGAATTCCGAGCTGATCGGCAGCACCGAGCGCATCCGCCGGATGAAGGCGTTCTCCTCGTAGTCCTCGTCCTCCCCGCGGGAACGGACCAGGTTGATCGCCGTGTAGATCAGGAAGGCGCCGAAGAAGTAGAAGAGCCAGGTGAACCGTTCGATCAGCGTGGCTCCGGCAAGGATGAACATGCCGCGGAGAACCAGTGCGATGAGGATGCCCACCATCAGCGCGTGCTGCTGCAGGTGCCGCGGCACCCGGAAGCGGGCCATGATGATCACGAAGACGAACAGGTTGTCGACCGACAGGCTGTACTCGGTCAGCCACCCCGCATAGAACTCCGTCGCGGACGTCCTGTTCGCCACGACGAGCAGGACGAGGCCGAAGATCAGGGCAAGGGCCACGTAGAAGCTCACCCAGAGGGCGGACTCCTTGACCGAGGGCTCGTGCGGGCGGCGGGCGACGAGCGCGAGGTCGGCGAGCAGCAGGGCGGTGAGCCCCACGAAGGTCGCGATCGCGAACCACGCGGGCAGGTCCACGGTTTCCACCTCACGGACGGGTTCGAGCAGCGGCTGGCGGCTGCGGTCGGTCGGGTCGGTCGGGTCGGTCGGGTCGGTCGGGAGGGTCCGGCGGGCTGTCCGCCCCTCCCGGACGGGTCAGGCGCGAGGCGTCACGTCGCGGGGTTCGTCGACGGCGGCGCCGCGGTCGGCGCGGCCCTTGGCCAGGCTGGCCACGGTCGTCACGACCAGGGTTCCGACGATCACGGCGAGGGAGAGCGCGGTCGAGATCTCGGGGATCGCCGTGACGTGCTCGCCACCGTTGATGAAGGGCAGCTCGTTGGTGTGCAGGGCGTGGATCACGAGCTTGGCGCCGATGAAGCCGAGGATCACGGCCAGCCCGTAGGCCAGGTAGACCAGCCGGTCGAGCAGCCCGTCGATGAGGAAGAACAGCTGCCGCAGGCCGAGCAGGGAGAACGCGTTGGCCGCGAACACCAGGTAGGTCTCCTGGGTGAGCCCGAAGATCGCCGGTATGGAGTCGACGGCGAAGATGACGTCCGCGACACCGATCGCGATCAGCGCGATGGCCAGCGGCGTGATGAAGCGCTTCCCGTCGACCTTCACCGTCATCCGGTCGGAGTGGTACTCCGGCGTCGTCGGCAGGACCTTCCGGGTGAACCGCAGGACGGCGTTCTCCTGGTAGTCGTCGCCGCCGCTGTGCCCGCCGCTGCGCGCCTGGGCCCATGCCGTGTAGATGAGGATCGCGCCGAACAGGTAGAAGACCCAGCTGAAGTTCTCGATGGCGGCCGCGCCGACCAGGATGAAGACCGTCCGCAGCCCGAGCGCGAACGTGATGCCGAACAGCAGCACCTTCTGCTGCACCTGCCGCGGCACGGCGAAGGCCGCAAAGATCAGCACGAAGACGAAGAGGTTGTCGACCGAGAGACTCTTCTCGGTCACGTAGCCCGCGAAGTACTCGCCTGCGTAGCCGGCCCCGGAGAACCACAGGACGAGGAGGCCGAAGACGATCGCGAGTCCGACGTAGACCGCCGACCAGATCGCGGACTCACGCAGCGTCGGCGCGTGCGGCGTGCGCGCGTGCCCGACGAAATCGAAGATCAGCATCCCGACGATCGCGGCGATCGTGAGAGCCCAGACGAAGAACGGGACGTCCATACGGCGATATACCTCCGGCAACTGGCATGAGTCAGTACCGGAGGTCTCTCCCGCCGCAGGCTCGGTGCCGACGACCGACGGCGCCGGAGGTCATGGACCTCGTGATGACGACACCGCCGCGTAGGGATACTCCCCTCCACGTCGGACCCCGGAACGGGACAGGCGTCAACCACGCACCACTCCTGGAGTCCGCCTGCCCCAACGCACCGGCGAACCGGATGGTTCCCGAGCCCGCGAAACGGATGCGTTAAGTTCATCGGCGGAAGGGGAGTATTCCTTCGCAGCAGCGTCGTCATCACGGAACGCCTCGTCGGCGGTCCCGGTTCTGCTGGTCCACGACAGTGGGCGGAAGAGACCTTCGGACCTGCCGTCGATGGACGGCGTTCGGAGGCTCCCCGTGTTCACTGCCGTCTCGCCCCTGGTCTGGGCCCTGACGGCGATCGGTTTCCTGGCCATCGTGGTGCTCGACCTGGTCGTGATCGCCCGCCGCGACACCGCCGTGTCCATCCGGCAGGCCACGTCATGGGTGATCTTCTACGTCGGTCTGGCGGCCCTGTTCGCGATCGGCCTTTTCGTGTTCAGGGCGGGCACCACGGGCGGCGAATTCGTCGCCGGCTACATCACCGAATACAGCCTGAGCGTCGACAACCTCTTCGTCTTCATCATCATCATGTCGCGGTTCGCGGTGCCCTCGCTGGCCGTCGACAAGGTGCTCTACATCGGCATCGTCGTGTCGATGTTCCTGCGCGGGGCGTTCATCGCCGCCGGCGCCGCCGCCATCGCGGCGGCGAGCTGGGTGTTCTACATCTTCGGCGCGTTCCTGGTGTACACCGCCATCCGCCTGGCGCTCGAGGGCACGAACGACGAGGACGACTTCCAGGAGGGCAGGCTGCTGCGGGGGCTGCGGCGCGTCCTGCCGCTCACCGACGGCTACGCCGGAACCGCCCTGACCGCGCGCGTGGCCGGGCGGCGAATGGTCACGCCCCTCGTCATCGTCATCAGCGCGATCGGCATCGCCAACGTCGTGTTCGCCCTCGACTCGATCCCCGCAATCTTCGGCCTGACCCAGGACCCGTACATCGTCCTGACGGCGAACGCCTTCGCCCTGCTCGGACTCCGCCAGCTCTACTTCCTCATCGGCGGGCTGCTGGAGCGGATCATCTACCTCAACATCGGCTTGTCGGTGATCCTCGCCTTCATCGGCGTCAAGCTGCTCATCGAGGCCCTGCACGGCTCGCACATCGACACGCTGGGCCCGATGCCTCTCCCCCAGATCGGGATCGTGACGTCTCTGGCCTTCATCCTCGGCACGCTGAGCCTCACGACCGCCGCGAGCCTGGGCAAGACCCGGCTGGACCTCCGCCGGAGCCAGTGACCGCTCCGGGTTCAGCCGGCCGGGAGCCGGACGACGAAGGACGCCCCCGGGCCACCCGGCCGCAGCGTGAGAGAACCGCGAGCCGCCGTCGCCAGCCGCGCGGCCAGCGCGAGGCCCAGCCCGGCGCCGTCGTGGCCGTCGGCGGGGTCTCCCCGCCGGCCGGCCTCGAACACATGGTCGGCCAGCTCCGCCGGCACCCCCGGGCCGTCGTCCGCGACCTCCAGTTCCACGCCCGCCTCGCAGGACCGAGCCGTGATGGTCACCCCCCGCGAGGCGTACCGGACGGCGTTGTCCAGGAGTGGACCCAGCAGCCGGTCGAGCACGGGGGCGTCGACCCCGGCGACGAGATCCGAGGGGATGTCGACGGTGACATCCAGGTCGGCGTGCGCGGGGCCCAACCGCTCCACCGCCCGGGCGACGACGGTTGCCGGCGCGCAGCGGCCCGGAGCGACGGCGACGCCGGAACGGGCAGTGGTCATGAGCGTCTCGAGGATCTCCCCCATGGCGCCCGTGGCCTCGCCCATGGCGGCGTGCGAGCGGGTGACCTCAGCGGCGTTCCTGGGTCGGTCGGCGAGCCAGTCGAGCTCGGCCTGGAGCCGGGCCAGTGGCGTCCGCAGCTCGTGGGACAGTTCGGCCGAGAGGTGCTGCTCGTGCCGGACGACCGCCGAGAGCCGGTTCAGGACGCCGTCCAGGGTCTCGGCCAGCTCCGCCAGCTCCGCAGGCCGTCGGCGGTGCCCGAACCGGCGGTCGATCTCGTCGGCGCTCCACCGGGCGGCCTGGGCACTCATCTGCTGCACCGGCCGCAGCGCCCGCGACACGTTGACCCGCAGCACCAGATGGACGACGACCAGGAGCAGCATCGCCGCGACGATCGTCCCGAACAGCGTCAGTCGCTCGACCTGCCGGTACGGGGCGAGCGACGTGCTGGTGACAACTGTGGCCACCTGCCGGCCGTGATCGAGGACCGGCAACGCAAGCAACCGGACGGGGTCGGCGAGGCCGCTGTCGACAGCTCGCAGGCCGTTCCCTGCCAACGCGGTCGCCCGCCGGTCGAGAGCCGGGGAACTGCCGGTCGGCCGCTCCACCACCGTGCTGTCTCCGGAGAGGATCCAGGTGCCGACGTCGAGGGCGCGGTCGCTGCGGGAGTCGTCCACGGTCACCCGGCCGTCGGACGCCACCTGGAGGGTGGCAGCGGTCGCCTCGGCGCGCGCCTGGAGCACGCTGTCGGCCTGCCGCGCCAGCACGGCGGAGAGCAGCAGGTTGGCGGCGATCGACACGACGAGTACCCACAGCGCGACGACGAGCGAGGCCGACCACGACAGCCGGCTGCGCAGGCTCCCGGAGCTCACGGCGCCACTTGCCCGATGAGGTGTCCGATCATGTGAACCGGTAGCCGACGCCGTGGACCGTGACGATGGACCGGCCCTCCTCCCCCGCCGCGGCGAGCTTGCGGCGCAGCCGCGCCAGGTACTGGTCCAGGGTGTTGTCGGCGACGATCGCGCCGTCCGGCCAGCCGGCCTGCGCGAGGGCCCGCCGCCGCACCACCTCACCCGGCGCGCCCATCAGCGCGGCCAGCAAGCGGTACTCGGTGGGGGTGAGGTCCTGGTGCCCAGCCGGACCGGCGAGCCCGTGACCGGACGGGTCCAGGCGCAGACCGGTCGGCACCACGGCCGGCCGGGCCGCGTTGCGCCGGATCAGGGCCCGGAGCCGCGCCACCAACTCGCTCACGTGGACCGGCTTGGCCACATGGTCGTCGCCACCGGCGGCGAACCCCGAGAGCACGTCGTGCAACTGGTCGCGGGCGGTGAGGAACAACACGGGGACGTGGATGCCGCGTGCCCGCAGGGCATGACATACATCACGCCCGTCGGAGTCGGGCAGCCCGATGTCCAGGACCACCGCCGAGAACCGGGTGTCCGGCCCGGGCCCCGCCGCCGCGAGGGCCGCTGTGCCGTCCGCGGCCGTCGTGACCTGCAATCCGTGGTCGCGCAGCCCCCTGGCCACCGAGGTGCGCAGGGTCGCGTCGTCCTCGACGAGCAGTACCGCGGCGTCGTCCATATCGCCGATGGTGCCGTGTCTACGCACGCAACGTGCGCAGACGCGTTCAGGCGGTGTTCAGGAGGCGCGCCGCACGGTGCTCCTCATGACCGACACCTCTGCCGCCGCGCGGAACGCGCGCACGCTCCTCAACAAGGTTCCCGAGGTCACTCTCTTCTTCTGGGTCATCAAGATCCTCGCGACGACCGTCGGAGAGACCGCCGCTGATTTCCTGGCCACGAACATGGGCCTGGGCCTGCGCGGCACGACCCTGGTCATGGGTGCCGTCTTCCTGATCGTGCTCCTGATCCAGTTCCGGACCCGGCGCTACGTACCCGGCATCTACTGGCTCACCGTCGTGCTGATCAGCGTGGTCGGGACCCTGGTGACCGACAACCTCACCGACGGGCTCGGGGTCTCCCTGGTCACCAGCACCGTCGTCTTCGCCCTGGCCCTGGCCCTCACCTTCGCGGCCTGGTGGGCCCGGGAGCGGACGCTCTCCATCCACACCATCGTCACCGCGCGCCGCGAGGCCTTCTACTGGCTGGCGATCCTGTTCACGTTCGCCCTGGGCACCGCTGCCGGCGACCTCGTGGACGAGAAGTTCGGCCTCGGCTACTGGGCCACGGCGCTGCTCGTCGCGGCGCTCATCGCTGCGGTCACCGTCAGCCACCTGGTCTTCCGCGCCGGCCCGGTGCTGTGCTTCTGGATCGCCTACATCCTGACCCGTCCGCTCGGCGCCTCGCTCGGGGACGGCTTCTCCCAGGCGAAGGCCGACGGCGGTCTCGGCCTCGGTACCACCGTCACCAGCGTGGGCTTCCTCGTCGTGATCCTGGCCGTCGTCGCCTACCTTGCCGTGAGCCGTCGCGACCAGACGCCGCCCGTCGTGGCCGCGCACGGCGAGGACGTCCTCACCCGCTGAGCAGGACGATCTTCTTCACTGAACGGGGCCGGGACGCCGTGGGCAGCAGGTTGGGCCGCGGCGAACCGGCCCCGAGGGGTCCCGGAGGTGTGACGATCGACAGCGTGCGGGTGCTGATCGTTGATGACGAGGTGCGACTGGCGCAGTCCCTCGCCCGGGGGCTGCGCTCCGAGGGCATCGCTGCGGACCTGGCCCACGACGGCCTGACCGGCCGGGACGCCGCGATGCGTGGCCACTACGACGTCGTCGTGCTGGACATCATGCTGCCGGGGCTGCACGGCTATCGGGTGCTCGAGCAGCTCCGCGAGGCCGACCTCGGCACCCCGGTCCTGATGCTCACCGCGAAGGACGGCGAGTACGACGAGGCCGATGCCTTCGACCTGGGCGCCGACGACTACCTCACCAAGCCGTTCTCGTTCGTCGTCCTCGTGGCCAGATTGCGCGCGCTGGCCCGCCGCGGCGCCGCGACGCGTCCCTCGATCCTGCGGGCCGGGGATCTCGAGATCGACCCTGCGCGCCACCGGGTCTCTCGGGCGGGAACCGACATCTCGCTCACCCCGCGCGAGTTCGCCGTCCTGGAGCACCTGGTGCGCAATCGCGACATGGTGCTGAGCAAGACCGCGATCCTGCACGCCGTCTGGGACACCGCGTTCGACGGTGACGTCAACATCGTCGAGATCTACATCAGCTACCTGCGCCGCAAGATCGACACCCCGTTCGGGCGGTCGAGCATCCAGACCGTTCGCGGTGCGGGCTACGTATTCGCCCCCGACGAGGGCTGAGCCGGCAGCTCGACCCGCACGTGGGCACCAGGAAGGGGGCCCGCCCCGTCGAGCCGGACTGAACCACCCGAGGCCCGGACCAGCTCGCGGACGATCGCGAGACCGAGTCCACTGCCGCCGTCTTCCCGCGCCCGCGCGTCATCGAGCCGGACGAACCGCTCGAACACCCGCGCCCGGTCCTCCATCGGGATGCCGGGGCCGTCGTCGGTGACCTCGACCCAGGCCCGTCCCCCGTCGGTGCCGCTGGCCAGGTGGATCCGTCCGGCCGCGTGCCGGGCGGCGTTGTCAACCAGGTTGCGGACGACCCGCGCCAGCGCCGACCGGTCGCCGACGACCCGAGCGGGAGCGACCGACGCGGTGACGGTGAGGTCAGGCTGGTTCCGCAGCCGCGCGCGTTCGTCGTCCAGCAGGTCATCGAGGTCGACGTCGGCGCGGTGCAGGGTCATCGCCCCCTCGTCGGCCCGGGCGAGCAGCAGGAGGTCGGCTACCAGCCGCTCCAGGCGCCCCGTCTCGCCGAGCAGGTCCGCCAGCGTGCGGTCGCTCAGCCCGGCTCGCTGGGCCACCTCCACCTCGGTGCGGATGGCGGCCAGCGGACTCCGCATCTCGTGCCCGGCATCGGAGACGAACGCCCGCTGCGTCGCCACGGCCGCCTCCAGCCGCCCGAGCATGCCGTTCATGGTGAGGGCCAGCGCCGACACCTCGTCGTCGGACGACGGAACGGGCACCCGCGCCGAGAGGTCGGCGGCACCGATCTCGGCGGTGCGAGCACGGATCGCCTCCACCGGCCGCAGGGCGCGCCCGACCGAGACATAGGTGGCCGCGCCCACGACGAGCAGCAGGAAAGGGACGCCGATGGACGCGAGCCTGACGACCACGTCCTGGGCGTCGCGGGCGACGGTGAGCGACTGCAGCGCGATGACGCGGTCGGCGCCGATCCGGGGCTGGAGACCGACCACCGCCACCCGGTACATGACGCCCGGCCGACCCAGCCGCGCCCCGTCGAGCGTCTGGACGACCGTTTCGCCGGGAGCCGGCTTCGCCGAGCTCAGCGGCGGGCGCCCGACCAGCGAGCGGCTGGCGGCGAGCACCCCGTTGCCCCGCACCACCTGGACGCGGACGCCGTTCTCGGCGCCGGCGACCGCCACGCCGGCGACCCCGTTCTGCATCTCGGCGGCGGCGTCCTCCGCCTGGGTGAGCACGGTCGCGGTGATCGAGTCCCCCACCGTCCGCCCGACGAGGATGACGAGCGTCACCGCCGACAGGATGAGCGCGATCGCGACGACCGCGACAGCGGCGACGGTCGCCCGGAGCCGCACCCCGAGCCGGCCGGGGAGCGCACCCACACCACGAGGCCGGCCACCACGCCGCCTGCGTGGGCGTTCCTCGAGAGGCCCAGCGTCCACCGGCGCACTCTAGGCCGCGATCATCCGGCGACCGGGCGGCTCCGCTTGGGCAGGGCCGCGACCGCCGCCTCGTAGGACGCGTCGACCAGCTCGCGGACGTCGTCCTCGGGCACCGGGCCGGTCCAGTCGACGGAGTTCCAGCCGTACCTCCCGACATAGGCGCTGCGGGTGATGGCACCGGGGTAGCGCTCCCGCCACTCCGCCGCCTCGGTGCTGTCCCGCCCGCACTTGACGCCGACAGTGCCGCCCTCGAGGCCGATGAACGCGAAGGCCTTGCCGCCCACCTTCGCGACCAGCTCGGCCTCGCCCCACGGGTAGGTCTCCTCCGCCCCTGGCTTGGCCAGGCAGTAGCCGACCAGCTCATCCCGCTCCACGGTTCCTCCGTTCCAGCTCGCAGCCCGAACGCTTCCGCCCGGCCGGGGGCACAGGTCATGATCCCGCCGTCCCGGATGAGGTCAGGACGACGTTCCCATGACTTCGGGACGCGCGGCGGCGCACCGTCCCGGTGAGCCACATCCGGGTGGCTTCCGGAACGGAGGAGACATCATGAGCACGACCACCGACAGCACGCGGCCCGCCGCCGCGCCCCCGCGCAGTCCGGCCACGGGCTGGAGCCCCGCAGGACGTGTTGCCGCTGCCACAACCTTGGCGGTCGGCGGTGCGCTGTGGACCGTCGGCGACCTGATCGGCTTCGGCAAGGACGGGAGTGACCACGTCGCCTACATGCACGACCACCCCGGTGCCGCCGGCATCGGCATCACCGCCGACGTGCTGGGCACCCTGTTCATCGCCGGGACGGCGCTCGCGTGGTTCCTGCTCTCCCGGCGCCGCTCGCCCAGGCTGGCGGTGGCCGGCGCCGTGCTGCTCGCCATCGGCCTCGCCATGCAGTGGGTGCTCGAAGGCGTCGAGCTGACGCAGTTCGCGCTGGTGCGCCAGGGTGCTTTCCCGGTCGACCGGGTCGCCGACTCGTTGAGCTCGCCTACCGCCATGGGACTGCCCGGCTACCTGTTCATGCCGATGTTCATGATCGGGGCGTTCCTCGGCATCGTGGTCGCGATGATCGCGCTCTGGCGGTCCGGATCCGTCTCGCGGACGGCGATCGTCCTCGTCCTGCTGTTCCAGCTCGCCCAGCTGATCGGCGTCGTCCCGGGGAGCCCGTTCCTGTTCGTCGGGCTGCTGTGGATGGCGGTCGACGTGCTGCGTTCGGCTCCGGCCCCGGACCCGCACGCCGCCCCGGTGGTGCGGTGAGCGCCAACACGCATCCGGACGGCGCGACCGTGGGGGTGTCCCCGGCCGCGCCGTCCGGCGTGCCGGCGCGACCGCGTGGCCTGCCCCGCCTCGCCGTAGCCCTCGCCATCGGGTGCGCCGTCACGGTCGTGGTGGCGCTGCTCGTCGCCGCCGGGAACCAGTCGTGGCGCGAGCTGGTCGACGGGCATTCGATCATCGGCGCGGTCATCGGGGTCACGTTTCCCGCCGTCGGGGCGTTCGTCCTGACGCGGGAACCACGGCACGCGCTGGCCTGGATCTTCGTCGCCATCGGACTGACCCAGGCCGTGGGACTGCTGGGGACCGCCTGGTCGGTACGCCAGCCGCCCCTCCCCGCAGCGGGCGCGGCGGCGGTCGTCGCCGACGTCGTCTGGATGCCCGGCTTCGTCCTGGCCGCGGGGCTCATCTCGCCGCTCTTCCCCGACGGCCGCCCCGCGTCACCGCGATGGCGGCCGGTCGTCTGGGTCGGCGCCGCGGTGGCGGCGCTGGTGACCGTTGCCCTGCCGTTCCTCGATCCGGGTGACCTCGCCACCGGCCAGCGCAGCCCGCTGGCTCCGGGGCCACCGGTGCAGGACGTGCTGCGGACGGCGCTGCTCACCTCGGCCGGTGTGGCGGCGGCCTGCGGGGTGGCCGGGGCGGTCGGCATCGCGGTGCGGATGGCCCGCACGAGCGGTCCCGAGCGCCGTCGGCTGGCCTGGTTCTTCGTCGCCTTCGTCGTCGTCTTCGTCTGCCAGGCCCTGCCGGTGAACGTGGTGATCCCGACCATCGCCACCGGGCTGTTCCCCGTCGCGCTCGGGGTGGCGATGGTGCGCGAGGGGCTGTTCGACGGCGACCGACTGCTCAACCGGACCCTCGTCTATGGCGTCCTCACCACGCTGGTCGCGGCGGTCTTCGGGCTGATCGCCGGGCTGGCGTCGCGGGCGATCGGTGGCCCGACCTCCGGAGCGGTCATCGCCGCGGTGGTCGTCGCCCTCGGGCTGGCCCCGGTGCGCCACTCCGTGCAGCGGAGGGTGGACCGGCTGCTGTACGGCGAGCGCCGGGACCCGTACGGCGCGGTGCTGGGCCTGGGCGAGCGGCTGGAGGCGACGATGGCACCGGACGAGGTGCTCCCGGCCGTGGTCTCCACGGTTGCGACGTCGCTGCGGCTGCCCTACGCAGCGGTCACCCTGGTCGGGGAGCCGCTGCCGGCCGCCGAGCACGGGACGCCGACGGCCGGCACGGTGCACCTGCCGCTGTGGCACGCGGGTAGCGAGGTCGGGATCCTCACCGTCGGATTGCCGGGTACCCGCCGGTTCCTGGACCCGGGCGACCAGCGGCTGCTCGAAGGCTTCGCCCGGCAGGTCGCGGTCGCGACGGACGCCGTGCGGCTGACCCACCAACTGCGCCGCTCCCGCGACCAGCTCGCGTTGGCGCGCGAGGAGGAGCGACACCGGATCCGGAGGGACCTGCACGACGGGCTGGGCCCGACCCTCGCCGGCGTCGCCCTGGGGCTCGGGGCGGCCCGCCGGTCGGCGACCGGGAACGGCGCGGAGCTGCTCGAGCACCTGCAGCGGGAGGTCGACGACAGCCTGGCCGACGTGAAGCGGCTGGTGGCCGACCTGCGGCCGACCACACTCGAACAGCTCGGGCTGCAGGAGGCGCTGCTGCAGTACGCGGAGACGGTGACCGTGCGCAGCGAGGGCGCCCTGGTGGTGCGGGTGGAGACTGCGCGCCCGCTCGGCCCGCTCCCGGCGGAGACCGAGGTGGCGATCTACCGGATCGTGCTGGAGGCGGTGACCAACGTGGCCCGGCACGCGACGGCGTCCTCCTGCGTGGTCCGGCTGGACGACACCACCGACCCGCTGACCCTGACCGTCGAGGACGACGGGGTCGGCCTGGCCGCAGCGCGCCACGTGCGGCCCCCGGGGCCCGGCGGCCTGGGGCTGCGGTCGATGACCGAGCGCGCCACCGAGCTCGGCGGCACCTGCGTGATCACGCCGGGCGCGGCCGGCGGCACGACCGTGCACGTGACCATCCCGCGGGGAGGCACCGCATGACGATCCGGGTGCTGATCGCCGACGACCACCCCGTCTACCGGCACGGGCTGCGCGCCGCGCTCGCCGGGTCCGCGGACATCGAGGTGGTGGCCGAGGCGGCCGACGGCGCCGCCGCCGTGGCAGCCGCGGTCGAGCACGGCGTGGACGTCGTGCTCATGGACCTGCACATGCCGGGCACCGGCGGGCTGCAGGCGATCCGCGAGCTGGCCACCACCGCGCCGCACGTCGCGACACTGGTGCTGAGCATGTTCGACAACGACGAGTCGCTGTTCACCGCGATGCGCGCCGGCGCCCGGGGCTACCTGGTCAAGGGCGCCGACCAGGAGCAGATCGAGCGGTCCATCCGGGCGGTCGCCGCCGGGGACGTCACCTTCGGCGCGGGCATCGCACGGCGGGCGCTCGGCTACTTCTCCGCCGCACCTGCCTCCAGCCGGGCCGCGCGCCCCTTCCCGGAGCTCACCGACCGCGAGCTCGAGGTGCTCCAGTTCGTGGCCGAGGGACGCGGCAACGCATGGATCGCCTCCCGGCTGTTCCTCAGCGACAAGACGGTGCGCAACCACGTGTCGACGATCCTGGCCAAGCTCCAGGCCACCGACCGCGGAGAGGCAGGCGCGCGCGCCCGCGCCGCCGGGCTCGGCCGGGCTGAACCCGGGTGAGCCGGCCCCCTCCGGGCGTGCCCTGAGCCTGCGAAGGGCTCGGGGGCCTTCAGGCGTGCGCCGCGTCCAACTGGCGGAGCTCCTTCTTGAGCTCCGACAGCTCGTCGCGCAGCCGTGCGGCCACCTCGAACTGCAGCTCGCGTGCGGCGGCCAGCATCTGCTCGTTCATCTGCGTGATCATGTCGGCGAGCTCGTTGCGCGGCAGCCCCTGCACGTCGATGGCACCGGCCTTGCCCCTCGCCGCGCTCTTCGACGACAGCCCCGGAACCGGCGACTTGCCGCGGGACTGCTGCCGGCCGGATCCGCCGAGCAGCTCCGTGGCCTCGGAGTCCTCCGCCTCGCGGTAGATGCCGTCCAGGATGTCGACGATCTTCTTCCGCAGCGGCTGGGGGTCGATCCCCCGCTCGGTGTTGTAGGCCCGCTGCTTCTCGCGACGCCGGTTGGTCTCGTCGATCGCCAGCGCCATGGACGGCGTGATCTTGTCCGCGTACATGTGCACCTCGCCGGACACGTTGCGCGCGGCCCGGCCGATGGTCTGGATCAGCGAGGTGCCCGACCGGAGGAAGCCCTCCTTGTCCGCATCGAGGATCGCGACCAGCGACACCTCCGGCAGGTCGAGGCCCTCCCGCAGCAGGTTGATCCCGACCAGCACGTCGTACTCGCCCTGCCGGAGCTCGCGGAGCAGCTCGACCCGGCGCAGGGTGTCGACCTCGGAATGCAGGTAGCGCACCTTGATGCCGAGCTCGAGCAGGTAGTCGGTGAGATCCTCGGCCATCTTCTTGGTCAGCGTGGTGACCAGTACCCGCTCGTCCTTCTCGGTGCGCAGCCGGATCTCGTGCACCAGGTCGTCGATCTGGCCCTTGGTCGGCTTGACGACGACTTCCGGGTCGATCAGGCCGGTGGGCCGGATGACCTGCTCGACGAACTCACCAGCGGTGCGGCCGAGCTCGTAGTGGCCGGGCGTGGCCGAGAGGTAGACGGTCTGCTTGATCCGGTCGGTGAACTCCTCCCACTTCAGCGGGCGGTTGTCCATCGCCGACGGCAGCCGGAATCCGTGCTCGACGAGGGTCCGCTTGCGGCTCATGTCGCCCTCGTACATGCCGCCGATCTGCGGCACGGTGACGTGGGACTCGTCGATGACCAGCAGGAAGTCGTCCGGGAAGTAGTCGATGAGACACGATCCGGCGGAGCCGGGGGCGCGGCCGTCGATGTGCCGCGAGTAGTTCTCGATCCCGGAGCAGAACCCGACCTGGCGCATCATCTCGATGTCGTACGTGGTGCGCATGCGCAGCCGCTGCGCCTCCAGCAGCTTGCCCTGCTTCTCCAGCTCCGCGAGGCGCTGCTCGAGCTCGGCCTCGATGCCGCGGATCGCCCCCTCCATCCGCTCCGGCCCGGCGACATAGTGAGTGGCGGGGAAGACGAAGAGCTCGTCGACCTCGCGGATCACCTCACCGGTGAGCGGGTGCAGGTAGTACAGGCGCTCGACCTCGTCGCCGAACATCTCGATCCGGCAGGCGAGCTCCTCGTACACCGGGAACACCTCGATGGTGTCGCCCCGCACGCGGAAGGTGCCCCGGGTGAAGGACAGGTCGTTGCGGGTGTACTGCTCGGTGACCAGCGTGCGCAGCAGATCGTCACGGTCGCGGGTCTCGCCCACCTTGACCTTGAGCGCGCGATCGACGTACTCCTCCGGCGTCCCCAGGCCGTAGATGCACGACACGGTCGCGACCACCACGACGTCCCGCCGGGTGAGCAGGCTCTGCGTCGCCGAGTGGCGCAGCCGCTCGACCTCCTCGTTGATCGAGGAGTCCTTCTCGATGTAGGTGTCCGTCTGCGGGACGTACGCCTCAGGCTGGTAGTAGTCGTAGTAGGAGACGAAGTACTCGACGGCGTTGTCGGGCAGCAGCTCCCGGAACTCGTTGGCCAGCTGCGCGGCCAGCGTCTTGTTCGGCGCCATGATCAGCGTCGGGCGCTGCACCTGCTCGATCAGCCACGCCGTCGTCGCCGACTTGCCGGTACCGGTGGCGCCGAGCAGGACGACGTCCTGCTCCCCCGCGTTCACCCGCTCAGCCAGCGCCTTGATCGCCGCCGGCTGGTCACCCGAGGGCTCGAAGTCGCTGACGACGCGGAATTTCCCCCGGGTGGGCCTGATGTCGGTGGTCGTGCGCACAGAACGACGGTACGTCGCAGGTGTGACAGAACGCGTCCCGTGCGCGTTCGTGCGCCGGTTGGTGCACTCGGGAACGGTGTGGCGGACCGATCACTTGTCTCGCCACCGGAGGCCCCCTAGCGTGCCTGATCGCAGGAGTGGTTCAGGCCGTGGACCAGCGCCACCCGGCTCGCCGGGCGAGGTCGGTCCCGGCGTGCACGGATCCCGGGCCCACCTTCCGGGATCGGACCTGCGCACGACGCCCTCCGCGGCCCCGCCGCGGAGGGCGTCGTCGTCCGCGCCGGCTCCCCGGGGCCGACCCTCGGAGTGAGCGACGTCTCCCACACGGGATTCAGGGTTGCGGGACGCTGGTCGCGGGCACCGCACGTCCGCCACGACATTGCTCTACCCGTACCGACCTCCCTGCCGATTGCGGACAGGGAGGCCACTGCCCCGTGCCCACCGGGGCGTTTGCGCAGGAGGAACACCGAATGACCCAGGTATGGCCCGGCGCCGCCTATCCGCTGGGTGCCACGTACGACGGCACCGGCACGAACTTCGCGATCTTCAGCGAGGTGGCCGAGAAGGTCGAGCTGTGCCTCTTCGACGACGCCGGCAAAGAGGAGCGCATCGTCCTCCCGGAGATGGACGGCTTCGTCTGGCATGCCTTCCTGCCCGGCATCCATCCCGGTCAGCGCTACGGCTTCCGTGTCCACGGGCCCTACGACCCGGCTCAGGGGCTGCGCTGCAACCCCAACAAGCTGCTGCTCGACCCCTACGCCAAGGCCATCGACGGCGCCGTCGACTGGGATCAGTCGGTCTTCGGGTACGACTTCGAGACCCAGGAGCGCAACGACGACGACTCGGCGGCGCACATGCCCAAGTCCGTCGTCGTCAGCCCGTTCTTCGACTGGGGCGTCGACCGGCCGCCGAGGACCCCGTACGCCCAGTCGGTCATCTACGAGGCCCACGTCAAGGGCCTGACGATGACCCACCCCCGCGTGCCGGACGAGCTGCGGGGCACCTACGCCGGCATCGCCCACCCGGCGGTGGTGGAGTACCTCACCGAGCTCGGCATCACCGCCATCGAGCTCATGCCGGTGCACCAGTTCGTGCAGGACGACACCTTGCAGCAGAAGGGCCTGCGCAACTACTGGGGCTACAACACCATCGGCTTCTTCGCCCCGCACAACGAGTACGCCAGCGACAAGACCGCGGGCCAGCAGGTCCAGGAGTTCAAGGGCATGGTGCGCACGCTGCACGAGGCTGGCATCGAGGTCATCCTCGACGTCGTCTACAACCACACGGCCGAGGGCAACCACCTGGGCCCGACGCTGTCGTTCAAGGGCATCGACAACCAGGCCTACTACCGGCTGGTCGAGGACGACAAGCAGTTCTACATGGACTACACCGGCACCGGGAACTCGCTCAACGCCCGGCAGCCGCAGTCGCTGCAGCTGATCATGGACTCGCTGCGTTACTGGGTCACCGACATGCACGTCGACGGCTTCCGCTTCGACCTTGCCTCCACGCTGGCCCGCGAGCTGCACGACGTCGACCGGCTGTCCGCCTTCTTCGACCTGGTCCACCAGGACCCGGTCGTCAGCCAGGTCAAGCTGATCGCCGAGCCATGGGACGTCGGCGAGGGCGGCTACCAGGTCGGCAACTTCCCGGCGTTGTGGACCGAGTGGAACGGCAAGTACCGCGACACCGTCCGCGACTTCTGGCGCGGCGAGCCCGCCACCATCGGCGAGTTCGCCAGCCGGATCACCGGGTCGTCCGACCTCTACCAGCACTCGGGACGGCGCCCGGTCGCCAGCATCAACTTCGTGACCGCGCACGACGGCTTCACCCTCAACGACCTCGTCTCCTACAACGAGAAGCACAACGAGGCCAACGGCGAGGACAACAACGACGGCGAGAGCCACAACCGCAGCTGGAACTGCGGGGTCGAGGGCGAGACCGACGACCCCGACGTGCTGGCCGTGCGCGCCCAGCAGCGACGGAACTTCATCGCCACGCTCATGCTGTCGCAGGGCGTGCCGATGCTGCTGCACGGCGACGAGATCGGCCGCACGCAGAAGGGCAACAACAACGGCTACGCCCAGGACTCCGAGCTGACCTGGATCGACTGGGACCAGGTGGACGAGGGCCTGCTCGAGTTCACCAAGATGGTGACCAAGCTCCGCAAGGACCACCCGACCTTCCGCCGCCGCCGGTTCTTCCACGGCCGCCCGGTGCGCCGGGAGGAGGGCGACCCGGTCCAGGACATCGCCTGGCTCACCCCCGACGGCGACATCATGACCGACGAGGACTGGGACGCCGGCTTCGCCAAGTCGCTGGCCATGTACCTCAACGGGCACGGCATCCGGGAGACCGACGAGCGAGGCGAGGACGTCGTCGACGACTGCTTCTACCTGGCCTTCAACGCCGGGGCGGAGCCGATCGACTTCACCGTGCCCGGCAGTGACTACGCCGAGGGCTGGACCGTGGTGGTGGACACCGCGGAGCTCGGCGAGGTGGAGCCGGTCGATATCAAGCCGGGGGCGACGCTCACCGTCGCCGCCCGCGCCATGGTCGTCCTGCGCGCGGCGGCATGACCGGGCCCGACGCCCCCGGCGGCAACCGCCACCGGGGGGTGCCCACGGCGACCTACCGGCTGCAGGTGCACGCCGGCTTCCGGCTGGAGGACGCCGCCGAGGTGGCCGGCTACCTTGCCGACCTCGGCGTCAGCCACGCCTACTCGTCGCCGCTGCTGCGGTCCGCCGAGGGCAGCACCCACGGCTACGACACGGTCGACCACGCGCACATCGACGAGGCCCGCGGCGGGAAGGACGGGTTCGACCGCTTCGTCGCGGCCCTGCATGATCACGGCCTCGGCCTGGTGCTCGACATCGTGCCCAACCACATGGGCGTGGCCGACGCGGCGGCCGCGCCGTGGTGGTGGGACGTGCTGAAGCACGGCCGCGCCAGCGCCCACGCCGATGCCTTCGACATCGACTGGGACGCAGGCGAAGGCAAGGTGCGCCTGCCGGTGCTCGGCTCGGCCGACGACGTCCAGAAGCTCGAGCTCGTGGACGGCGGGGTCGACGGTGCGGAAGGCCCGGAGCTGCGCTACTACGACAACCGCTTCCCCGTCGCGCCCGGCACGGAGAGCGGTACGCCGCAGGAGGTGCACGACCGGCAGCACTACGAGCTGGTCGACTGGCGCCGCGCCGACACCGACCTCAACTACCGGCGCTTCTTCGCGATCAACACCCTCGCCGGGCTGCGGGTCGAAGACCCGGCCGTCTTCGACGCCACCCACGAGCTGGTCCTGCGGCTGGTGGACGACGGATCGGTCGACGGGCTGCGGATCGACCATCCCGACGGCCTCGCCGACCCGAAGGGCTATCTCGACCGGCTGGCCGAGGCCTCGGGGCACCGCTGGACGGTCGTCGAGAAGATCCTCGAGCCCGGCGAGGACCTGCCGGAGGGCTGGGCCACCGCAGGGACCACCGGCTACGACGCCCTGAGCGAGGTGGACCAGGTTCTGGTCGATCCGGCCGGTGAGGCGGCGCTGACGGCCCTGGACACCGAGCTGTCGGGCGGAACGGTCGACTATGCCCAGCTGGTGCACGACTCCAAGCGTGAGGTCACCGACGGCGCCCTCGGGTCGGAGGTCGCCCGGCTGGTCCGCGTCATCAGCGAGCTTGGAGGGGCGGGCCGTGGCGCAGTCGACGGCCAGCAGCAGACCGAGGCCCTCGCCGAGCTGCTCGCCTCCTTCCCCGTCTACCGGAGCTACCTGCCCGACGGCCGCGAGCACCTGGACGCCACGGTCGGTGCGGTCCGGGGCCGTCGTCCCGACCTGGTGGCGGCCGTCGACGCGCTGCACCCCCTCCTGGCCCAGGCGGCCACCGAGGTGGCGACCCGTTTCGAGCAGACCAGCGGCCCGGTCATGGCCAAGGGCGTCGAGGACAGCGCCTACTACCGGTGGGCCCGGTTCGTCGCGCTCAACGAGGTGGGCGGCGATCCCACGCGGTTCGGCAGCAGCGTCGAGGAGTTCCACGAGGCGCAGGCCCGCCGCGTCGGTCGGCGGGCGCGGTCGATGACCACGCTGTCCACGCACGACACGAAGCGCAGCGAGGACGTCCGCGCGCGGCTGGCGGTGCTGGCCGAGCTGCCCACCGAGTGGGCCCAGCTGGTCCGCACGCTGCTCGCCCGCCACCCGCTGCCCGACCGGCCGCTCGCGCACCTGGTGTGGCAGAACCTGGTCGGCGCGTGGCCGCTCTCGCGGGAGCGGGCGCATGCCTACGCGGAGAAGGCCGCCCGCGAGGCCGGGACGTCGACCACCTGGACCGACCCGGACGAGCCGTTCGAGTTGCAGCTGCATGCGCTGGTCGACGCCGCGTACGACGACCCGGCGACGACGGCGGACATCGAGGCCTTCGTCGCCCGCATCGCCCCGCTGGGGTGGTCGAACTCGCTGTCGCAGAAGCTGCTCCAGCTGACCATGCCCGGGGTGCCGGACGTCTACCAGGGCAGCGAGCTCTGGGACTTCTCGCTGGTCGACCCCGACAACCGTCGTCCGGTCGACTACGCCGCGCGTCGCAGGCTGCTCGCCCGGATCGACGCCGGGGAGGTGCCTGCGGTCGACGAGTCCGGTGCGGCCAAGCTGCTCGTCGTGGTGCGGGTGCTGCGCGCCCGGCGGGACCATCCCGAGTGGTTCGGCGGGTACACGCCGGTCGAGGTCACCGGCTCGGCAGCCGACCATGTCGTCGCGTTCGACCGGGGCGCCCCCGACGCCCCCGGCGTCGTCGCCGTGGCGACGCGGTTCCCGGCGGCGCTGGCGGCGAGCGGCTGGGGCGACACGGCGGTGCACCTGCCGACCGGCGCCTGGCGCGACCTGCTGACCGGCGAGCGGTTCGTGTCGGACGTCGCCGGGATCGCCGTCGACGTCCTGCTCGCCCGGCTGCCGGTGGCGCTGCTGGTCCGCGACTGACCGTGGCGCGCCAGGAGCGGAGCGGGGGGATTCCCCGGCATGGCGCGGAAACCCCGGGGCAACAGGCGCGAAGCCCCGGCGCTCGCCCAGCGGGACCGCCGGACCGTCATTACGGTCGATCCGGTGCCGCGGCCGTCCGGTCGGGCACAGCGCCGTCCCGCCCAACCCCGTCCGGCGGCGCTTGACCCGAACAACCCGTGGACGGGGGCGGGGGACCCACGCCTGACGCCCTCCGCGTCTGGGGTGAAGCCGCTATGAGCGGCCGGGCACCGATCGCCCGAACCCGACAGCTAACTCCGCCGGCGGTCGATCGGAGGATCCATGCCTCAGTACAACCATGTCCGCATGCCCGCGCGCGCTCTGCGCCGTGGCGCCGTCGCCCTCACCGGCGCGGCAGCGATCTCGGTGATCACCATGAGCGGCTCAGCCCAGGCCGCTGTCCACAACTGGGACGGTGTCGCCCAGTGCGAGTCCGGTGGCAACTGGAGCACCAACACCGGCAACGGCTACTACGGCGGCCTGCAGTTCAGCGCGGGTACCTGGCGCGGGTACGGCGGCGGCTCGTACGCCTCGCGCGCCGATCTGGCGAGCAAGGGCCAGCAGATCGCGATCGCCGAGCGTGTGCTCGCCGGGCAGGGCATCGGCGCCTGGCCGGTGTGCGGCCGCCGGCTCACCGGCGGCACCTCTGCCGCCGCGCCTGCTCCGGTCCGCGCCTCACGCGCGGAGCGGACCCCCCTGCCCCAGCAGGTGCAGGGAAGCACGGCCCAAGCAGCGGGCCAGACGACAACCGGTTCCTACCTCGTCCGGGCCGGGGACACCCTCGCCAAGATCGCCGCTGCGCGCGGCACCCAGGGCGGCTGGGCGGAACTGTTCCGGAGGAACCAGGACAGGATCAGTGACCCGAACATGATCTTCACGGGTCAGCGCCTGATCGCCTGACGGATCGTGGTCCGGGGGCTCAGTCGATGATGTCGGGTGAGCCCCCGGATCGCGCAGGGCAGCGGCGATTGGCGGGGCCGTGTGCGGGCATGATCCGAACGCTCCCCCGCCCGCTGCTCCTGGAGGCACCCGCATGTCCGAGCCCGTCGAGTTCGCCGTCTGGGCGCCCCTCCCCAAGCGGGTGAGGCTCCAGCTCGACGGAGCCGTGCACGACATGCGGCGGGATGACGACGGCTGGTGGCGGGCCGAGGTCGAGGCAGGGCCCGAGGCCGACTACGGATTCCTGCTCGATGACACCGAGACTCCCTGCCCGGACCCACGCTCCCGCCGCCAACCCGATGGGGTCCACGGGCTGTCGCGGCGGTTCGACCCCTACGCGCACGAGTGGGGTGACGGCTCGTGGACGGGCCGCCCGCTGGCCGGTGGGGTCGTCTACGAGCTGCACGTCGGCACCTTCACACCCGAGGGCACCCTGGACGCCGCGATCGGCCGACTGGGCCACCTCGTCCGGCTGGGCGTCGACTTTGTCGAGCTGCTGCCCGTCAACGCGTTCAACGGCACCCACAACTGGGGCTACGACGGCGTCGCCTGGTACGCCGTCCAGGAGACCTACGGCGGTCCGGCGGCTTACCAGCGCTTCGTCGACGCGTGCCACCAGCAGGGCCTCGGCGTCATCCAGGACGTCGTCTACAACCACCTCGGTCCGTCGGGGAACTACCTGCCCGAGTTCTTCCCGATCTTCGCCGAAGGCGGCGCCAACACGTGGGGCAACTCGATCAACCTGTCGGGGCGTGACTCCGACGAGGTGCGGCGCTACATCCTCGACAACGCGCTGATGTGGCTGCGGGACATGCACGTCGACGGGCTCCGGCTGGACGCGGTGCACGCGCTGGTCGACGAGCGGGCCACCCACGTACTCGAGGAGATGGCCCAGGAGGTGGACAGGCTGTCGGTCGCCGTCGGCCGGCCGCTCACGCTGATCGCGGAGAGCGACCTGAACGACCCTCGGACGGTCAGCCCGCGGGTCGCCGGCGGCCTGGGCCTCACCGCACAGTGGAGCGACGACTTCCACCACGCGCTGCACGCGACCCTCACCGGCGAGGGACAGGGTTACTACGCCGACTTCGCCGAGGCCGGATTCGCGGGCGTGGCCAAGACGCTGACCGGCGCGTTCTTCCACGACGGCACCTGGTCGAGCTTCCGCCGTCGGCACCACGGTCGGCCGGTCGACACCGCCACCGTGCCCGGCTGGAAGTTCCTCGGCTACGTCCAGGACCACGACCAGATCGGCAACCGCGCCGTCGGCGACCGGATCGCCGCGACCCTCTCCCCCGGCATGCTCGCGGTCGCCGCGACGCTGGTGCTCACCAGCCCGTTCACGCCGATGCTGTTCATGGGCGAGGAGTGGGGCGCGAGCACCCCGTGGCAGTTCTTCACCAGCCATCCCGAGCCCGAGCTGGGGAAGGCGACCGCCGAAGGGCGCATCGGTGAGTTCGCCGAGCACGGCTGGGACGCTGACGTCGTCCCCGATCCGCAGGACCCGGAGACCTTCACCCGCTCGAAGCTCGACTGGTCCGAGCTCTCCCAGGAGCCGCACGAGCGGATCCTGGCCGTGCACCGGGCCCTGCTGGCGCTGCGCCGGGCGCATCCCGACCTCGTCGACCCCGACCTGTCCTCCATGGCCGTCAGCTGGGACGACGCCGACCGCTGGATGGTGGTGCGGCGTGGCAGTCTGCGGGTCGTGGTCAACCTTGCCGAAGAACCGCGGGAGATCGACCTGGACACCGCGGTGACCGATGTCCTGTTCGCGACGGGAGAGCTGCCCGCCCTGGACGGGGAGACGGTGACCCTCCCCGCCGAGAGCGCCGCCGTGCTCGCCACCCGCTGATGCGCCGGCTGCACCCGAGCGCGTCCGCCGACACCACGCTGGACGACGCGGGGCTGCTCGATGGCTACCGGCTGCCGGAGGGGCGCTCGCTGCGGGTCAACTTCATCACCTCCCTCGATGGCATGGCGACCGTCGACGGGGTCAGCGAAGGGCTGGGCTCGTCAGGTGACCGGCGGGTGTTCCGGGTGCTGCGGGCGCTCGCCGACGTGGTGCTCGTCGGGCACGGGACGGCGGCCGCCGAGGGCTACCGCCCGGTCACGGCCGACTCGCCGGTCGGGCGGATCCGGGCGTCGATCGGCCGCCCGCCGACCCTGCCGATCGCCGTCGTCTCCCGGCAGGCCTCGCTGGACCCGGGGAGCGCCCTGGTCACCGCGGCGGTCTCCCCCACCGTGTTGGTGACCTGCGCGGCCGCCGATACCGGCCGCCGCGCCGCCCTGGCCGATGCCGGCGTCATCGTCCTGGTGTGCGGCGATGACGACGTCGACCTGCCGCTGGCGCTGGACCGGCTGGCCGAGCTCGGGCACGAGCAGGTGCTCTGCGAAGGCGGCCCGACCCTGTTCCACGCGGCGCTGACCGCCGGCGTGGTGGACGAGCTGGACCTCTCCCTGGCACCGGCGCTCGTCGGCGGTGGCGAGACACCGTTGCTGCGTGCGGCGCTGCCGGACATGGCCGTGCTCGGGCTGCGCCAGGTGCTGGAGGAGGACGGCGTGCTCTTCACCCGCTACGGCGTCCGCCGCTCCCTGCTGGACTGACTCCGCCGCGGTGCAGCGCCGCTACCGGACGACCACCACGATTCCGCGGGAGGTCGTGCCGTCGGGCCGCGTCCACTCGGCGTCGACGTGGCCGAGCCCCGTCGGAGCCGCGCCGGCGGCGTCAGCCGCAGGTCCAGGCTGCAGAGCCCGGACGAGATCGACGGCGCGCTCCTCCCGGTCCGACGACGAGTCATCGGTCGACTCGACGGCGATGGTCGTGCGTCCGGGCTCGGCCTGCGAGACCCGCAGCCGGTCGGGGACGACGAGCCGGGCCGCGGAGCTCCAGGAGCGGCCCACGGACGGATCGGGGGTGTCGCTCCGGCTCTGGTGCTGCGCCTCGGTACCGCCGCGGAGGAACTCGAGCAGTTGAGTGACGGCGACCGGGTCGTGTGCCCCGTCGTAGATCCACCGCCGGCCCAGCACCCCGTGCTCCGAGGTGCCGAGGAGTCCCTCCTCCGCCGCGGCAAGCGGAGCACCGCGATAGGTCAGCGGGACGAAGTACGTGGTGTCTGCACCCGCAGCCCCGTCGGCGACGAGAACGAACTCGAGCCCGACCTCACCGGCGGGATCGTCGAGGCGGAAGCCACCGGCGCGTGTCAGCGCCGGCGGCCGGCCGCTGTCGGCGTACCAGGCCTGCCGCGGGAGCCAGTCGGCAATCAGCTCCAGCTTGGTCGGCTCCATCGTCGTCCGGTGAATCGTCGCCATGCCCGACCTTCCCACGCGGTCGAATCGGCGGACACCGGGACGTCGGCAGCGACTGCTTGACTGACCGGCATGGATCTCCCCCTGCTGCCGCCGGTCAAGCCGATGCTGGCGAAGGCCGCGTCCACGCTCCCCACCGGCGACGACGTGTTCTACGAGCCCAAATGGGACGGCTTCCGTTGCATCGTCTTCCGGGACGGCGACGAGGTGGAGCTCGGCAGCCGCAACGAGCGGCCACTGACCCGCTACTTCCCCGAGGTCGTGGCGGCGGTGAAGGCAAACCTGCCCGAGAAGTGCGTGGTCGACGGTGAGATCGTCGTCCCCCGCGGCGACCGGCTGCACTTCGAGGACCTGCTGCAGCGGATCCATCCCGCTGCCTCACGAGTGAACCTGCTGGCCGAGCAGACGCCGGCGTCCTTCGTCGCCTTCGACCTGCTGGCGCTCGGCGAGGAGTCGCTGCTCGACGTCCCGTTCGGCGACCGGCAGAAGCGCCTGCGGACGGCGCTGGCCGGGGCCCGCCCCCCGGTCTACGTCACCGCCATCACCCAGGACGCCGAGACGGCGAAGCGCTGGTTCGAGACGTTCGAGGGCGCGGGCCTGGACGGCGTCCTCGCCAAGAAGGCCGACCTTCCGTACGGCCCCGACCAGCGGCTGATGACCAAGATCAAGCACGTGCGGACCGCCGACTGCGTGGTCGCCGGATTCCGGTGGCACAAGTCGGGCCCGATCGTCGGCTCGCTGCTGCTCGGCCTCTACAACGACGCCGGCGACCTCCAGCACATCGGTGTGGCGGCGTCCTTCCCGATGGCCCGGCGGGCCGAGCTCGTGGAGGAGCTGGCGCCCTACCGGGAGAACGCGCTGGAGGGCCACCCCTGGGAGGACTGGGCCGACGCCCAGCCGGGCAACCACACCGATGCCGACGGCGCGGAGAACCGGATGCCGGGCGCGGTCAGCCGGTGGAACGCGAAGAAGGACCTCTCCTGGGTGCCGCTACGGCCCGAGCTGGTCGTGGAGATCAAGTACGACCAGCTCGAGGGACGTCGACTTCGTCACACCGGCCAGTTCCTGCGCTGGCGCCCCGATCGCGACGCGCGTAGCTGCACGTACGACCAGTTGGAGGTGCCCGTGCGATACGACCTGAACGAGGTTCTGGACGGCTGAGCCGTCCCCCGACCGGGGTGCTCAACTGCGACGCGAGCGCCCGCCTCTTACGCTCGTGATCATGTTCCCGCACCGCGGCCGGCTGGCCGTCGCCGCGAGCCTGCTGCTGGCCCTGGCTCTGATCGTGGCCGGCTGCACCTCGTTCTCGCACACTCTGGCCGACCCGGCGTCCTCTGGCACCGCCACCACGACGACCGCGCAGCCCACGGCGGCGCCGATCAAGTGGACCGACTGCAACAAGCAGATCCAGCCGCTCATCGCCAAGCAGCCCGGTAGCAACCGCAACCTCGCCTTCGAGTGCGGCCGGACCGAGGTCCCGATCAGCTACGCGGAGCCCGCCGGAGCCACGCTGCCGCTGTTCCTCGTCCGGGCCAAGCTGGCCGGGCAGACCGGCAAGATCGGCTCGCTCGTGGTCAACCCCGGAGGGCCGGGCGCTTCCGGTGCCGACGCCGCGATCAGCCTGGCGCTCACGTTGCCGGACGACGTCCTGAAGCGCTTCGACCTGGTCGGCTTCGACCCCCGGGGAGTGGGCCTGTCCACGCCGGTCAGGTGCATCCCCGACGACCTCAAGGAACAGGTGATCGCCGCGAACCCCCGGCCGGTCACGAAGGCGCAGCTCGACGACACGTTCGCCCTCCAGCGCAAGGTGGCCGACGGCTGCGCCAAGCAGTACGGCGACGCCCTCGGCACGTTCAACACCGTTGACACCGCCCGCGACATGGACCGGCTGCGCCAGGCCCTGGGCGACGAGAAGCTCACCTACCTCGGCTACTCGTACGGCACGACCCTCGGCTCGACCTACGCCGAGCTCTTCCCCGAGCGGGTGCGCGCGCTGGTGCTCGACGGGGCGGTCGACCCCGATCTCAACGTGCAGCGCGACGCCGAGTCCGGCGCCAAGGGCCTGGAAGGGGGCTTCGACGCCTTCGCCGGCAACTGCACCAAGCTCATCGCCGGTTGCCCCATCGGCGCCACCCCCCGGAAGTTCGTGATGGACCTGCTCACCCGGGCCGCGAAGACGCCGATCGCGAGCAGCGCGACGGGTGAGAAGCGGCAGGCCACCGACGGGGTGGTCCTCACGGCGGTGCAGGCCGGGCTCTACGACAGCGGCACCTGGCCGCAGCTCGCCCAGGCGCTGGCGGCCGCGCAGAACGGTGACAGCAAGGGCCTGTTCTCGCTGGCCGACAGCTACTCCGGCCGGCTCCCGGACGCCACCTACTCCAACCTGCTCGACGCCAACCTGGCGGTGAACTGCGCCGACACCGAGGAGACGTTCACCCAGGACCGGATCCGCGTGCTGGCAGCGGACTGGAACCACAAGTACCCGCTGTTCGGTGCCGGGGCGGCGGCCAGCCTCTACACCTGCTCGGTCTGGCGAGCCCACCGGACACCGCTGCCGAAGCGGGACGCCGCGGGAAGCGCCCCGATCCTCGTCGTGGGCAACTCCGGTGACCCCGTGACGCCGCTACCCGGCGCCCAGGACATGGCGCGCGACCTCAAGTCCGGCGTCCTGCTGGTCTGGCAGGGACAGGGGCACACGTCCTATCCGAAGACCGACTGCGTGAGGCGGGCCGTGGACTCCTACCTGGTGAACTTGACCAAGCCGCTGGACGGGCTGACCTGCCCTGCGTGAGACTCGGCGCCCCCGAGCCGATCGGAGCCCCTGAATGGCCAGCAGCAAGGACGCCGTCGTCCTGGAGATCGATGGGCACGAGGTGCGGGTCTCCAACCCGGAGAAGCCGTACTTCCCCGAGCGCGGCATCCGCAAGATCGACGTCGTCGAGTACTTCGTCGCCGTCGGCGAGGGCATCCTGTTCGCCCTGAAGGACCGGCCGACGACGCTGGAGCGCTGGCCGGGCGGGGTGTTCGAGGGCGCCCGGATCTCGACCCGGGTGGACAACACCGGCGACGCGTTCTACCAGAAGCGAGTGCCCAAGAACGCCCCCGAGTGGGTGCCGACGGCGCACATCACCTTCCCCAGCGGACGGACGGCCGACGAGGTTGCGCCGGACTCGGTGGCCGTCGTGGCATGGGCGGCCAACCTCGGGACGCTGACCTTCCACCCGTGGCCGGTGAACAAGGCCGACGTCGAGTCACCTGACCAGATCCGTATCGACCTGGACCCGCAGCCGGGCACGGACTTCTCCGACGCGGTGTGGGTGGCCCCGCATGTCCGCGAGCTGCTGGCCGAGTTCGGCATGGAGGGCTGGCCGAAGACCTCCGGCGGCCGCGGGCTGCACATCTACGTGCCCATCCAGCCGCGCTGGACCTTCCAGGAGGTGCGCCGGTCGGTGATCGCATTCGGCCGGGAACTGGAGCGCCGGCTGCCCGACCGCGTGACCATGTCCTGGTGGAAGGAGGAGCGCGGCGAGAAGATCTTCATCGACTACAACCAGATGGCCCGGGACCGCACGATCGCCTCGGCGTACTCGATCCGGCCCAAGCCGCACGCCCCCGTCTCCGCGCCGCTGGACTGGGACGAGCTGGGCGACGTCTCGCCGTTCGACTTCGACGTCCTGACCATGCCGGCCCGCTTCCGGGCGGTCGGCGACAGGCACGCCGGGATGGCCGGTCACTCGTTCGGCATCGAGCCGCTGCTGGAGCTGGCCGAGCGGCAGGAGCGCGACCTCGGGCTCGGCGAGATGCCCTGGCCGCCCGACTACCCGAAGCAGCCTGGCGAGCCGATGCGAGTACAGCCGAGTCGAGCCAAGCGCTCTACCAGCGAAGATGCCACTGACTGACCCTCCCGGATCGATCACGCGATCATCGCCTGGCTGGCCGAGCTCGCCGAGAACTGCGAGCCCAGCACGGTGACCACCCGGCTGCGCGGGATGCGGCGGTTCTGCCGGTGGCTGGTCGTCGAAGGAGAGCTGGACAGGGCGCCGACCGAGGGCATCGAGATCTCGGTGGCGCCGGACAAGCCCGTGCCGATCCTCAGCGATGCCGAGATCACCGCGCTGCTGAAGACGTGCGCCGTCGGCCGGAGCCGTCCGGGGACGTTCGCTAGCCCGTGCCGCGCCCCGGGGTAGATCTTCAGCGTCGCGGTGCTGACCAGCTTCACCGACTTCAGCGACGCGTCGGCATACGGGACGATCTGGTTGTCGTCCCCGTGCAGGATCAGCGTCGGGACGTCGATGAGCTTCAGATCCTCCGTCGTGTCGGTCTCGGAAAACGCCGTGATGCAGTCCAGCGCCCCCTTGACTCCTACGGTCATGCTCTGCAGCCAGAACTCGTCCCGCTTGCCCTGCGAGACCTTCGGCCCAGGGCCGTTGGCGCCGTAGAACGGGGCGAACGAGTCCTTGTAGACCTGCGACCGGTCGGCGGTGAGGCCGGCGCGCAACTCGTCGAACGCGGACCTCGGCAGCCCCTCGGGGTTGGCGTCGGTCTTGAGCATCAGCGGCGTCTGCTCATCGACGCGACCGCCCACTCGAAGCGCCGCCGATCCTCCCCTCCGGTCAAGCCACCGACGGCGCGTTTCTGCCGTGCACCCCGAGCCATGACCCTGCTATTTCTTCTCGAGTGGCGAACCAGACGCCGTCGAATCCCTTTGCATAATCGATGAACCGGTCGAGCGAGGGCGATCGTCCCGGCCTTCCGATGACCCGGCAGTGCAGCCCGATCGACATCATGCGGGGATAGTGTTCGGACTCGGCGTACAGCACGTCGAATGAGTCGCGCAGGTAGGTCTCGAAGTCCCTGGCCGTGGCCATGCCGTTGCCCAGCCAGAAAGCAATGTCGTTCGCATCTGGTGAGTAAGGCACGACCAGGTGCTGATGGCCCTCGACCTGCGTGAAATAGGGAACCTCGTCGTTGTACGAGTCCGAGTCGTAGACGAACCCGCCCTCTTCTACAAGCAGCCTGCGCGTCCGGATGCTCGGTCCGTAGCGGCAGTACCAGCCCACGGGCCGCTTCCCGCACACCCGCTGGAACGAGTCGACCGCGAGTCGGATGTGCTCGCGTTCCTCGTCTTCGCTCAGACGGAAGACTTCCTCCCACCGGTAGCCGTGGCTGCAGATCTCGTGCCCGTGCTCCACCGCCGCACGGGCGACGTCCGGGGCCTGCTCGAACGCGACCGCGCAAGCGAAGAAGGTGCTCTTGACGTCGTGGCGCTCGAGAATGTCGAGGATGCGCCAGACGCCGACCCGGGAGCCGTACTCGTGCATGCTCTCCATCGCGAGATTCCGGACGTCGGGCCGGAACGGATACTGCCCCCACTCCGTGAGTGATTCCTGGTCAGGATCGCCCATGGCAAAGGACCGCTCCGATCCCTCCTCGTAATTGACGACGAGCGAGATGGCCAGCCTTTTGCCGGCAGGGAAGCCGGTCGTGGGCCGATTCGCCCCGTAGCCGACCAGGTCGCGTCCGGGTTCACTCATCGTTCCCGCTCCTCCATCGCGCTACGCAGGAAGACGGCCGAGATCAGGTCCGCCGCTCCTGTGGGCTGGGATCTAGCCAGACAGGCCCCAGGCCTTGAGGAAGCCGTCTCGCCATTGGCGGCCGTAGCCGACACCGTATTCAGGCGGAATCCCCGTCTCGGCGACGTTCGAGTCGTCGAAGATGCGCAGCGGGATGCCGTAGTCCCCGCTGCCGAGCGGGTCGACGCCGCTCATCAGGCGCATGGCCTGGTCCATCGCCGCGTAGCCGAGGTGCGCCTCGTTCTCACCGACGATCATCTCGACCGTGTCACCGGTCTGGATCATGCGAAGGATCCCCGGTGTGCCGTTGAAGGTCGCGACCTTGACCCTCGTGATCCCGCCACCGAGCTGGATTGCCGGGACCGCGAACTGCGCCATGGCGTCGTACAGCGGGAACACGTAGTTGAGGGCGGGGTTCGACGTGACCTCCGTCTGCGTCGTCGTCCCGATCTTCGTCGCCCACTCGGAGAGCGGGATGTTCACGAACCTCGTCGTGCAGCCCTCACCGCAGTATCTGTCGAACTCATTCTGCGCGGCCTTGCTGTTGATGTCGCCCGCGATCAGCTCGTTACTGGTGAGGACGAGCACGTTCGCGCGGCACTGTGTCTGCTTGATGATCCAATCCGCGTCGAGCCTCGCAGCCTCGGCGTACGGCTGGCCGACCCGTGCGGCGGTGCCCTGCTCGGCCTCCTGGGTCAGATCACGATCGACGACCGTGACGATCGGGATGCCTGCGCGATTGGCAGCGGCCGCCTGTTCCCGGAAATAGATCGGGCCGATCGTGCCGCCCAAGAGGACGATCACGCCGACCTTCTGGGAGATCGCCTGCTGGATTCCCTGGATCCACTGCGTGCGTTGGCCTTGGTTCGGATAGTCCACGAGCTGGATCCCGATCAAGCCGGCCACGTCCTTCATCCCGGCGACGATCGTGCTCGTGAACGGGTTGGTGGAGTTCTCCTGGATGGTGAAGATCGTTTTCCCAGCCGCCTTCTTCGCATCGAAGGGCTCGCCGGGGTACGCCCAGTCGGCGATCCCCCTGTGGTCGTCGATCTGCTCGGTCACGTGGTGGAGATCGCACGCACCCGAGGACGAACCGTCGTCCGCCCTCTTCTCATCGGCTCCTCTGCAGCCCACAGCGAGCACGGCGACGAGAATCACCACAGCGAGGACGGCCGTTCCGCGCCGGCCTGGCACCGGCTTTCGGGTCTCGCCCCTCATCTCGCCTCCGTTCGCTAGTTCTCCGGCCCGCCGCTCTCGTGCTCCTCGCGCCGCCGGGCAAGCTGCGAGAACGTGACTGCCAGCACGAGCGCACCGCCGTAGAACATGTCCTGGAACCACGACTGGATCCCGAAGAGGGCGAGCCCGGTGATCCCCGTGACGAGGAAGTAGACGGCGACGAACGATCCCCATGGGTTGAACCGGCCGGGCACGATGCTGGTCGCTCCGAGGAACGCCGCCGCGAACGCAGGCAACAAGAACTCCGCGCCCGACACCGGGTCCGCCGCGCCCGTGATTCCTGCGTAGAGGACGCCGGCGGCGGCCGCAATGACGCCGGAGGCCACCAGTGCCCCCCACCGGAGGCGTCCCACATTCAGACCGCTGAGCCGGGCGACGCTCCGACTTCGACCGACGAACAGCAGTTGTCGGCCGAGCGAGGTGTATTCGAGGAAGTACCAGAGCACGATGACAAGTGCCAGGCCGTAGTAGAAAGCGAGTGGGACACCGAGAAATCGTTCGACGACGACCGGCCCGGTGAGCTGGGAGGAGATCCCGGCGAACGTCTCCGAGTTACTGATCCACAGGACGACGCCGCCGAGGAATGTTCCCGTGCCGAGCGTGACGATGAACGAGTCGATGCCGAAGATGACTACGAACGCGCCGTTGATCAGACCCACGAGCGCTCCCACCAGGAGCGCGACGACGATGCAGGCGTATACGGAGATGCCGTACTTCGTGTTCAGGATCCCGATGATCATCTGCGAGAGGGTGAGCACTCCAGTGATCGACAGGTCGTAGTCGCCCGCGGTCAGCGGGATCAGTAGCGCACAGGTGAGGACGACGAGGACAGCCTGCGAACCGAGGATCGCGGCGAAGTTGGACGACGTGGCGAACGTGTCCGGCTCGAGCACGCTGAAGACGACGACCACGGCGATCCATGCGCCGACGAGCGCGAATCGCTCGACGAACTCGCCGACGCTCATCCCTCTGCGCAGTCGTTGGGCGCGTGAAGTGGTCTCAGCCCTCGTTACGCATCCCCTCCCGCGTCGAGATGACTACCGGAGTGGCTCTCGGCGACGCGGTAGCACTGCTCCGCGATCCGCTCCCTGGTGACCTGATCGCCTG